>NZ_AP023366.1:3104697-3454394 GCF_015097055.1 Effusibacillus dendaii
GTAGGAACGCTGAGCGGAGGTTGTGTGGAAGGGGATCTTCTCGAGCATGCACGGGAAGTGATAAAGACCGGCATTCCACAGCAAATCAGGTATGATTTCCGGATGGATGGCGATCTGTTTTGGGGATTAGGGGTAGGTTGCAACGGCGCCATCACCATATGGCTTCAGGCGTTTGATCCGATACGATCTCCCGAAGAAGCAGAAAATATGATTTCGTCTTTTCGAAAGGGAACATCCTGCAACAGCACTTATCTGACAGGACTTGTGGTGGAATCCGATGATCCGTTGCAGGTTCCGGTCGGAACTGAACTTCTTCTGGGGCCGCCGGTTGATAGGATTCACGCATCCGACGGGTTAACATGTGGACTGCAAGACATGATAGTTGAAGGTGTGGCAGTGAAGTTGTTTATCGAGATGGTAAAGCCCCGCCCGCGACTGGTGATTTTCGGAGCGGGACCGGACGCCGTACCGCTCGTCCGGGGAGCTAAAGCGCTTGAATGGCATGTAAGCTTAGTAGATCATCGACAGAATCATCTAAACCAACCGTATTTTTCGGATGTGGACGAACGTGTAACAGTATTTAAGAGTGAATATTTACAATTTTCGGTCTACTATGGATCGTACGTGGTCGTGATGACACACAATTATGAGTTAGACCGGATGCTGGTCGGACAATTGATTTCCTGTCCCATTCCGTATCTGGGAGTACTCGGTTCCCATCAACGAATGGAGCGGATGCTTCAGGAAATTCAAATGGGTGGTGTCAATTTAAATGAGCAGTTGTTGGAAAAGCTGCATTCCCCTGTGGGTTTGGATATAGGGGCTGAGTCGCCGGAGGAAATCGCTTTAAGTATCCTCTCGGAACTGCTTTGCCGGAAGAATGGCCGGAACGGCCAATTTTTAAAGTTGCGAAAGCACCCCTTGCATGCGAGACCGGCAGGCGAGTGGAAGCCGGTACTCGCATGACTCGAAAACTGGATACATTTGAAGATTATCAAAGAGTTGTTATGCACCCACCCCCAAAGGGGTCAAGTACCCAAAGGGCACAAGTCGTGCCAAGGCATCAAAGATGCCAGGTCGCGCTACGCACTCATAGAGCACAAGTCTCGCCATTGCGGCATAGCCGCAAGGTCTCGCTATGAAAGGAGGAGTTCGCAGTTGAAACAAAACAGTATTGGCCAACCGATGCCACGTGTCGAGGATTCGCGTCTGACTTCGGGACAGGGCAGTTATATCGAAGATTTGAGTCCGGTTCCCAACATCCACTACGCTGCCATTTTGCGCAGTCCTTATGCGCATGCGAGAATCACATCGATTCGAACTGACAAAGCGGAACAAATGCCGGGAGTCAAAGGGGTAGTGACTGGGCTGGACATTATCGAAATGACCCAGCCGTTTCCGGTAGGGGTGACCGCCCCGGTCAAGTACTATGCGCTTGCCGTGGACAAAGTTCGTTTTGTCGGTGAACCGGTTGCGGTAGTAGTAGCCAAAAACCGGTATCTGGCTGAGGATGCGCTCGAGGCCATCGAAGTGGAATATGAACCTCTTCCAGTCGTGGTGGACATTGAAAAGACGATGGAAGCGGACGCTCCGGTCCTGCATGAGGAAGTCGGCAGCAATATTGCCAATCACCGTGTATTCAACTACGGCGACGTGGACAACGCATTTGCCGAAGCCGATCTGGTGCTGAAACATAAGTTTCATTTTCCAAAATACAGCGCCACTCCGGTCGAGACATACGGAGTGATTGCCCACTACCAGGCGAGTGGCAACAATCTGACGATCTGGTCCAACTTTCACGGTCCGTTTACATTGCAATCGGTGATGGCAGCCGCATTGCAAATCCCGAGCAATCATCTGCGAATCATCATACCGAAGGATATCGGCGGCAGTTACGGGATAAAAGCAGGTGTTCTCCCGTACATGGTGCTGATGGGAGTGGTATCGAGGAAAACCGGTTTGCCGGTGAAATGGATCGAAGACCGCCAGGAACATCTGATGGCCAGCTCCAGTGGAACGGATCGTGTTACCTGGATCGAAGCCGCCATCAAAAATGACGGTACGGTAACGGGATTAAAAATGAAAATGGTGGATAACGTGGGTGCCTATATCCGTGCACCCGAGCCAGCCTGTTTGTACCGAACCCATTCGAACAGCACGGGGGCGTATCGGATTCAGAACCTGTTTATGGAAACGATTGCGGTAATGACCAACAAGTGTCCAACGGGTTTGATTCGCGGGTATGGAGGCCAGCAGATGTATTTTCCGCTGGAACGGATCATGCATATGGTTGCGGAAAAACTGGCTATGGACCCTGCGGAAGTCATCAGGCGAAACCTGATTCGGACCGAAGAATTCCCTTATCGAACGGCGTCAGGAGGCATTTATGACAGCGGGGATTACCGGACGGCGTTTGAAAAAGCGCTGGAACTGGTGCATTATGACGAATTTCGCAAGCGCCAACAGTCAGCGAGACAGCAGGGGAAATACATGGGAATCGGGTTGACCTGTATCGTAGAACCTTCCGGGTCGAATATGGGGTATATTACATTGGCGTTGACACCGGAGCAGAGGGCGAAGTCGCTTCCGAAATCAGGATGTGCGGAAGGAGCTACGGTTTCGATCGATCCGGCAGGAAGCATCAGTGTACGGATCAGTACCGTTCCAACCGGACAGGGGCATGAAACGGTCGCTGCCCAGGTGGTAGGGGAAGTGCTTGGAGTAGATCCGAAATCGGTGAAAGTGATTGCTGAGATGGATACACTAACCAGTCCTTGGTCGGTGGCCTCAGGAAGCTATTCGAGCCGTTTTGCGCCGATCGGTTCAAGCGCCGTATATCAGGCGGCTGTCAAGGTGCGTGAGAAACTGAGGACAATTGCAGCCGACCAGCTGCAAGTACCGGTTGACGAGCTTCACTTCGAGAACGGAAAAGTTGTGGTCCGGGACCAACCTGACAAGCAAATTTCTTTGCGCAGAATCATCGGATCGGTACATTGGAACCCGCAAGGGCTGCCGGAGGGAATCGAACCGGGAATTCATGAAACCGCTTTCTATACCATTCCAACCGCTCTGCCACCAGATGAGAACGATCAGGTGAACGGTTCGGCCGCATATGGATTTGTTGCGGACGCGGTGACTGTCGAAGTGGATGCAGATACGGGCGAAGTCAAAGTTCTCGATTACATCACGGTTCATGATGCGGGGAAGCTGTTGAACCCGCTGATTGCAAATGGCCAAATCATGGGCGGATTGGCGCACGGCCTTGGCGGCGCGCTGTATGAGGAACTGGCTTATGACAAAAACGGTCAGTTTTTAACGGGGAGTTTTATGGATTATTTGTGCCCGACAGCAACCGAAATGCCGCCAGTGACAATCAAGCATTTTGAGACTCCGTCTCCGCTGACGCCTCTTGGGGCGAAAGGGCTAGGAGAAGGGAATACGATGAGCGCTCCCGTGGTGATCGCGAATGCGGTTGCGGATGCTCTTTCCCCTTTGGGTATTACAATTAACAGCTTGCCGTTGTCGCCGAACCGGATTTGGTCCCTGATACAGGAAGCCCAAAACAAACAGCAGTTGAAGGAGGAATTGATATGACCGGCAGCGGCGTTATTGAATTGAACGCACCGATCGAACAGGTTTGGCAGAAATTGATGGATCCGGACGTACTCACCGAATGTATTTTGGGCTGCAAGCAGCTGGAATTGATTGAGGAAGGCAAATACCGCGCCGATCTTTCCATTGGGATTGCCGCAGTCAAGGGAAAATATGATGCAACGGTTTCGCTTGTGGATATACAGGCTCCGAAAAGCTACAAACTGGTAGTTCACGGGGAAGGCGCACCAGGTTTTGTTGACGCGGAAGGCCTGATCGAGCTAACTCCGATTGAGGTAGAAAAAACCGCTCTCTCATATAACTATACGGCTGAAGTTGGCGGGAAAGTGGCGGCTATCGGGCAAAGGATGCTTGGCGGTGTAGCCAAATTATTAATCAATGATTTTTTCAAGAAAATCAAAAAGGAAATAGAAACCGCTCAACGATCTGCCTAGTACCGAAAAAATTTGGTCGGAAGATGAATGAGGTGAAGAAATGAAACCGGCATTGTTTGATTACTTCCGTCCCTCCACGCTGGAGGAAGCGCTGCAACTGCTGTCTGCGCACGGTCAGGGAGGGAAACTGATCGCCGGGGGGCAGAGTTTGGTCCCGATTTTGAACATGCGGCTGTCCGCTCCTGAGTGTCTGATCGACATCAATGGACTGCAGGAGTTGGACTATGTTCGATATGAGGACGGATGGCTCAGGATCGGCGCTTTAACCCGCCAGAGGGAAGTGGAAAGATCCCGCTTGATCAGGGAAAAAATTCCCTTGCTTTCGGAAGCGGTTCCGTTTATCGGACACATGCAGACCCGCAACCGGGGCACCATTGGCGGCAGCATCGTGCATGCCGACCCGACAGCGGAACTCCCTCTGTCCTTGCTGGCGTTAAACGGGAGTGCCGTGATTCAAAGCGCTGATGAAACAAGGGAGGTGGATTTAAGAGAATTTTTTATTACCTATTTGACAACCGATATTATGCCAGGTGAACTTCTGACCGAAGTAAAGGTCCCTGTAGATTCGGTGCCAAAGGGATATTCGTTTCACGAATTCAGCAGAAGACATGGAGATTTTGCGTTGGTAGCGGCAGCTTGCGTTCTTGACAGCGACCCGCAAGGGCGTATTCTCACGGCCCGGATTACATTGGGTGGTGTTGACTCGATTCCTGTTCTGGCAGAGGATGCAGCCGGAATTTTAATCGGCGAAAAGCTTACGGACACCCTATTGGAAGAGGTCGGGCGGATGGCTGCCATGAATGTCGATCCGGAGGGCGATCTTCACGCGACCAGGGAGTACAGACTACATCTGGCCGGGGTATTTGCCAAAAGAGCCGTTAAAACCGCCTATATCAGGGCAACCGGAAAGGAGGGAGCATTGTGATCCAAGTGTCCAGAGATCAAACGGTTGAAATCCGGCTGAAAATCAACGGCAAAGTGTATCAGGAACGAGTGGAACCGCGAAAACTTCTCAGTGACTTTTTGCGGGAAGACTGCGGGTTGTCCGGAACACATGTCGGATGTGAGCATGGCGTATGCGGGGCATGTACAGTACTGGTTAACGGCTCTGCTGTAAGGAGCTGCCTGATGTTTGCCGTACAGGCGGCGGACACCGAGATCATGACAGTGGAAGGGCTTGCAGCAGACAATCGCCCCCATCCCCTGCAACAGGCTTTCACCGAGTGTCATGCCCTGCAATGCGGCTTCTGTACCCCTGGCATCCTGATGTCGTCAGTAGAATTTCTGAACTCTCACTCCGATCCGACCACAGATCAGATCAAGGAGATGTTGTCAGGTCATTTGTGCAGATGCACTGGCTACAAAGGAATTATCGAAGCGATTGAAAAAGTGGCGAGCAGGCAGAAGGAAGGTGAGAAAATCGATGGATCTGGGGACACTGTTTGAATTTGCTTGCGAACGGCACCCTCATTATGAAGCGCTGGTTGAAGAAAATACCCGGTTAAGCTATCAGGAATTGAACCGGGAGATTGACAGGCTTGCCTCAGGTTTACAGGCTCTTGGGATCAAACAAGGAGACCGGGTTGTCCTCGTACTGAAAAACAGATTGGAAATGGTAACGCTTTACTGGGCCGTACAAAAAATTGGCGCCGTCTTCACCCCGATCAATTTCCGGTTGTCGCCCGAAGAAATCAAATATTGCGTACAGGATGCGGGCGCCGCAGCGGTTGTGTATGAACCGGTAAGTGAACATGCGGTACGGGAAGCGATCCATGAACTGAAAACATTGAAAATCGGTGTGCAAGGCGCCCAAGGAGTCGATGTCACCTACGGGGAACTGCAGAAAAAAGGAACCGGCAAACCTGATAGACCCCAAATACATGATGGCGACGTTTGTCTGATGTTATATACATCAGGCACGACCGGCCGGCCTAAGGGGGTTCCGCGCACGCATCTGAACGAGTACAGCGCGGCAGTTGCCCATATCGTCCAAAATCAGTATGAGGTTCAGGAAAGCACCATAGGCGTCATGCCTTTGTATCACACCATGGGCATGCGTTCCCTCCTATCGATGGCTTTCCTGAACGGGAAATTGGTCATGACACCCGATTACAGCGCCGAAACCGTACTTCAGGCACTGGATCAAGAAAAGATCACCTGTGTATATCTGGTGCCTACCATATTCCATGATCTAGTATACCATCCCAATTTTGCAAAATATAATCTTTCTCCACTAAAAAAATTGGGATACGCCGGCGCCGCAATGACCAAGGCATTGACGGAAGAGATCATCAAAAAATTGCGCCCGGAGATCTTTGTCAACCATTACGGCTCATCCGAGGTGTATACGTTTTCGATCTGCAATTATCTGGATAAAAAACCGGGATGCGCGGGAAAAGCAGGATTTCATCAGCGTATTCGGATCGTGGTGCCTGACCCGGACGGTCATTCAACCCCTGACGATTTGGTCCCGGCTGGGATTCCCGGTGAAATCATTGTTGACCTCCGATCGAGCGAAGCGTTCCAGGGGTACTGGAACCGGCCCGATGCAACGAAAAAGGCAATCCGCGACGGATGGTATTTTACGGGTGATATGGGGATGATCGACCAGGAAGGGGATTTATATGTGCTGGGGAGGGTCGATGACATGATTATTTCGGGCGGCGAAAACATTCACCCGCTTGAAGTGGAGGATGTGGTCGCCAAACACCCGAAAGTGGCCGAAGTGGCTGTGGTCGGGCTGCCCGATACGCGCTGGGGTGAAATTGTTACCGCCTTTATCGTACCGAAAGATCCGTCGTTGACGGTGGAAGAGTTGGATGAGTATTGCAGGGACAGCCATCAACTATCAAATTTTAAACGCCCCAGGAAGTATGTATTGGTGTCCGCCATACCGAAGAGCCCGGTTGGGAAAATCCTTCGCCGCAAGCTCCGCAGCGGGGAATATGAAGAACTGATTATGAAAAGGGAGAGTGCATCGTAATGGAACAACAAAATCAAGGACAAACGGCTGTTAATGAATGGGATCACATTCGGGTCGAAAAGAATCCGGAACGAAAAACGGCAACCATCATTCTGGACCGCCCGGAAAAAATGAATAATTTGAGCTATATCGCGCGGTTCCATCTGAACCAAATATTTGAACAGTTAAATAAGGATGACGAAGTACGGGTCATTATCATGAAAGGCGAGGGGACCCAGGCGTTCACCTCCGGCGGAAACATCGCACAGTTCATGGAACGGCACCCGGAGGAACTTTCCGTATTGCATAAAAATGTGGCTGCGCCTGAACGTTCGCCAAAACCGGTCATCGCTCAACTGCAAGGCTACACGTTCGGTGTAGGACTTGAGATCGCCATGGCGTGCGATTTCCGGGTTGCTTCGGAAACCACCCTGCTGGCTCTGCCGGAAATTAAACTGGGCATGATTCCCGGAAGCGGCGGTACGCAGCGGATCGCTCGAATTGCAGGACTTGGCCGGGCGAAAGACATGATTATGCGAGGCCGTCGCATTCCAGCGGAGGAGGCCTACCAATGGGGATTGCTAACGACAGTAGTGCCGCAAGCAGAGTTGGAATCTGCTGTGCAAAACCTGGTGGATGAACTGCTGCAGTACTCGCCTCTTGCCTTGCGGGTATTGAAGCAGGTCTTAAACGCATCCCAGGAAGGTCCCCTAAGCGCCGGGCTTGAGATTGAGGGATATGCTTATGGAATGCTCAGGAGTACGGATGATTTTAGAGAAGGGGTGGAAGCGTTCTACGACAAGCGCAAGCCGAATTTTAAGGGCAAATAACCCACTAAATAAGGGAAATGACCCACTACAATATGGTTGGGGGATTGGACATCATCCATCCCCATCCATTACCGGTAAAATTTTCTGAATTGATAGTATTTTGCAGTTGCCTGCTTGATCTATCCTATTGGAGGGATTCTATATGTCTATCATGACTAGCACGAATACAACCGGCACATCGCATTTTGGAGTCAATCGGCGCCAAATGGTAACTGCTTCGGTCGCGTCGCTTTTGGGATGGTCGTTGGATCTTTTTGATCTGTTTATCCTCCTGTATGTGGCGCCTGAGATAGGAAAGCTTTTCTTCCCGACCAGTATTCCGACGCTTTCATTGGCAGCGGTCTATGCATCGTTTGCCGTTACCCTGTTAATGCGTCCGGTCGGTTCCGGTCTGTTTGGATCTTACGCGGACAGAAAAGGAAGAAAAAAAGCAATGATTATCGCGGTAACCGGTGTCGGCATCTCGACCGCACTGTTAGGAACGCTTCCGACAGTCGGTCAGATCGGTGTAAGCGCAGCGATCATGTTCCTGATTTTACGATTGGTACAAGGGGTGTTCGTTGGCGGTGTGGTGGCTTCCACCCACACGATTGGAACCGAAACCGTCCCCCCGAAGTGGCGCGGATTGATGTCAGGCCTTATCGGCGGCGGTGGAGCCGGCCTGGGTGCCTTGATGGCTTCCATTGTTTACTATATCGTGTCGGCTGCATTCCCAGGACCGGAATTCAGTGGTTGGGGCTGGCGATTTATGTTTTTCGCAGGGATTCTCAGCTCCATTCTCGGACTTTTTGTATTCAAATCACTTGAGGAATCTCCTGCCTGGATGCAACTGCAACAAGCCAAAAAAACAGATGCGCCAGTTAAGAAGGCACCCGTACGGGAGGTGTTTTCCGGCCAGTATCTCCCTGTGGTGCTTGTCAATCTTATGATTGTGATTGGCGGGGGAACGGCTTACTATCTGACTTCCGGATACCTTCCCACTTTCCTGAAGGTGATCAACAAGACGCCTGCCGGGACCGCCTCGATCATTTTGATGGCGGCAAGTGTGGTTGCGATTGTCTCGGCAGTCCTGATTGGAAACCTGAGTGACTATATCGGCCGCAAGAAAACATTTATGATCATGGGCGTTGTAGACCTTATCGGACTCCCTTTACTGTATTCCGGGTTGGCAAATGCGACGACAGTGTCCGCCATTACATTCTATGCGCTGGCGCTTGCGTTTTTAGGCAACGCTGCGTATGCGCCGATACTGATTTTCCTAAACGAGCGTTTTCCTACGGTCATCCGTTCGACCGGCACCGGGCTGTCCTGGAATATGGGTTTTGCAGTCGGAGGCATGATGCCGACCTTCGTTTCCCTGGCGAGCGGAACCACACAAAATATTCCTTCAACGCTTGGCTATTTTTCAGTCGGGGTATTTGTTTTGTACCTGATAGGCAGTTTTGTCATTCCGGAAACAAAAGGCGACTTTAAATAAAAACGGATGAATAGCGAGGGTAAATATATGCGTCTCGTGGTTGGGATATCGGGGGCAAGCGGAGCGATTTACGGTGTAAGAACGTTGGAGGCTCTGCACAGTCTCGGGGTGGAAGTCCATCTGGTGCTCAGCGAAACAGCAAAGAAAACAATTGAGTTCGAAACCGACTACCGGGTGGAAAACGTCTGCGCCATGGCATCGCAGGTGTATGACAACCGTGATCTCGGGGCTGCCATATCAAGCGGTTCTTTTCGGGTAAGCGGAATGATTGTCGCACCGTGCTCCGTCAAGACACTGGCTGGTATAGCGAACAGCTTTAACAGCGAGCTATTGACAAGAGCGGCGGATGTCCAGTTAAAGGAACGGCGAAAGCTGGTGCTGCTGGTACGCGAGACTCCTTTGCATCTCGGACATATCCAACACATGTTAAATGTGACGCATATGGGCGGGATCATACTGCCGCCAGTCCCCTCTTTTTATCATCTGCCAAAAACCATTGACGACATCGTCAATCAAAGCGTGCAAAAGGCATTGGATCAATTTGATCTGGATGCGAACCTGTTTGAGCGGTGGAAAGGTATGAACAACCAGGATATGGGGGGAGAAACATGTCATCTCTAACCGAACAGAAACCGGCGCTTTATTACAACTATGTAGGAGGCGAATGGACCGAATCTTCGTCCCGGGAGCGCCTGGAATCACGAAATCCGGCCACGGGGGAAATCATAGGATTTTCGCAAAAATCAACCGTTTCGGATATCGAACAGGCCATCGATTCGGTCTACGACACCTTTCAAAAGAGCGATTGGGGATATAACCCGAAACGACGGTATGAAGCTTTGTTGGCTCTGGCCCAAAAAATCGATCAAAACCTAGAACATTTGGCCCGGGTCCTCACTTTGGAACAAGGCAAGACGATTCGCGAATCACGTGTGGAATTGGCGGGTTGCGTCGATACCTTAAAATATTTTGCCGGTGCGGCGCGAACGGTGTTTGGCAGATCGGTTCAACTGGAACCGGCCAATTTTGGAGTCATTGTGAAAGAGCCGATCGGTGTAGTCGGGCTTATCACGCCGTGGAATTGGCCTGCGCTGCTTATGATCCGGGAGCTGGCACCTGCTTTGGCAGCAGGAAATGGTGTGATTGTAAAACCGGCGAGTCTGACACCGGGCGTCTCTGTGGAAATTTTTAAACTGATTGATGAGATACCGGATTTTCCGAAAGGGATTGCAAGTATTGTGACAGGGCCCGGAAAATCGATTGGAGCCGCGATGGGAAGCAGCAAAAAAATAGACATGATCAGTTTTACGGGGGATACATCGACCGGCAGAACGATCATGGAGCTTGCGGCGAGCAACATCAAGAAACTGGCTTTGGAACTGGGCGGCAAATCTCCCAATGTAGTCTTTGCGGATGCGAATTTGGAGAAAGCGATTCCGGTGATTGGACGCGGTATTTTTATTTCTGCCGGTCAGATCTGCATGGCCGGATCCAGGCTGTTGGTGCATGAGTCTGTCAAGGACGAAGTGATCACCCGTCTCAAACAGTATGCCGAAAACCTGCAGGTAGGAAACGGCCTGTTGGAGTCTACCGATATGGGGCCTGTGGTTTCTCAAAACCAGTTGGAACTGGTGGAAGAATATTGTGAAATCGGCAGACGGGAAGGAACCATCATCACCGGCGGGTACCGGTTAACAGGCGGGGAATACGATAAAGGCTATTTCTTCGCGCCGACCATTATTGACAATCTGCCTGTAAATTGCCGTGTGGTACGCGAGGAGATTTTTGGTCCCGTGCTGGCCGTTCAATCATTCTCCAGTGACGAAGAAGCGCTTGCCCTGGCGAACGACACGGATTTCGGACTGTCGGCAGGGGTCTGGACCACCAACCTAAATCGCGCGATGCGAATGTCGAAAGGAATCAAAGCCGGAACCGTCTGGGTTAACACGTACAATAAAAACTTCCCTGAGGCCGAATTTGGCGGATACAAACAGAGCGGTTTGGGGCGCACGAGGGGAATCGACGGTCTCATGGAGTACTGTGAAACCAAGCACATCCATTTCGAGATGGAGTAATGGGCAAGGGGAGGAGGGTAAAAATGAGTCTGAGCCAACCAGTTACATCGATTGATTTCGAGTTTTCATTTCATCTCCCGTCGTTAATCGAATTCGGTTACGGGAAAGCGTCCCGCCTGGGTGAACGTCTGCTGCAGCTCGGCGTCAACAACGTGTTTTTGGTGACTGATAAAGGTGTGGAGTCGACCGGAATCCTGAATCGGTTGTCGGAGTCCTTGCAAGCAACCGGCATCCAATTTGACATCTATACGGATGTGGAACCGGATCCGAGTATTGAAACGATCAACAGAGGGGCTGAGGCATTTCAAGTCAAGCGGTATGACTGTATTGTGGCAGTCGGCGGCGGAAGCCCAATCGACGCCGCAAAGGGCATCCGGGTTGTCGCCTCAAATGGGGGAAGTATCGGGGACTATGCCGGAGTAAACCGCATCCCGGCCGCCTCCGCCATCCCCCTGATCGCCATTCCGACCACTTCGGGTACCGGAAGTGAAGTCACGATCTTCGGGGTTTACTCCGATTGGCACAACAACGTAAAAGTAACGGTGACGAGTCCCTATATGGCCCCATCCATCGCGTTGGTCGATCCGGAACTGACGGGTACTCTGCCAGCCAAAATGACAGCGGCTTCAGGGATTGATGCTTTGGCGCACGGGATCGAGACATTCTTCTCCCTGCGGTCCCGGCCGGTGTCTGACGCTTTGGCGATGGAAGCGATCTCTGTTGTGAATGCGAACTTGCGCCGGGCGGTTCAGGACGGATCGGACATCGACGCGCGGGTCGGGATGTCGCATGGAAGCTTATTGGCCGGCATGGCGTTTAATAACGGTTTCCTTGGCCTCGCTCATGCGATAGGAAGCGCTCTGTCAGGACACTGTCACGTGCCGCACGGGATTGCAATCGGTTTGCTGCTGCCGCATGTGGTGGAATTCAACACACCTGTACGTCCCGAAAAAGTGGCCAAGATCGCTGAACTCATGGGCGTCAAAACGGGTGGAGCAAAGGAATTGGCGGGAGGGGCAGCTCCCGCTGTCGCGCAATTGGTGCAGGACATCGGACTTCCCACCCGGTTGCGTGAGGTTGGGGTTCCGCAAGAGAAGCTTGCCGACATAGCCAGGGATTCGTTCAAGAGCGGAATGATGAAGTGGAATCCTCGCCAGCCGAGTGAAGCGGAAGTGCTGGAAATCTTGAAGAAGATGTTTTGATTGACAATCTATTTTTCGGAGGGATAGGAAATGAGCGGAAATCTGAATCAAAGTATGGCGGATGAATTAATTCCGGGCCTGGATAAGTCTACTGATGAAGTCGCATGGGATCTGTATCGCAAAGCGATCCGGTTTGGGACATGGGATCCGGCAGAGATCGACTTGAAGCAAGACAAGGCAGATTTTGAGTCGCTGGATGAAGACCTGAAGGGATATCTGATTCATTTTTGCACAGGATTTCTCGACGCGGAAGAAAATGTCGCGTTGAAGTTTTGTCCTTGGATCATGCTGGGTTCCTCTACTGAACAACAGGCTTTTCTCAGCACGCAGTTACTGGAGGAATTTAAGCATACCGAGTTTTTCATGCGTTATTTCAAAGAGGTGCTGGGGCGCGAAAGAATTCCCGGCGTGAAAAATATTGTCCAGCAGAAGCTCGATGAACGGGTAATGCGAATGCTGGCGGCACTGGAACAAAAACCGGAGGACCGGGAGTCGGCACTGGTGGAAGGGCTGACCCACTATCAGGGCATCATTGAAGGCGTACAGGCGATGTCAGGGTACGATGTGTTTGAGGCGGTATTCGGAAGCAAAGGGTTATTTCCGGGATTGGCCGAAGGATTTGCCCGAATCAAGGAGGACGAAGGGCGTCATGTCGGCTTTGGTCTCCGCATGTTGAAATTGTACGCCCGTAAGCCGGAACATGCAAACCGGATTCGCGCCTTGTTCGATGAGTATCTGCCGCATATCCTGATTCGTTATGAGCAGCCGGTCCTTGTCGATGGAAAGGAATATCCCACCCCGCCTGAGGTTCAGGGACGTGAGCGTTTGACGAAAATGTTCGAGCGTCGACTGAAGGATATATTCGGAACGCCAGTTGTTGTTTAAGGGGGATTTCAGCAGATGAAAGCGAAGACGTTTCGTACCTGGATCGAGCATCTCCAATCCACAGGCCGTTTGGCCGTAATCGACAAAAAGGTCAGCTTGCAGTATGAAGTGGCGGCCATCGCTAAAAAATTGGATGGGAAACAGGCGGCCTATTTTACCCAGGTCGAAGATTACACGATTCCGGTCGTGTCCGGGATTTGTTCTACGCGCGAGGACTTTGCGGAAGCGCTTGAAACAGACCCGTACGGGGTGATTCCGAAGTTCACCGAGGCGGTTGCTGCCCCGATTCCGTACCGATTAGTGGACAACAAGCAAGCTCCTGTGAAAGAAAATATCATCCGGGAAGATATTGATCTGATGAAACTCTTCCCGATCCCGGTTCATCATGATAAGGATTCCGGCAACTACATCACTGCGGGGCTGTTTATCGTTCGCGATCCCGCCACACGAAAACAAAACGCCTGCATTCACCGCCTGCAAATTTCGGGAAAAGACAAATTGGGTGTTTTGCTACTGCCGCGTCATACATTTCATCTATATAAGCAGGCGGAGGAAGTGGGCAGGCCTCTGGAGTGCGCCATCGCAATCGGAGTCGAACCGGCGACGTTGCTTGCTTCGCAAGCAAGCACACCGTTTGGCGTTGATGAATTGGAGATTGCGGGGGCCCTTCGGGGAGAGCCACTGGAAGTGGTTCGCTGCGAGACGGTCGACATCGATGTTCCGGCGTTTGCGGAAATTGTGCTGGAGGGCAAGATCCTGCCGAATGTGCGTGAACCGGAAGGGCCTTTTGGCGAGTTTCCGAAATACTATGGTCCCAGGAGCGATAAGGAAGTTGTCCAGATCACCGCAGTCACGCACCGGAACCATCCGATTTTTTATACCATTGTGCCGGCCGGGTATGAACATTTGCTGCTGGGAGGCCTGCCTCGCGAGGCCAGTCTGTTCCAGACCATCCGGCAGACCGTACCGACTGTGAAAGCGGTCTATATGAGTCCAGGCGGAACGTGCCGTTATCATGCGATTGTTTCCATCAAGAAACGGAACGAGGGGGAAGCAAAGAACGCGATTTTCGCCGCCCTGTCCAACAGCTTTGACATCAAGCATGTGGTGGTTGTGGACGAAGAAGTGGATATTTTCAACATGGAAGAAGTGGAATGGGCGATTGCTACCCGCTTTCAGGCGGATAAAGATCTCGTGGTGGTGCATGGCGCGCAGGGTTCGAAACTTGACCCTTCCAACAACGACGGAGTCGGCTCGAAAATGGGACTGGATTGCACCGTGCCATTGAACAGCGACCCGATGAGATACCTGCGGATTCAAATTCCCGGTTATGATCAGGTGAATCTGGAGGATTACATCAACACCAGGGCTTCCTTGCAGTCGATTCATCTGGAGGGGAGAGGTGTGTGATTTGATCGAAATCTGAAACAAACTCCTTTCCCATGTTATTAATATCCTTGGGAACAGTTGCCGTCTACGGGGGAGAGGCAAGAACAGGTGTTTATGATAGAATTGTTATACAAATTACAACTCACGTTCGAAAAAATGGTTCATCTCCTGATTTCAGTTACCCAAAACATCATCTCCACCTGCTCGCAAAGGAGCAGGTTTTTTTATGGGCGGCATTTTTCACACTCTGTGGTAAAGTGAAAATAGAAATATGTGATTACGTGGGGCACGGAAAAGGGGGATTCCAATGCGTATTTTGCACACGGCAGACTGGCATTTTGGCAAAACGTTGGAGGGGCGGGATCGACTTCCCGAACAGGAGCAATTTGTTGAGGAATTGTGTGACATCTGTGAGAGAGAAAAAGTAGATTGGGTTCTCATGGCGGGAGATGTGTACCAAACGGTGAACCCCAGCGCCATGGCAGAAGATTTGTTTTACTACTCGATGGATCGGTTGGCGGCAAACGGAAAACGCGGAGTGGTGGTTATCTCGGGGAACCATGACAATCCGGACCGGCTTGTTGCGGCATCTCCGTTAGCCCATAGGCATGGAATTGTTTTGATAGGCCGACCGCACGAAGATATTGTGTGGACTTCCAGCCAGAATGCCGACAGGGTGCAAATTGTGGAAGCAGGGCCCTCCTGAGTGGAACTGCGGATTCCTGAATGTGACCATTCTGCGGTGATAACGGCATTGCCATACCCATCCGGGGCCCGATTACGTCAGCTTCTGACTCAGAGTACGGAGGACGCCGAGCTGCGTAAAGAATACAATGCACAGATCGCCTACATATTTGAAAATCTGGCTTCCCACTACCGGGCAGATACGATCAATCTAGCGATGAGCCACCTCTATGTGCAAGGCGGGTAAATGTCCGATTCCGAACATCAGATCCAAGTCGGAGGAGCCTATTCGGTTCATCCAAAATGTTTCCCGGCAATGGCGCAGTATGTGGCGCTTGGACACCTGCATCGTCCGCAAGTGGTCCATTCTTCCCCCGTTCCTACAAGGTATTCCGGCTCCCCGCTAGCGTACAGTTTCTCTGAACATAATCAGAAAAAAATGGTTGTACTGGTGGATGTGGAACCTGGGAAACCCGCACAAATAACCGAGATTCTGTTGTCGTCCGGCAAACCGCTTATCAAATGGGCTGCCAAGGAAGGAACCAGTCAGGTTCAAACATGGGTGGACGAGGGAAAAGATGGGAATGCGTGGATCGATTTGACGCTTCACATGGACAAACCTCTTACCATGGAGGACGTTCAGTTACTGCGTAATATGCACGAAGGTATCGTCAACATCTGGCCGATTTTACCGGATATGCAGCACAGTTTATCCGAATCGGAACTAAGCAATTTGTCAGATGAACAAATGTTTATCCGTTTCTATGAAAGGCAAATCGGTGTATCACCAGACCCGGAACTTGTGAAACTTTTCCTGGAGTTGACATCTGATACATCGGAGGACGAGGAACCAATTGCGGAAAGCGAGGAGATGGCCGGATGAAACCGATTTTTTTGACGATTGAAGGTCTTCACAGCTTCCGCGAGAAACAGTCCGTAGATTTTAACCAGTTGTCCGATGCGGGAGTGTTCAGTATTTTTGGTCCTACGGGCAGCGGCAAATCGACGATTTTGGACGCGATCACCCTGGCATTGTTTGGATCTGTAGGACGTGCGAAAAACAGAACCCAGGGCATCCTGAATCATACTGAAAACAGTCTTACCGTTTCATTTCAGTTTGAGATCGGGGCAGGGGCAGAACGCAAAATCTACCGGATCGACCGGAGGTACGAGCGAAATACCGAAATTACGATCAAAAACAAATACAGCCGAATCTACGAACTGGACGCCAATCAGGAAGAACTGGTCGTATTGGCTGACAAAGACGGAGAAGTTTCACAAGTCGTGCAGGAGATATTAGGACTGAAACCGGAGGATTTTGCCCGGGCTGTTGTTCTCCCGCAGGGGAAGTTTGCTGATTTTTTGCAGTTGGGCGGCCGGGAACGGCGGGAAATACTACAGAGGTTATTCGCTTTGGAACGGTATGGAATGAACTTGAGCAAGAAGCTGAATGAGCGCCATCAAAAGACGAAACAGTCCCTTGAAGTGATTGTGGCGGAACAAAACGGCATGGGAGACTGTTCGCAGGAAGCGTTGCAGCAGGCGGAAAAACTGCTTCAGGAAGCGACAGACAAAGAAAAGCAGGCTTTCCAAGCACATTGGGAAATACAGTCCCGATATGAGACCGCAAAAAAATCGTCGAATGGCAGGAGCAACTGAAGAAAACAAACCACCAACTGGTGCAGCATAAGCATCCGACCAGGAAATTCAGCTGATCAAACAGAAGCTTGAAGCATCGGAAAAGGCTGAAAAAGTGCTTCCGTTCGTTAAACAGTTTGAGGATATCAAAAGTGAACAACAGCATTTAGAAAAAGAACGATCCGGTTTAGAAATCCTTGCATCCAACTTGAGTCTGCTCTTGTGTTGGAACAAGAGATGGAAGAACTGAATGAAAAAATCGGCCAATTGCAGTTGCGAAACAATCAGAAACAGACAGAACACACGGAAATTATGGCGGCTATTAACCAGTTAGTTGAACAGCAAGCCACAATCGATGACAAACTGCTGAAGCAAAAAGAGATTATCGAACAAAACTCCTTACCACCTGAGCATCGGGAGGCAGTTCAAGCCGCAGTAAGCAAATATGACGCTTATCAGAATGCCGTCAAAGAAATGCAGGAGAAACAGTCGGAAGTGGATCGGCGGACGAAAGATCTAACGGATGCTGAAAAGCAGTTAAACACACAACGTTTACAGGACCACACCCTCACGGAGCAAATGCCGATTTACGAGAATCAGCGTCTGGAACTCCAGGGCAAGCCGCCAGCTGATCCGGATCAACTCTCAAAGGATGAAAACCGGTTATTGGAAGGAAAGGTGAAAGCAGACTATTTAGTACGGTTGGAAGAAGCAAATTCCATCGAAGTCGACCAACTTGCTCAATTGGAAAAGAATCTGCAAAAGGAGTCGGATTCACTACAAAATACAACCCAACAGTTGGGGAATGCCCAGGAACAACTGGCTATACTGCGCCAACAGCACAAAGAAGTCGTGATGCAGGACAAACGGGCAATGGCAGCCAAGCTGGCGGCAGATCTCTGTGCTGGCGTGGCCTGTCTGCTTCAGGTCAACAACTCTTGAAATTGATTGAAGAGCAGCGAAGTAACATTGAGCAGAAACGGGCTCAATTGGCTGAGTGGAAACAGGCAATTGAGGAATTAGAGAGACAAATCGGGAGACTGAAGGAAGAGATCGGCGTTTCTTCGTCCAAAATGGCCGGGTATCAACAAAAAACTGAGTTGGCACAAGCAGAACATACTACGGTAATACAGTCCTTACTTGAAAAAGAGGAATCGGTGAAAAAGGCGGAACTCGCGCTTAAGGAATCTCTTGCCTCCATCGGAGCCGACACAGTTGATCAAGCCGTACAAGATATACAAACCAAAGACAAACGTGTTGCTAAGGCATTGTAAAGAGGAAAAAGAACTGCAGGGCCAGTTGTCCCAACTGAGACTCGAGATACAAGAAAGACAAAAACAGGCTAGTGATCTGTTGGTGGAACTTACAAGGCTGACAAGAAAGCTAGAGGAATCCCGCGAAAGTTTTACTATGAAACAAACAAAATGGCATCAGATCACTGATGGAACACCGGCTTCCGAATTGCAGCAACAAGTTGCCAAAGAATTGGAGAGCATTGCGGAAGCGGTAATAACCTGTTGATCACTTTGGATGGAAGGGACTTCGCCTTCTCGGTTGTCTCCTGCAAAAGCGTCCAACCCGAGCGCACCACATCCTGAGTTACGTCCAGAATTTCGCCTGTAATCTGGCGGACTTCCGAAATAGCTTCTTGTGTGAGGCGCTTAAGAACCTTGCTAATGGAAAATACCTTGTTACGAATCGTCCGACTGCGGTCCTTGATTTGAGAGGTCAGTTCAGTGCTGCTTTCCTTCATAGCTTTTGCAATACGGGTGATGACGCGTACACCATCCTGCAGCAAACTTGCATCGGTAGGATAGTGAATGTCGGTTTCCACCACAGTGGTATCAACCCGAAGTTTTCGGGCGCGAATCAGCTTCTCTTCATTCGCTTTCTGCACCAGAAGGTGATTCAGTTCCCGAATGAGTTCATCACCAAATACCTGGGCGTGTTTACTAAGGGTGGTGGGGTGCGGAACAGCGCCTTTCTTGGTAAGCGGAATTTGGCAGAAACGACGCCACATCAGGCTATCCCCCACTTCTTTTACCAAGGATTCAAAGCCGAGTTGATAACGAAATTTAAGGTACATCATGCGCAGAAACGTCTGCATGGGGATGGTGGGTCTGCCCATCTTACTGCGAAAGCGTTTCATGAACGGCTCCATGAACCTGTCGTCTTGCAGTAACTTGACAATGTGGGTGAGTTCTTCGTTGAGAGTCAATAATTCAGGCGGAAGAAGAGCTTCAAATAAATCTAACTGAGCGTGTTGTGTACGTATCATAAAAATGGCCTCCTTAAGAAGGAAGGCACGGGTTTAGGTCGAATCTTAAGAAGCAGGAATTCCGTTGCCTTTCGATTGGTTTGTTCGTCTCTTACCAATTCTCGACTGGAAAACGGAATTCCGTTTTTTAGTAGAAACCATTTTAAGTAGGACTTTTTCATGGGGAACTAACTAGTTAACCCGGCTAAATTTTCAATCTAAGGCCTGGTTAATTCCTAGTCCATAACTAAACCACCGTCAACAACAAGATTTTGACCAGTTACAGCCCTACCCCATTTGGAAGCAAAAAATAATACAACATCCGCCACTTCCTCCGGTGAAGTTACATTGCGTAGAGGCGTAATCGATTGGATTAGCTCAAACACCTCTTTTGTAGTAGCTGAACTGGCATCTGTGGTTTTCAATAGTCCTCCGGAGACCATATTAACCGTAATGCCATATTGTCCAAGTTCATTGGCCATATTTCGTGTAAAACCTAGTAAAGCAGCCTTCCCTGTGGTGTAATCATGATAAGGCACAACAGGATTTTGGAAGAGGTTTGTTCCGATATTAATAATTCGCCCAAACCTGTTTTCCTTCATATCGGCTAGCACAGCCTGAGTTGTATTTAAAGCTGCTTGGACACTTCCTTCAAACTGTCTTTGATAATCATCCCAATCAATATGGAATGCATCTTTTCGGGTTACCGGATCAAACCGAAAATTCACCAATGCATTGTTAACAACAGTAGTAACAGGCTTTCCAAAATGAGATTTGGCTTGGGACACCATTTTTTCAACTTGTTGTTTGTCTCGTACATCAGCGCCAATGGGAAGCGCGTGATCGCCGATACTTTTTGCTACTTGAACTGCATTTTCGCGGTTTTGATAATAATTAACTACTACATTGGCCCCAATAGATCCAAATGCCTTTGCAATGGCAGTTCCGAGTCCGCGACTTGCCCCTGTAACAATAACGACTTGATCTTTAATTTCCAATGTAAAAATCCTCCGTTCTAAATTAGAATTAAAAAAAACGGGTCCGTAGTAGGGACCCGTTCCTTATGAAAATAGAATCACATTCAAGTTGCGGCATCACTACTTTCCTACGCTGGTATCAGCCAGTTCAGGTTCGAGGGGTTTAGGAACCTAACGTTCCAATCTCAGTCTGAGTCAAAGACTCCCCCAGTAGTACAAATATTGAATTATATTGTATAATAACCCTTATTTTACTTTAGGTCTACTTTTTTCACTTAGAATAAAACCCCGGTGAGTTGGAGCGGTCCTCATAATTGAATATAATCCTTGTCAAGCAGACCGCAACTTGTACGTTTTGGATCGCCGTAACGGCCTAATCATCTCCAGCGGTGAAAACCTCGGAACCCATCCTCTGTCTGGGTACAAACGGAGTTTGCATAGATTACCACTTGCAAAGCTTGATTCGAACGTGTTATTATATCGATTGTCGGTAATGTGCATACGTTTAAAATGCGGCTATAGCTCAGAGGGAGAGCACCACCTTGACACGGTGGGGGTCATAGGTTCGATTCCTATTAGCCGCACCACTGAAAACCTTGAGAAACCAAGGTTTTTTTCTTAGACGGAATAACTAACGCAATTAATCGTTGAGCGAACGACTTTCAAGGGTTACTTAAATATTTTTGCGGGTCTATTTTAAATCGCAAATATCTTGTATGCTCAGTTGTTCGATTCTTCCATTTTGTTTTATACGTGATGTAGTGTTCATATCTGCCAAGCCCCAATTGAAGGCAAAGCGAGCCACACCACACGCTTTTGCGAAGTAGGTGGACTGCTTGTTATTCGGTTGAAGCGCAATCTTATGGCTTCTCAGCATCCTCAACCACCCGCTTCATCCCTTCTATGAGCTTCTGGTTCTTGCGTGAACGCGAACCGTAGAGCCGTGCAGAAAACACCGTGATAATCTCCAAAACATCCTTGGCGAGATCTTCTTCAAACGTAGTGTCTTCGCCCTGGTTGAGAATCACCACTTCCACCTCTTTCGCCTCACAAATGGCGAAGACCAGCTCCGCACCAAAACGAAGGAGGCGATCTTTGTGTGTGATGACCAGTCTGCCTACTTCGTCCTGCAAGATGGCGTGTAAGAGGCGTTTCAAACCTTTTTTGTGGTAGTTCATTCCCGATCCAAGGTCAGAAACCACTTCAAACGTCCACCCTTGCGAAGCGCAGTACATTTCAAGGACTTGTTTCTGTCGCTCCAAATCCTCTTTCTGATCGTGGCTTGATACTCTGGCATAGGCCACGGTTGTTCTGTCGCTGCGCTGAAGCCGGAACAATTCAGGCCGCAGTTTCACAAGATCGTATCGCCGATGGCCGCCGGGGGTAATTTCATCCGGTTGCAAACGGCCTTCTTTTTCCCATCGCCGGAGTGTTGTAATCGATACTCCCAACACCTTTGAAGCTTCGCCTATCGTTACTAATCTGTCCATATTGATAGTATACAGTCAGTTTTAGGCAGAATCAATGTTTACAGTTCAAGCCCTCTACGTATTTTTGGTAAATGGGGGAAATCTTGAGCAGACAGCGAATGATCTTTCGTTATCGATGAGCGGGTTGCGATATCGGATTCAAAAGATTGAAACTTTGATCGGACAAGAGCTTCGCAACCCCATCGTTAATTATCAACTTTTTTGACTTTGCAGACGTTGATCTTGACAGGAGAGATCGTCATTTAGAACCATTCTCCGTCGGCGGGGATCACAACCCGATCCATCACTCCCTCTTTGGCCAGGTACTCCTGCAGCGATTGCCTGCTTAGCAAGCAGTGGTTCCACGCTTCCATATGAACGACCGCTACTTTGGAGGTCGGCACTTTCCGGCAGACGGTCGCGACATCTTCTTTGGTCATAGTAATTGCACCGCCTTCCAGGAATTGAGCGGCTCCCGCAAACAGAACGACAACATCCGGTTGCCGATCCAACGCCGACTCCACTTCCGGACACCATACGGTATCGCCCGCAAAATAAACAGCAGGCTCCTTCTCTGCGGAGAGAATATAGCCGGATACAGGGCCCATTTTTTGCCCGATTTCACCGAGTCCGTGGCGCCCGCCTGTGCGAATGATACGGATATTTTCCCGGATTGTCTCATGTTCAATAGGGACAACGTTTGAGAAACCGTATTTTTGGATGTACGAAACATCTTCCGGTTGACAGAAAAATGGGATTTCGCGCGGCAACAGATTGGCCGCCGCATCATCAAAATGGTCGCGGTGACTGTGCGTCAATAAAATGGCATCCGGTGAAGTCAGCTCCTCGACAGCACACGGCAAATCAATCAGCGGATTCGCTTTCTGGTTGGACGTGTTGGGTGTTGCCGACATAGCGCCTGCCGGGCTGAACATCGGGTCAATCAGTATCGTTTTGGAACCGAATTGCAGCAGTAAGGTCGCGTGACGAATCAATCGGATTTTCAATGGGATGCCCCCCTGTTTTATAGGGAATGCATTTTTGGTTTTCACAAATCGCCCCGTCTGCTACCATAAAGACAAGGGGGCATGCAACGTGAACGAAACGATCAAACAGGCGGCGACGATGATTCTTATCCGGAACGGCGAAAACGGCCAGGGTATCGAAGTATATATGACGCAGCGCCCGGATACGATGAAATTTTTGCCTGGTTTTTATGTATTTCCGGGCGGCGTCATGCAGCCGGAAGATCGGGATGATCAGATTCATCGACTCTGCGTCAAACAGCGGTTGGAAGTGGATTTGTCCTATGCGGTGACCGCCATCCGCGAATGTTTTGAAGAAGTCGGTTATTTACTGGCTGATTTTGTTCCTCATCAAGAGACGAGGCCTCTTTCTGAAATACGCACACGCTTGGAAGCAGGCCAACTCCAGTTTCGCGAGTGGGTGGTCGAAAAGCAGATTCATTTGCAGACCGATAAAATTCGTTATTACGGGCATCGTATCACCCCTCGCACCGTGTCGCCCCGGCGGTTTGATACCCGTTATTTTTTGACCGTTCTTCCCCGCAGCATCGAACTGATTCCCTCCGAAAAAGAAGTGGCGCGGGCCGCTTGGATGGATCCACTCTACGCCCTGCAACAGGCGGAAAAAGGTATCTTTAAAATGGTGTTTCCGACAAAAGACGCATTGACCGATCTGGCGCGTTTCGACAGCGCATACGATGCGTTCCAAAACGGTCAAGGTGTCGGCACTCCGCGCCCGCACGAACTGGCCTAAACGGGTTGTATTCTGCCGCTGACAGGTGTTTGAACATTGCTGTCGCATCAAATGGCTTCCAAGTGATAAAACGATTATGGACGCAGTTGACAGGCTGTTGCTTGGGTGTCTTTCAGACTGTCCGATACGAGCCGTCTTCCGTTTTGGCAATTTTATTTTCGCGCATGAGTTTTTCCAGATGTCCCAGTACGGTTCGTTCTGCTACCCACAGCACGCTTGGATGGACTTGCCCCGCATAAATGGCTTGCACCAGTTCGGCTGCGTTTCGCGGCTGTTCCGCCAATAAACGTAAAACCTGCTGTTCGCGCTCCAGGCGGCGTTGGATGAAAAATTCAATTTTGGCCATCGTGTCATGAACCCATTCACCGTGACCGGGAGCAATCAAGGCGGGTTTCAACTCCAAAAAGCGGTGCAGCGTTTGCAGGTAATCGGTCAAATCGCCGTCGGGCGGTCCAATCCAGGTGGTGCCTTCCGCTACAATGTTGTCGCCGGTGACCAACAGTTTTTCCGTTTCCAGCCAGAGGCTCAGATGACCGCGCGTGTGGCCGGGCGTATGCAAAACTTGCAGTTGTTTGCTGCCGACTGTGATCATGTCGCCTTCCTGATATGTAATCTGTACGGTGTAAGGCGAAATTTGTTTTTCGACCGCTTCTTTTTCAAGTGCATGACAGGCGATCGGACATTGGTAAAAATCGGCCAGCGCTTTCGCCCCCGGACTGTGGTCCTGGTGATAGTGGGTGAGCAGGATGCCGGTTACTTTGGGATTGCCAAGCTTTGTTACATAATCGATAATTTCCTTGGCGGCTGCTGGATTTTCGTATCCTCCGTCAATAATCAGCGCTTCGCCTTGATCCGCAATGATGTACACATTCGTCGTGGTAGCCGGATACAGTGTGGGGGTCGAGACAGGTAAACGGTGCATCAAACCGGTTTCACTCATGGCGGAATCCCCTTTTTACAGAATTTTAATTTGCCCGCTCAGAAACAATAAAAATGCAAATAGAGTGTAAGGCTTGCCTATGCAAGAGGCTTGGCGAAGCCAAGTTTACTTTATTATAAATCACAAAAAGGAGTCAGAAAATGACTGAATCAATACAATCCCTATTGGCTTGCGACGGTTTTCTGATCGACCTGGACGGAACGATATACCGAGGCAATGAACTGCTGCCTGGCGCCAAGGAGTTTATCGCGTGGTTGGAGCGGATCGGCAAGCCCTATCTGTTTGTGACAAATAACTCGTCTCGCACAAACGAACAGTTTGCGCAAAAACTGCAACAGATGGGTATTTCGGCGGGGCCGGAGCATCTGTTTACATCCAGCCAGGCAACCGCTATGTATATCCGTGAACAGGCGGCAGCCGATCAACCGTCTGTCTATATTATCGGTGAAGAAGGGTTGTACACCGCTCTGCGGGAAGTCGGCTGCCGAATCGTGAATCGCATGGATGATGCCGAGACGGTTGCCGATACAGGGCTTGCCGATCGCGAAGACGAGGCTCTTAGGCTGGCGCGACCCGATTTTGTCGTAGTCGGAATCGATCGGCAGTTTACCTATCAAAAATTAATGACCGCCAGCCTCGCTATCCAAAATGGGGCGATTTTTCTGGCGACCAATGCGGACAAACGGCTGCCGACGGAACGGGGTCTGCTGCCGGGAGCCGGTTCGCTTTGCCAAGCGCTGTCCGCCGCATCCGGTCAGGAACCGGTTTGGATCGGCAAACCGGAAGTCCGCATGATGCGGTACAGTCTGCAACGGATTGGCACACAACCGGAACGGACCGTGATGATTGGCGACAATCTGGAAACTGATATCCGGGCTGGCCGACAGGCCGGATTGAAAACATTGCTCGTTTTGAGTGGGTATTCCTCGCGAGAGGATGCGGAACAAGCAGAGTATCCACCTGACTTTGTGATGAATGACCTGACCGATTTTTTACGGATTATTGCTGAGGAATGAGTCGAAAGACCTGTTTTTGCCGATAGGAAAAGAGCCCCTTGACCCTCCTATATATGGTGTATATAATTTGTTTGAGACAGCGAAGCACACTAGATGTAGTGTAGGTTACATAAACCCACTTCGTCAAACGAGCGGTTTCGGCAACAATCGAGCCAAGGAGGACCGTGATGCGGTGTCCATATTGTTACCATAATGATTCGCGTGTGCTGGAATCGCGCGCCAGCGAAGATCATGCGTCAATCCGCAGGAGGCGTGAATGCCCGGCCTGTCTGAAACGTTTTACTACGTACGAAAAAGTCGAAATGGCTCCGCTGTTAATCATCAAAAAGGACAACCGACGGGAAGAATTCTCGCGGGAAAAGCTGCTTCGCGGCATTCTCAAGGCGTGCGAAAAAAGGCCTATCGCGATGGAATCGATTGAGCAGGCGGTCGATGCGATCGAGCGGGAAATCCGCTCCGAATACGACAAGGAAGTGCCGGCTGAACGAATCGGGGAAAAAGTGATGGAAAAACTACGCGCCATAGATGCGGTGGCCTATGTCCGTTTTGCAAGCGTATACAGACAATTTCGCGATGTCGAGACATTTGCGCAGGAAATTTTACATCTGCTGGACAGCGAAAAAATAGGAGGCAAAAAACATGAAAACTGAGATGAACAGTATGTTGCCGTTTACTGCGGAAGACTTTCTTTCCCCAACAGGTGAGCGAATTGTAGCAGACCGCTATCTGCTGAAAGACGTAAAGAAAGAAACGCTGCAGATTGGCAGTCTGGTCGTCGCTGTTATTGATAAGAAGCGGGCCCTGCATGAATTGGCAAGAGTTGTTTCATTAAAGCCGGAGCAGCGTCTTGCTACAGTAGAACTGCGTGATGGATATCAGGTGGAACTTCCCTATGATCATATCGATGTTTTGAAAGAAACCGCTCCCCGCCAAATGTGGCAACGTATCGCGAAAGGGGCGGCAGCTGTAACGAAAGATCCGGCCAAGTGGGAAGAAAAATTTTATCAACTGCAAAGCGGGTGGAAATACGTACCGGGCGGCCGCATCAACGCTTCGATGGGTACCGGCATCAAAACCACCAGCTATAACTGTTTTGTGATTCCGAACGTTGGACCGACCCCCCGTGACTATGCCAATTCGTTCGGGCAGACATTGGAAATCCAGGCCCGTTCCGGCGGTGTCGGCATGAATCTGTCACAGGTACCGCCACAGGGAACGCTGGTGCCTGTAACGGATCGGCCGCGCACCCGCGAATTGCAGCTGGTGTTGGACGTTTGGCATGCCGATTTGCTTGACTTCCTGGCAGAAGAGTACAAGCACAGCACGAAAGTGGTCCGCATCAACAGCCAGTTTTTGCGGGCGGTGGAAGAAGGAAACGACTGGACATTCTATTTCCCCGATTTTGAAACGGAAGGATATGACCAAAATTGGACAGGCAGTCTGCAGGACTGGCTCGACAAAGGGTTGCCTGTCAAACAGGGTGAAACGTACCCGGCCGCCGAACTGTATGAGAAGATATTATCGAGCGGCGTTCTTGTTATGCAGGATGTACTGGGCGTAACGCTGATTCCAGGCGATCAGCGGGGTACGATCGCTTCTACGTTGGCAGACATGTGGGAAGCGATGATGGACGGTAAGCGCGTTTCGATTATCCTCTCTTCGCTGCGTCCCCGTTACAGCTATGTGCGCGGTGTAAACGGCCGCAGTTCCGGTGCGTACACATGGGGCCAACTGTTTGATAAAGGCAACCAAGTATTTGGCGATGGATTTGGACCGGTCGGTGTGGGTGAGATCATGAGTGTCGGCTGTCAGTTGACGCTGCAGGGCGGATCGCGGCGCGGCGCATTGATGCTGATTCTGAATGATAAGCATGCGGATGTTCGCAAGTTCATTTCCTGTAAACAAGTCGATGGCGTGATTACTGGCGCCAACATTTCGGTAGGTATTTCGGAAGAGTTTATGGCAGCCAAACAAAATGGAGAAAAATGGGCGATTGGTTATCCAAAACTGAGCGAAATGATGCAGTTTAACGGCAATTTCCAGGAATGGGAAGCAGCAGGCCATAAACTGGAGATCGCGCAGGAAATTCCGGCTGAGGAACTATGGGACGAAATCATGGAATCCGCCTGGAAATCGGCAGAACCGGGTGTGGTGTTCCTGGGGCGTTATAATTATATGTCCAATTCCCACTATTTTAATCCCATTATCGCCACCAATCCGTGCGGCGAACAGGGTCTCCCGGCATTCGGCATCTGTAACCTGGGGGCCGTAGTGCTCAGTCAATTCACAAACGGATTCGACCGGTCGAAGCAAAAGACCGATTTTAAAAACAAAAAACAGGCAGACTATATCTATAGCCAATTGCGGAAACATTTTTCGCAGGACAAAGCGGAATTTTTGCTGAACCACATCCGGTGGGAAGAGCTGGAGGAAGCGACACGCGTCGGTTTACGGTTCCAGGATGCGATTATCGACGCTACCTACTATCCGTTTGAAGAAAACCGCAAAAACCAAATGAACGAGCGACGTGTGGGACTTGGCATCATGGGTCTGCACGATCTGATGATCCACTGCGGCATCCGATACGGTTCAGAAGAATCGACGAAGTTGTGCGACGTGTTAATGGGCATGATGGCCGAATGGTGTTATCTTGAATCTGTGGAACTGGCGAAGGAAAATGGACCATTCCCGGCATTTGACGCAAAGAAATTCCTGCAGTCCGGTTACATGCAGTTGATGTCTGCTGAAAAACCGCACGTGACAGAAGCAATCGCCAAACACGGTGTGCGCAATGTAACGACGATGACGATTGCGCCGACCGGCACGACAGGCACCATGGTGGGTTGTTCGACCGGCTGTGAACCATATTACGCCTGGTCCTACTTCCGCAATTCGAGACTCGGTATGTTTGAGGAAAATGCGGAGATCGTAGATGAATTTTTGAAGCAGCATCCGGGTGCGGAACTGCCTGATTACTTTGTGACGGCGATGGATCTGACGCCGGAAGAACATGTGCGCGTACAGGCGGCACTGCAGAAATGGATCGATTCGTCCATCTCGAAAACGTGCAACGCGCCGAACAATTATACGGTGGAAGACACGAAGAAATTGTACGATCTGGCATATGAGCTGGGGTGCAAAGGCGTGACCATCTATCGGGACGGTTCCCGTTCCGAGCAGGTATTGTCGTTGAAAGACGAGCCGGACAAAGCGAAAGAAACGGTTGCCCAGGAATTGGTTGAGGAAGGGAAGTCGAACCCGGTTGTTGCCCAAGCTTCCGTCGATTTGTTTACCGCATCAGGCGATCAAGAGAGGGCGTATGTGCCGAAGTCCCGTCCGGATGTGCTGTATGGAGCTACTTACCGGAAGGAAACGCCGCTCGGTACCGCCTATATTACGATTAATGACGATCCGGAAACGCAAACGGCGAATGAGATTTTTGTAAACATCGGAAAAGCCGGTTCGGACGTCTATGCGTCAAACGAAGCGTTGGGACGAGCCATCACCTTGTACCTGCGGGATTCGCAAAATCCGGACAAAGAGGCCGTGCTGGTCAAGCATTTCTCCGGCATTGGCGGATCAAACGCGGTCGGCTTCGGTGACCGCCGCATCACATCAGTTCCGGACGCGATTGCCAAAGCGCTGATCGAGCATTCGGAAACATTCCCGCTGCGCCGCCTGAATCATCTGGAAACGGCTGCCTCCGTGCAACTGCCAACAGAACGGGTGTCTCTGCGAGAGTTCACGGTTGGCAAAGACCTTTGCCCGAACTGCCACCAGCATTCACTGGTTCGCCACGGCGGCTGCCACGAATGTGAAGCGTGCGGATACAGTAAGTGTTAGGGCGAACTAGAATTACCTGAATCAGTAAATCCTTTGTGATTTTTCATAATTAGTGAGAAAGAGACCTTGATATTCATTGTTTTGCATATTTATGCAAATGGATATCTTGGTCTTTTTTACGGATGAATTTTTGACTTTCAGCTAACAGATCAAAACTTTCTGCAAACAAACTCCAATCTTATAGAGTTCCCTGTCAGTATTCGAGAAGAAATTAGCCGGATATGGAGTAAGGAGTAAAAGGAGCAATTTACCTTTGCGGTGACGTTTATACATTGTAAGGCCAAAATCGTCTCACGTATGATTTTGGCCAAATTGGAGAACCGGTTTTGGTTGGTACCCGATAGTCTTCTTTATTCAACAGGCCGTTTGTTAGAGTTAGAATGTTTATTTACAGAGGCGTGAAAGATTATTATGGTACAACTACCAAACTTTGCCTCGGCCGTATACTCCGTATCTTCCGTAGGCAGATCCTACGTCGGCGCCGTAACCAGGTACAAGTAGGAAAAACAGAACAAAGATAATAAGGAATACGACCGCCCAACGGGTATATCCACCGAATACACCGTACACTACGCCATCCCCCCCTTGCAGTTGTCGTTTATAAACTATACGCAGGGGAAGTTTTGCGAAACGGCTATTATCTAACTTTTTCCAGAAACTACTTGGGGCCGCAATTGACGAGTTAAAAGTGATGACGGCAGATAAACCGGGTAGGGCGAAAGGGGAACCAGTATTTTTTCTGCTACCGTTTGTCACGCTGTTTGGATTGGGTGGACTCCGCTTTCACCACCGTTTCGTTTGTGTTCCCTATCATAAACGGGAAAAACAAAAATTTGGGACTCGGCAAACGTCTACGAAACAAGATATCCTAAAGATTGTGCAAACCTGGAAATTACCGCAGTAACAGGTTGTTCGAAGTAAATAAAGTTGTAGACCAAGGCTGTTAGACTCAGTATATATACAATCGAACAGGAGGGGGTTAGCCGCCCCCTCCTGTTCGATTCTTTGTAAACGAATGATCACATTTAATAATCAAAAATTGTTGCGGAGCGGGTCGTGCAAGAAGTTGACGCTTTGCTGGTTCGGGTGGAAGCCGCGTTGCGGGAGGCCGAATTTGACCAGGCTTTGCAGCAGACAGAAGATGCGGCGATAACCCGGATTTACCGAATCTTGGGGGAATTGCCGATGGCGGATGAAGCCGTGGTGTTGGACGCGGCCGGTTCCGTAAAGCTGGGGGCGAACCGTTTCAAAATAATGGACGATCTGGCCCGGCCGGATTGGCAAGATCCCGCTATCATTTCCCGGCTGCGAGAGGGAAGTGTGTACTACAGTCCGGTTCTGTTGGCGAATAACGGAATTCCTTCCGTCAAAGTCGTTGTTCCGTATTTTTCACCGGACAGGCGGATGTTTTGGGGCGGAATCGGGGTGCAGATCCGCCTGCGCAGTTTGTTTGAACTCGTCGGATCAAGGCATGCGGGAAAGCAGGAAGAGGTGTTTTTGGTCGATCAATCCGGCACTCTGATCGCCCACGACGATTTTACGAAAGTCCTGCAACAAACGGATGTCGCCAAAAGTTTTACCGTCCGGCATTTTCTGGAGGATGGAAACCCGGGCGGACTGCCTTCCCCCAACCGCTACCAGAATTACGCGGGACAGGAAGTGCTGGGCGTATACAGCAAGCTTGCCAGAACCGGGTGGGCGGCTGTCGTCGAACAACCGGTTTCGGCGGCGTTTGCCTCCATTTATTCATTGCTTGGCAAACTGGCCTGGTTCCTGTTCTTTATTGTAGCGGGCGCCGTTTTGCTGAGCGTTTTTTTCGGTTTATTCTTCACAAAGCCGATTGAACAATTAGAAAAAACGGTTCGCCAAGTGGGGCGCGGGGTACTGGATATTCGCATCTCTACAAGGCGGAAGGACGAACTGGGAAGTTTGATGACGGCGTTTAATCAAATGACCGCCCACTTGCGGATGCAATCGGAAAAACTGCTGCAGGAAAAAGAGCAGCTGGATGCGGTTGTGAACGGGATTGGAGCGGGATTGGCGCTGGTTTATCCGGATTGCCGGGTGGCCTGGATGAATCCTCTTCTGGAAAAATGGGTCCGATTCGACCGGAACAATCAGTTGTTCACCTGCCATCAAATGTTCGTTAACTCGCCAAATCCTTGCTCCGGTTGCCCGATAATTTTGCAGCGGGATACTCGCGAACTGTGGGACCAGCAGATTACCATTTTGTCGCAACAAGGGGAACAAAAGGTGTTGCGGCATCAAATTTACCATCTGGAACATGTTCGGCCGGGAGATCCCGAATATCTGATTGTCGTGGAAGATATCACAGAACAGCGGCGCATGGAAGAGATGCTCATGCAGGCCGACAAGTTGTCCGCACTGGGACTGATGGCTTCCGGCTTTGTTCACGAGATCAACAATCCTCTGGCGACGATTCAGGCCTATGCCGAAGATCTGGAGGACCGGCTGCGGAGCGAGAGGGACGGATTGACTTCCGAAGACGTTGCAAGATATTTGAGGATCATTCGCGACAATATTTCACGTTCCAAGAAGGTTACACAACACATGCTGAATTTTTCCCGCAAGTCGGAGTGGAAACAGGAGTATATTCACGTCCCGTCCGTATTGGAGGAAAGCCTGTCCTTGTTTGCCCATGCCTTCGCAAAAAAGCGGGTGCGGCTTGAGAAAGAATGGGAAACCGACCTGCCAAGGGTGAAAGGCGATTCGCTGCAATTGATGCAAGTTATTGTGAATTTGTTGAACAATTCTCTTGATGCTGTATCCGACAATGGAATCATCAAGCTGACAGTCGGTTTTGCAAACAGTCGCTTGCAAATTCGCCTCTGTGACAATGGGACGGGTATCCCAAAAGAATATCTGAACAAAGTGTTTGACCCGTTTTTTACCACAAAGAAAGTGGGGAAGGGAACGGGGCTGGGGTTGTCGATCTGTTACGGAATCATTACTCGCATGGGCGGAGTCATTTTGCTCAACAGTGTGGAAGGGCAGGGAACCGAAGCGGTGATCGATTTGCCCGTTATCGATTCAAAAGGGGGAGCAACCGGAGATGGAGTGGCAGAACATCAGGCTATTGATTGTGGATGATGAAACAGATTTGCTGGATCTTCTCCTGCAACGCTTGCAAAGAAAAGGGTGTACCGTCAGCGGTGCGGCTTCCTCGGAAGAAGCGTTGCGCCTGCTCGACGCAGCCTCTTTTGACGTTGGAATTTACGACATCAATTTGCCGGGGGTAGATGGCATTCAACTGCTCAGGGAAACCAAACACAAAAACCCTGACATGGAAGTCATCATGTTGACCGGTCACGGTACGGTGGACACCGCGATCGAAGCGATGAAGCTCGGGGCGTATGATTATCTGCGCAAACCGTACTCGCTCCCCGAACTGGAGGCGGTTTTGGCCAAAGCCGCCGAAAAGAATCGGCTGCGGGAAACAAACCGGGGGCTGAAGCAGGTCCTGCTGTCCGAAACCGGCCAGTTTGCCATTGTCGGACAAAGCCCGGCTATGCAAAATCTGTTGGATTTGACGCGACGCGTGGCGGACAGCGGAATTCTCATTTTAATTGAGGGGGAAAGCGGCACAGGCAAGGAATTGATTGCCAAAGCGCTGCACTTTTGGAGCGGCAGACGGGAACATCCTTTTATTGCCGTCAATTCCGCAGCCATTCCCGAAAGTTTGCTGGAGTCGGAACTGTTTGGACATGTGAAAGGCGCGTTTACCGGAGCGGTATCCGACAAACAAGGGTTGGTCGAGCTGGCGGATCGGGGGACATTGTTTTTGGACGAGATCGGCGAGATGCCGCTGGCTTTTCAGGCCAAACTGTTACGGTTTCTGGAGAGCCAGGAATTTCGGAGAGTAGGGGATTCCCGGCTGCGCAGGGTAGACGTAAGGGTAGTTGTGGCAACCAACCGGATTTTGGAGACAGAAGTCGCAAAAGGAAATTTCCGGGAGGATTTGTTCTACAGGCTGAATGTGATGAAATTGACGTTACCGCCTTTATGCGAGCGTATGGAGGATATTCCGTTGCTGATTGATCATTTTCTTGCCAAGTCCCGGAAAGGGCAAAACGTGGCAATTTCCGCAGATGCACGGAAGGCTCTTTGCAGATACCGGTTTCCCGGAAATGTGCGAGAGCTGTTCCATATGTTGGAACGCGGGATGGTTTTGGCGAAAGGCGGAGTGATCGAGACACGCGACCTCTTGATTCCGGAAGAGAGCATTGGAAAATCCTCTCTTGTGGACACCGATCAACTGATTTCCCTGCCTGAACTGGAAAAACAGCATATTCTGCGCGTGTTGAATGCATGCAAAGGGAACAAGACACAGGCGGCCAAGATATTGGATATCAGTGTGCGGAACTTGTACCGGAAACTGGAAGAGTACGGGATGCTCAATGTGACATTTTGACAGGGTTCAAACGGCGGCACCGGACAGCAACATCCGGTTTGCGGCCTTTTTTGTTGGCATGATTTTTGCTTAACATCTGTTTTGGGAGGGAGTTATTATGAAAACGCCAAAATGGAAAAAAAGAGTATGGACAGGTATTGTGCTTGCAGGTGTTGTGATCGTTGCGGCGGCATGTTCCGCAGACAAGCCGGTTGCATCCAACACGCCTGCCGAAACGCCGAAGGAAACGAAAGCGACACAACCCAAAGTGCCGAGCATGAACGATGTGCCGCAGGGTCCGGAGGGAGAGGCTATTAAATTAGGCTATAAGCTGATGAATGAAACCAATACCGCGTTGAAGGAATACGTGGGGAACCAGATGGCTTGCTCAAGCTGTCATGGCACCGGCGGAACCGACTCGACGGCAAGCCTGGTCGGGGTGACGGCGGTCTATCCGAAATACATTTCCCGGGCTGGCAAAGTGCTGACGATTGAAGACCGGATCAACGGCTGCTTCCAGAGAAGCATGAACGGGAAGCCGCTGCCGTATGACAGCGATCAAATGCGGGCTATGGTCGCGTACTTGTCCTACATCTCGCAAGGAGTTCCCACAGGTGTAAAAGAAAGGCCCTGGGCACCGGAAATCAACATGAAAAATCCGCCGAAAGCAAATGCGGCAGACGGAGAGAAATTGTACAAACAAGCTTGCGCAGCATGCCACGGTGCTAACGGAGAAGGAACCGGTCCGCTTTCGGGGCCGCCGCTTTGGGGCAAAGATTCCTTTAACATTGGGGCAGGTATGGGCAGGCAGTGGAAGGCGGCAGCCTTCATCCAACGCAACATGCCGCTGGGCGAAATGGGTGGCATTAAACAAGGGACTTTAACCGATCAGCAGGCAGCCGATTTGGCCGCTTACATTTTATCGCAGGAACGGCCTGATTTTTCGTTAAAAGCTAACGACTGGCCCAACGGAGACGCGCCGGCAGACGTGCCCTACGAAACCAAGGCTAAGCAGGCGAAGGCTGGTCAATGAACTTTTGCCAGATGCCATTCCCCAACTGATCATATTTGTTAAAACCCGCTTTATACCTACCAGGATATAATCGGTGTAAAGATTATTGACAGGGAGGGAATCGGGATGGGAGACAAACAAACGATTGTCGTTATTGGCGGGGTTGTCGCCGGAGCCAGCGCGGCTGCCAAAGCGAGGCGCGAAGATGAACAGGCGGCCATTCATACGAAAAAGGGGACTATGTATCCTTTGCAAACTGTGGCCTGCCTTATTACGTGGGTGATGAAATCACCGAAAAATTAGCTCTGCTGCTGCATACCCCTGACTCTTTGAAAAAGTGGTTCAACCTTGATGTGTTTTGTCCGCCACAAAGTGTTGGAGATCAAGCCGGAGAACTATTTTGTGTCGGTTAAAAATCTCGACAGCGGCGAAGTCTTTGTTCAGCCTTATGACAAGTTGATCATAGCCACGGGAGCCAGGCCAATCGTGCCGCCGCTGGAAGGGATCAGCGCACGCAACGTGCAGTTGTTGCGAACCGTGCCGGACGCCGAACAGTTGAAGCATTTACTCGTATCCGGCAAAGCGAAAAAAGCGGTGGTTATCGGAGGCGGTTTCATCGGACTGGAGGCGGTGGAGAATCTCCGGAGGCAGGGAGTGGCGGTTACGCTGGTGGAGAAAACGGATCAGGTCATGCCGCCGTTGGACCGGGAAATGACGGTGGACATCGAAAAAGAATTGCGACAGATGGGCGTCCGGGTCATCTTGGGCAACGGTATTTAACAACCAGCATCAGTTTAAGGTTTAACTCGCTGCCTGCCGCCTAAACAGCGTGATATAGTAAGCCTTGCCGAACGAGGATATCAACATGTTCGGGTACATTCCGGCAAATCCGGCAGCCATGAGGGTACCGATCGTAGCCGAGATCGTTGCGAACGCCGCTGTCCTCTTTTTCTGTCGCATCAAAAGAGGTGTAAGCAGGATTGACAGCATGGAGAGAACGGGGATCAGCCAGAGCGCAGGCTGTCTGACATAGTTTTCCCGTAAGGATTTAAGAGCGTAAGCAGGCTTCCGGTATACCCTTCGTTCGTGAAGGGAAGCCCGCGAAACAGATTAGCAAATGCCACGCCCAGGAGCACAGCCACAGAAGGAACGTTTGAAAGTTCAAAAATTGTTGATGCAGGACACCACGCTGGCGGAATTGCGGAAGTTGTGTCCGGAAGCGAAGCGACTGGCTGGAAATCGCAAAGAAATACAATTTGTTCGGTCTGTACTGATTGCCGCGATTGGCGAGAAAAGGGGTTGGATTTGCGGACTTTATACCCAACAGGGTATAATGAAGGATACAAACCACAAGCCAAACAGGGGGTGATACAGCATGGAATACAATGGCGCGATGAAAAACCGCCTCCGCCGGATTGAAGGACAAGTCCGGGGAGTTTTGAGTATGATGGAACAAGAAAAGGACTGCCGCGATGTGGTGACCCAATTGACTGCCATCCGTACCGCTGTCGATCGTGCAATCGGTCTTGTGGTAGCCGGGAACCTGGAAGCCTGTATCCGGGACGAACTGGAAAAAGGAAACGACCCGGACAAGGTCATTAAAGAAGCGGTCGAACTGCTGGTCAAAAGCCGCTAGCGGATAAGGAGGGATAAGATGGCGCACCGGTTTGATCCGAAAAAAGCGCATAAACTGGATAATCCGGCGCGGCGTAAACTGCTGCCGCCGGAAGAAATTCTGGCCCCACTTGCGATCGGTGGGCGGGATGATGTCGCGGATATCGGTGTAGGGCTGGGCTATTTTGCGATTCCGGCTGCCAAAATGACAAGGGGTACTGTCTATGGAGTGGACGTGGAGCCGCAGATGCTTGGCCTTCTTAAAACAAAAGCCGCAGAGGCCGGTGTTGTGAATATTGAACCGATCCTAAGCGACGCGGAAAATATTAGCCTGCCCGATGCGAGCGTCGATAAGGTTTTCTGTTCGCTTGTTCTGCATGAACTGGCGAATTTGGAAAAAGGGTTGGCGGAAATCAGGAGAATTCTCCGCCCGGGCGGAAAGCTGCTCGTGCTTGAGTGGGAAAAGAAAGAGACGGAATCCGGACCGCCTGTCGAGGAACGGATCGATGCAATGGATCTGGAGACCGGAATTCAAGCGTTCGGGTTTCTGACCCGGGTGATTCGTCCGAATCCAAATCACTACATCATTCTCGGGGAATAGGATCAAATTCGTCGAAAGCCAAACCCTCACCGGAAAGCGGTGAGGGTTTGGCTTTGGCTTTGGCGGCATGGACATCTATTTAGCAGAATGGTATTCAATTTCCACTTCAAGATGTGGATGAGTTTCTATTTTGTATTGACCGTCGGGACAAGCTCTGGAGTGATAATGACCGCGATCATAAGATACCATTTTTTTATGACAATAGGGGCAAACCTCACGAATCCAGGAAATAAATTTGTTAAGCACAATTCTACCCTCCTATTAATCCAATAAGATTACTTGGATATTATTCTACCACATTTCAAAACAAAATTCATCGATTGGCCGATGATAATTATTATTTGGTGTTGACAAATATTTTATAAGCATTATAATAATACCCAGTAGGGTATATATCCCGTATCGTATCAAGGAAAGAAGGGATGCGTGTGGTTTGGTTGCAGTATCTTATTTTTGCAGTCGTGGTTCTGTTACTCATTAAGAAATTCTTGCCGGTTAAAGGTTTAGAAAATCTCACCCCCAGAGAACTTGAACAACTGTTAGAATCTCCAAAGGGAAGCCAATTTATTGATGTGAGAGAAAAACATGAATTTACTGGGGGACACATAAAAGGTTTTAAAAATATACCTCTAAGTGAATTCAGCAAAAGGGTGCAAGAAATGGATCGCAACAGTCGGGTGGTATTAACCTGTCAAAGCGGTATGAGAAGTCGCAGAGCTGCAAGTATTTTAAAGAAAAATGGTTTCCAATCAATCAGCCATCTTAAATCCGGGGTTTCCGGTTGGCATAGCAGTTTTGTAAAAGGGAACAAATAAAAGGAGACAGGAACATGCATGAGCCTTCTCCTTTTTAAATAAACTAATAAATACCCGGTTGGGTATTAAGGGGGTCAATTCCTGCAATGTTTCGAACAAGTCCCAGGATCATAAACATCATTCCTTTGGATGTAAAGGAAAAGCTAAAAAAAGGAGAAAAGGTAAACATCATCGATGTTCGTGAGAACGAGGAAGTCGCTCAAGGGAAAATTCCCGGTGCCAAGCATATTCGACTTTCGGAAATTCCTTCACGATTACATGAGATCGATCCAAATGTTGAGACGATTATGGTATGCCGAAGCGGAAACCGCAGCGCAAAAGCTTGTGAATTTCTTATGAATCAAGGATATCGCAATGTGAAAAATATGATGGGCGGTATGAACGCCTGGGAAGGCGATGTTGAATAACGTCCCAAAAATTTTCTCAAATAAAAATGATAAGGAGAGATTTGTATTATGGCACGTCGTGTGGCAATTATTGCATCAAACGGTGGATTGGATTCTGCGTACAAAGTATTAAACATTGCAACTGCAGCAGCGGCAACAGATGCAGAGGTGGCCATTTTCTTTACTTTTGAAGCGCTTGCTATTATTCACAAGGACTCTGCCGCCATGCTTACCATGGGACCTGGCAAAGAGCATTACATGGAAGGATTTAAGCGTGCAAACGTACCTTCCATTCAAGAACTGTTGCAGATTGCAATGGAAAGCGGAGTCAAGATGATCGCTTGTCAAATGACAATGGACGTAACAGGTATGACCAAAGACATGTTTATCGAAGGGGTTGAGGTAGGAGGCGCCGTTACATTCTTGGACTTTGCATATGACGCGGATGCAACTGTAACATTCTAATGCGCCACGGGGAGCTTAACTGCCTCTACACCCTTCTTGGAGAGGGGGATCAAGGGCTTGACGACCGGATTGTTTATTACGTTGTTCGTTCTGGGGTTTATCGGTTCGTTTTTATCAGGAATGTTGGGGATAGGGGGAGCGATTATCAATTACCCCATGCTGCTATACATTCCGGCAGCGTTAGGGGTAGGGAGTTTTACGGCTCATGAGGTTTCCGGCATTCTTGCGGTACAAGTGTTTTTCGCTACTCTTTCAGGCGTATTGGCGCTTAGGAAAGAAAAACTGATTAATTTCAAGCTTGTGACATACATGGGGATTTCCATCATTGTGGGAAGCTTTTTGGGGGGCTACGGGGGAAAATTCCTTTCCGGTCATGCAATCAATCTGGTTTATGCAGTGCTGGCCACGATTGCTGCAGTCATGATGTTTATTCCAAAGAAAGGGATGGAAGATGAATCAGTTGAAGAGCTGCAATTTAACCGAATTGTGGCAATCATTTCGGCATTTGCAGTAGGGGCTGCCTCCGGGATTGTGGGGGCTGGAGGAGCCTTCCTTCTAGTGCCGATCATGCTGGTGATCCTTAAAATTCCGACTCGTGTAACAATTGCCTCCTCGCTCGCCGTAACCTTTATTTCATCAATTGGTTCCATGGTGGGAAAACTGATGGCAGGCCATATTCCGTTTTGGTCTACAGTTGTTATCGTTGTTGCCAGTGTTTTGGCAGCGCCGCTCGGAGCGAAATTGAGCAAACGGGTCAATACAAAAATCCTTAAGGTGATCTTGTCGCTACTGATTGTAGCGACAACCGTAAAAATATGGATTGATATTCTGTTCAGCTAAAGAAAGGAGTAAGCATTGTGAGCACCATTGCAGTTGACAAAAGCATAGATTGTAAAGGTTTGTCTTGTCCGATGCCGATTGTAAGAACCAAGAAGGCAATGGAAGAAATTCTTCCCGGACAGGTGTTGGAAGTCGAGGCTACAGACCCTGGTTCTGTGTCAGATGTTAAAAGCTGGGCGGAAAGAACCGGACATCAGTTCATTGGAACGGAACAACACGAAGAAGTATTTAAGCACTATATCCGAAAATCGGACCCGAGTGAAGTGAAACCGGAACGGAATCACCCTCATGTAGTTACGAATGAGGAACTTCAGCAAAAGTTGGGGGAAAACCCCGTTATTATAGACGTTCGCGAACCTGCCGAGTACGCTTTCGGGCATATCCCGGGAGCCAGATCCATCCCGTTTGGTCGGCTTGAGGAAACAATAGAAGAGTTAAGAGCTCTTGGTGAGACAGAAATTCATGTAATTTGCCGTACGGGAACTCGAAGTGACGTAGCTTGTCAAATTCTTACGGAAAAAGGCTTTCAGAACGTAAAAAACGTAATGCCTGGCATGTCACAATGGAGCGGTCCGATAAATAAAAAATAACCACGGAAAGGGTGACGAAAACATGGCAGTAAAAACCATAACTGCGAAAGAACTTCACAGCAGAATAAATGGAGGAAATCCCGTATTTATTCTGGATGTAAGAAACCCGGATGAATATAACGACTGGAAAATCGAAGGGAAAGAACTTAAATCGATAAACATTCCCTACTTTGATTTCTTGGATGAGGATGAAAAAAACTATAAGCACCTGCCCAAGGATACTGAAATTGCAGTGGTTTGCGCAAAAGGCGGTGCAGCCTTGATGGTCGCGGAAATTCTTGATGAAAAAGGCTACGACGTAAGCTACCTGGAAGAAGGGATGCTCGAATGGAGCCGTTTCTATCATCCGGTAACGATTCATGTAGGGGAAGACATGAAGTTGATTCAAGTAAATCGTTTGGCAAAGGGATGCTTGTCCTACATGGTAATTTCTAAAGGGAACGCCATGATTGTAGACCCTAACCGTCACATCAATGAGTATCTGGAACTGGCGGAAAGGGAGAATGCAAAAATCATGCATATTATGGATACGCATCTCCATGCTGACCATATCTCCGGAGGTCAGGAACTGGCGGAACAAACAGGGGCTACTTACTATATTTCGTCCAGTGAGATGCAGGGAAGCGATATCCCTTATGAACCACTGGAAAGTCATAAAGAAATCAAGTTTGGAGATGTGCAAGTGAAAGTTTTGGCGATTCCAACCCCCGGTCATACACCGGGAAGCGTGTCCTTCTTGGTAAACGACAAATTTCTTCTGTCAGGGGATACCATTTTTGTAGGTGGGCTGGGAAGACCTGACCTCGGAGGAAAAGCTCGGGAATGGGCTCAATCGTTGTACGATACAGTGTTCCAAACGATTGCTGGATTGTCGGATGACACGATGGTTCTCCCAACGCACTATGCGGATATCAAAGAAATTAATGAAGGCGGCTTTGTCGGGGCAACGCTGGGAGAAATTCGCCAAAGCAATGAAATCATGCGTACAGAAGACCGTGAAGAGTTTACGGAAAAAGTGGCTGGTACAGCGGGAGCGGCTACACCGCCTAATTACGAGGAGATAGTAGAAATAAACCGTGGAACTGTGGAGGTTACAGCCGATAAAGCAACGGAGTTGGAAATTGGACCAAATCGTTGTGCTGTTCACCATAGCTAATAAAGAAAATAGGAGGAGGTTTTGAAAAAGATGAACACGGATGTTTTTGTAGATGCAAAAGGGCTGTCCTGTCCGATGCCGATTGTAAAAGCCAAAAAAGCTATTGATGCGCTTCAGCCGGGACAAATTATGGAGTTGGAAGCAACTGACAAAGGATCAGTCAATGATTTTCAGAGCTGGGTGAAACAAACCAAGCATGAAATGATCAAGATGGAAGAAGACAACGGAGTCTATCGGTTTTTTGTAAAAAAAGGACAATAATGAGGTGATTGGGATGTTCCATTATACAGTGGAAACCAGTAAGAGTGTGGAGGATGCTGTGCAAGCGGTGGAGGAGAGCTTAAAGAAGTACAAGTTCGGCGTGCTGTGGCATTTTAACATCACCTCCAAGCTTCAGGAAAAAGGCGTTGATTTTACGCAACCGTATCGGGTGCTTGAAGTGTGCAACCCTGTGGAAGCGGCAAGAGTATTGTCACAGAACGGGTTAATGGGATATTTCCTTCCCTGCAAAGTTGTTGTCTACGAAGAGAACGGAAAAACCAAAATTGGCCTTCCGAAGCCTACCGTTCTGGTGGATGTTGTCAATGACCCCGGCCTGAAGGAAATTGCTCAAGAAGTGGAAAATACGTTAATTCAAGCCATTAACGACGCCAAATAATTAAGATGTCAAATAACAAGATAAGGTGGGATTGACATGGAATCTGTAAATGAATCCAAATTTGACCAACTGCTTCAATCTGACCGGCCTACACTCGCTTTCTTCACCGCAGATTGGTGACCTTATTGCAAACGACTGGCTCCGGTCGTAGAAAAGCTTGAAAGTCAATATCCAGAAGTTCATTTTGTTTATGTGGATTCGGATGATCAACCGAGTCTCCCGCAAAGATATGGAGTTTTGGGTTTACCGACATTAATTCTTTTCAAACAAGGGAACCCCCAAAATCCACTGGTTGGATTTCAGCCGGAGGCTGCTATTAAGTCATATCTTGAAGGATAACAGTTGACGCCCGGCATTGGGCGTCTTGTTATCTATTTGGAGGGGGGATTTGGGGACATTAAAGGAGAGTGAGATCAATGCAGTACGACGATGCAATTAAAAACCGGCTTCGCCGAATTGAAGGCCAAATAAGAGGCGTTTACACAATGATGGATTCGGAAAAAGAGTGCAAAGATGTTGTGACGCAACTACAAGCGATTCGATCTGCTGTTGATCGTACAATTGGACTGTTGGTAGCAAGCAATTTAGAATCATGTATTCGTATGGAACTAAAAAAAGGCAACCAGCCAGATAATGTAATAAGAGAAGCAGTCGATTTACTGGTTAAGAGTCGCTAAAAGACAATGATTCACCGAGTTGTTGACTCGGCTAAATGGAAAGGAAAAAATATGAAACGATTTTGGAAAAGTTTGTGACTATCACAAAAAATACTGCTCTTGTTAGGAGTCGGTTATAGTGCTTTTTGGATTACTCAGCAGTTGTTGCAACGATAAATGATGTAATGCATACATCATACACTGCTTTCCGGAATCCCATTAAACGGTTTTTGCAGTGTGACATGGTGCAGACCTTTGGATTTCCAACGTGTATGAACATGAACAGGCCTAAGTGACATAGTAGTGATGGATTACGGGAGGCGCACGCTAATGCTGGAGGTTCAGATTCCAGGACGGGGACTGTTTCATTTTTCTCATGTTTTTATTGATTTCAACGGAACTATTGCTACTGATGGCATCATTTCTGAACCGCTGAAACCATTACTTTCTGAATTGTCGGAAATCTTGGAGATTATTATTGTCACTGCAGATAATAATGGAACGGTCCAGAATCAGTGTAAGGGGTTGCCAGTCAAGGTGCGGATCGTTTCCGCTAGCGAACAAGATGAACAAAAGGCTCGGATAATGCAGGAAACGCAAAGAGATCACACAATTGCTATCGGTAACGGCGTTGTCGACGTAAAAATGTTCAATGCCGCTGATGTGGCGATTTGTGTACTTGCCGACGAAGGCTGTTCACCAAAGGCACTCTTGGCAAGCGACATTGTAGTCAGGGATATGCGAAATGCACTTGAACTATTGACCCATCCGCATCGATTGGTAGCTTCCCTGCGAAATTGAATTTGAAATCCACAGAAGATGAATCAAACAGGAGGTACGAGGAAGGATGCAACGCGAACAAGTGAACCAAGCAAAACAACAACTCATAGCAGCGGCCGAAAAGTTATCTTCCGCCGGAGTGATGTTTCGAGGAGAGCATGCAAACCTGTCTGCTCGTGTAGGGGATGACTCTATGGTAATGACTCGAGGTGGGAATATTAGTCACCTTACGATGGACAGCTTTGCTGTAGTCCGGCTCGATGAAACCGTGGTGGAAGGAGAAGTGGATCCAGTTACAGCGGAAGTGATTCATATGCATGCTGCCGTATACCGTGCAAAGGCAACAGTGGGAGCGGTCATTCACAACCACGCGCCAAACGTAACGGTGTTTGCAGTAGCAAAAGAACCTCTTCCTGTTGCGTATGAGCCCCTGCTTCGTTTTGGCGTAACTGAACCGATTCCGGTGGTATCCTGGGCTCCAAGAGGTTCGCAAGAATCTGTTTCGAGGATTGTCGATATTGTAACCGACCGCCCGGGTGTGCCGGCCGTAATGCTGGCAAATCATGGAGTTCTTGCCTTTGGGAAGGATCCAGTACAAACAGCGCAACTGATTGCGACACTGGATGAAGCAGCGGAGCTTATCCTAAAGGCTCGACTGATTGGCGGAGAGAAGCCTCTTCCGGATCAGGCGCTTGAACAGGTAAGAACACGTATGGAGCAATTTTCTTCTCGTTGAGGATAACACGCACGACTATCGGGGCGACATGAGTGAAGGCACTAAAGAAAGGAAGGACACCCAATGCTGCATGTTTCAGATGACGCTATTTCAAAACTCAAGGAATTGCTTAATTTTCCAAAAGCCAGCATGATTCGGTTATATATTGCGGGAGTTGGCTGAGGGGGGCCGTCTTACGGAATGGCTCCGGAGGAGTCAACAGATGAACATGACCAGACAGTTGAAATTGATGGAATTCGATTTGTTTATAATTCTGGATTATCCCCTTACATGGAAGGATTAAACATTAATTATAAGAGCTCTTGGCTAGGTAAAGGATTTGAAATCAACAGAAATGATAGGTCCGGTAATTGTTGATGGGATATTTAATGTAAGATAGGAGCACCTTTTTAGGCGTTCCTTCCGACAAAGTGATAGGTTAGGGTTTTACTATTTGGAACATTCGACTGGCAATGGACTCTGCTTGAGGAAAGGACAGGCCTAATTTCCAGCCTCCCATACCTTTTATATTATATTTTGTAATCAAACGATATTTTTTAACGATGCTTCGGGCGTCTTCAAACCATACTACGTGTTTTCCGCCGGAAGCATCTGTATAGTAAAAATAAGGAGATTCACTCTCCTTGTCATATTGTATGGGGGATCCGTGATCCATTGCCAGTTCGATGGCCTGGCTCTGTGCGTAGGACTTTCCGGACGTTTTACCGTTTGGTGAAAGGGTCCAATCATATGCATACATGGGTATACCTAGGAACAGCTTTTGTTTAGGAACTCTGGTTACGGCATAGTTAAGTGTTGCGCGAACTTGCCGAATCGGTGCAATTGGACCTGCAGGTCCTCCCAACCAATGCCAATCATAAGTCATGAGGAAAAAATAGTCCACTACTTTACCCAAGGCAGCATAATCGTAACCTGCCAGATAGCTGGGGGTCTGATCTCCTTGTTTTGCGGGCACAGCGATAGACAATGTAAAATGGTTACGTTTCAATTTCTGAGCGAGCTCGTTCATGAATTGATTAAAAAACTCCCGATCCTGAGGGTATAATTGTTCAAAATCAATATTAACCCCTTTATAGCCTTGGGTCCGCAGCAAGATATCGATGTTTTGAATCAGCTTTCGTCTAAGTTTCGGTGTTTTTAACAGACGATGGGCCAGCTCAGGGTCGAATCCTTTTTGAGTCAAGTTGGTCACTACGGCAACCGGTTCCGAATGTTGCTTCCAGCTTTCCTTAATTGCTGTTGTTGCATACAAAGGGCTTAATGTTCCGTTATGGTCTGGATGGTATTCAAATATGCCAATTTGAGTGACCAGTGGACTATACTGACGTAAAAGCCATAAATCAGAAAGCTTGTTCTTTGGAACCATATAGGCTCCAGTCATAATACTCGTTTTTTGCGGTTGGGGGACCACAATTTTAGTCCCAGTCCAGGTGTTCAAAGGGTTTTGAACATTATTGACTCTGATAATCTCTTCTTGAGAAATTCCGTGTCGTTCAGCTATCTTCCAAATGGAATCACCGGCAGCAAGGATGTATTCATTGCCGGAAAGAATTAATGATTGTCCGGGAACGATCCGCTCGCCAGAGAGTCCATTTGTTGTCTTGATCGCAGCCACAGACTGGTGATACACGTTGGCAATTTTGGTTAACGTGTCCCCGGTTTTAACCTCATAAATCACAAAGGAATCGGGGGCTCGATTTGCGTAGACAGGCAGTCCATCAGATGAGAAGCAAATAATGGATAAGATCAACAGGAGTATTTTTTGATAAATAGGCTTCAACTATGTTCCCCCCAGGATCAAAGGTTCCTGAATAATTTATCCAATTGTTCTTCAAAAAAATCACACATTTTTGTCGTAATCCTTGCTCTAGGGATTCTCGCAGGGATTGTAAATTCACAAAAGGGTAAAAAAGACATGGCTTCTGGAAGTCCTGAAACCGACACAAATCAATCAGAGATTGCCGTTTTGCCGCGACCAGGCTAATAGGGCTCCTGATTTTGTTTTGAACGATCTGGATGGAAAGCAGGTAAAGATAAGCGAGTTAAAAGGGGAAAAGCTGCTGCTGAATTTCTGGGTTTCATGGTGTCCGCCGTGTAAAGCGGGATTTTTGACCCTTTCCTCAAAGTGGATCGGATTGTTTGCGGGAATCGGTTTGTCTTCATGGATTGGAAGCGGAGTTGGAATGCTTTATTTCGTAATTCGAATCTTTCAATACCGGATTCCATTGATGACCCTGCTTGATATTGTAGTTCCGCCATTTCTGTTAGGCGTGAGCGCATATTCAATAATCGTGGCAGACTACGGATCAGAACCGATTTGATTTGGGGAACGATAATGGAAGGGGAAAAGTTTCATCCTGTCAAACTCTATAGGGCAATATTTTTTGCAGTCAGCGGAGGTATCCTTTTGTCAAAAATACGTTTGCAATCTTGTGGAAGCAGAGGTTCACTAGGGTTACTGGCATTTGGGACAGGGGGCCTACTAATTTCATTGGGTGAGTATAATCAGTATCTCTGGCTTTATTTGGCTCCCATGCAGTGGGCGTACCTTATTATTGCTGTTGTGGGGATTTTTTTGTTTATGAGACAGCTACGTGAGGCGACATTAAATCGGGGTGAAAAATGACAATAAAAGCGCTCTTAGTGGAAGATGAAGAAAACTTTCGGCAAATGCTTCAAGTTTATTTACAAGCGAATGGAATATCGGTTATAGAAGCCGAAAATGGCTCACAGGCGAAAGAAATTTTGGCGCAAGGGAATTTTGACGTGATTATCCTCGACATTATGATGCCCGTTATGGACGGATTTGCTTTTTTGGAGCAGTATACAGGTACAATTCCGATACTGGTCATTTCCGCCAAGTCGCAAACAGAAGACAAACTGCGTGGATTCCAATTCGGAATTGACGATTATTTAACAAAGCCTTTTGATTTGAGAGAACTGGTTGCACGTATCCAGGTTCTTGTAAGACGCTCAAATGGGAACATGGAAATGGAGCGGCCGATGGGCACTTTCCTTCTTGATCGTGATACCTGGAAATTGATCGTTCAAGGAAAGGAAATGATCCTAACCCCAAAAGAATTTGAAATTCTTGATATCCTGTTTCACCGTCCCGAACGTGTATTTACCCGCGACGAGCTATTAATTCAGGTATGGGGAAATGAACACGATGGAGATGAGCGGGTGGTTGATACACATGTCAAAAATATCAGGGAAAAATTTAGGAAGGCACATATCACGTTTTCCCCGATCGAAACAGTATGGGGGGTGGGATACCGGTTCGGAGGCAGCGAGAAATGAAAAAAGAGATCCGAGGAAAAATTTTGTTGATTTTAGTGGTCCTGTTGGCTGTGGTGATTCTCTCTCTTGCGATTACATTTTCTCATCTGTTCACGACGGTATTTACGAGTCAACGACTAGAAAACTTAAGTAACAGTGCGGAACAATACGCCAGGATAATCGAGCAAACACCCCACTTTCATCCTCCGTCAGAAAAGGCACTTCAACTGGGAGAATCACAAAGCTTAATGGTGATCGATTCTTCCGGAAACGTAAGGTATCAAACAGGTGACATGAGACTACTCGAAAAGGGGAAATCCATTCCCGGTCAGGAAAAAGTTTTGCAAGGACAACGCCTGCTTATTAAAACCGTTCTTTCTGCCTCAAATGAATCAGTGTTTTTGGCAGGGATTCCTCTGGGGGCTCCTGTTCGCGGGGCGGTTTTTTTACTAGAGCCGGCTGCGACGGGAGATCAGGTGATTCAAACGTTAAATAAAGTATTGGGATTTGGGGTTGTCGGTGCCCTGCTGGTTGCATTAGGAGCTGCCTTGATTGTTTCGGAACGAATGGCTCGTCCGTTAATACAAATGCAAGAGGTTGCCTCAGCAATTATGAGGGGCGATTTTTCACAAAAAGCAAAGGTTTCCGGAACGGATGAACTATCCACACTGGGCAGTTCTCTGAATCAGCTGGCTGCTCACTTGAAAATACTGCAGGAATCGCGTGCAGAGTTTCTGAGTAACGTTTCCCACGAAATCCGCACTCCACTGAGTTATATTCAAGGATATACGCAAATTGTGAGAGAAGGACTAGCCGCATCGGAAGAAGAAAGGCAGAAATACCTTGATATTATTCAGGATGAGATAGGGAGGCTGCAGGGGATTTTAAATGACCTAATGAGCCCTGTCAGATTTGAGGAAGCCAAATTGGAAATTCGTCCAACCCCCGTAGAACTCGTTCCTCTAATAAAAAAGACGTTGCACACTTTGGAACCATTTGCAAATCAAAAACAGATGGTTTTGACGTATCATGGAACACCACACCTTCCTCAGGTGTATGTCGATAAGGATCGTATAGAACAGGTATTGCTTAACCTGGTGCATAATGCGGTTCAGTATTCTGACGTGGGTTGTCGAGTTGATATAAAAACACGGTTTTCCGAAGAACAGGTATTTGTATCTATAGAAGATAATGGTCCGGGTATTCCGCAACAAGAGCTTTCGTTAATATGGGAAAGGTTTTATAGAGTGGAAAAATCAAGAAATCGTGCGTTGGGAGGAACTGGGTTAGGTCTACCTATATCGAAACAGATTATCGAAGCCCATAACGGGCAAATTCAAATGACCAGTCAGCCGGGAGAAGGGACACTGGTATCATTTGTGCTCCCCAGGTATCGTCCCGATAGGACAGACAGTCAAACGGAGGAACGCCTATGAGGAGATGGATCAGTCTTGCCGGTGTCCTGTTTATAGTTGCAGGTGCGGTTTGTTTAAGTATCACCGCTAATGGGCCGTGGGGGTTTTCGTTAAATGGGAAGTTTTGTTGGATCCCACCTTTCATTCGGATTCTCACTATATTAGCAATCGCAACCTTGTTTGGGCTTGCTGGCCGAACAATATATACATTCATGCAAAGAAAAAAAAGAACATGCCCAAATTGCGGGACGAAAGCATTGGAATATTGGACTATGTGTCATCAGTGCGGGGAAGTACTAGGAAATCACAAAAAAAACACAAATCTTTAGGCTATAGTAAGGGCGACCATTAATATGAAAGGGGAAAAACATGTCGACTCCTACTATTTATTTGGCTTTTGTCGCTGGATTGTTGTCATTTGTGTCACCGTGCTGCTTGCCTCTTTATCCGTCCTATATATCATACATTACCGGCGTATCGTTTGACGAAATGAAATCAGCAGAAAACCGCAAAAAAATACGAAAAAAGGCTTTGCTTCATTCTGTTTTCTTTGTTGTTGGGTTTTCCATCATTTTTATGGCCTTAGGAATGTCCGCCAGCGCGATAGGACAATTGTTTGTGATTTACAAGAATGAGGTCCGACAGGTCGGTGGGATCTTGGTGATTCTTATGGGGTTGTTTCTTGCCGGTGTGATCAAGGCTGATTTTTTATACCGGCAGAAAAAATGGGTCATCCGTTCAAAACCGGCCGGGTATCTTGGTTCCGTACTGGTTGGAATAAGCTTTGCGGCGGGCTGGACGCCTTGTGTCGGTCCAATCCTGGCATCCGTACTTGTGTTGGCCGCAACCAATCCCTCGAGCGGAATGATATTAATGTTCTTTTATGCATTGGGATTTGGCCTTCCATTTTTAATACTCGCGTATACACTCGGGTCTTTGCGGTGGATACTCCGATATTCGGATAAAATCAGTCGAATCGGAGGTTGGCTGATGGTCGCCATGGGCATTTTACTCTTTACCAATTGGATCAGCCGATTAACTGTATGGTTAATAGGATTGTTCGGCGGTTTTGTAGGATTTTAGAATTATGAGGAGTGTTGGACGATTATGAGTAGAAAAACAACATTGATCGTTAGTGCTGCAGGAATTCTTGTAGTGGCGGCCGGGATACTTTTTGCAAACAGTACCGGAAAAACGGAAGTCGGTGCGGGCAAGTCAACTGGTGCGAATGCCGTGGAAAATAAACACACACAAAAACAAAATGCCGCACCGGTTGTGGGATTTCATGCTCCCGATTTTACATTGACAGACTTTGAGGGGAAAAAAGCGACTCTTAGCGAACTCAAGGGAAAACCCGTATTTGTGAATTTCTGGGCGTCTTGGTGTCCTCCCTGTAAAGCGGAGATGCCTGATTTAGTGAAAATGGCAAAGAAATATGAAGGGAAAGTGAGCTTTTACGGGGTTAATTTAACGGTGAATGACGAACCGGAAAACGCGAAGTCCTTTCTTCAATCATTTGGAGTACCCTATCCCAACTTAATGGATACAGATGGAACAGTCGCAAAGCTCTATCAAGTACAGGGGATCCCGACCTCGTTTCTGATTGACGCAAACGGGAAAATTGTGTACACGGCTCCCGGGGCTATGAACGAGCAACAGCTGGATTCGCTGCTTCAAAGAGTAACAGCTTCAAACAATTAATTCTTCAAATAACTAATTAAGGGGAGAAGCGTTATGAACCAGAGAGTGAACAAACTCATTTTATTTACCTTTTCTGCTTGTCCTACAGGGAGAAGTATGGGTACCGTTTTGCGGGAATTAGCATTATCTCATCCGCAGATCAAAGTGGAAACCAAATACATCGATGTTATGATAGAGGAAACCAATTTGTTTCGAATAAAAGAGAATCCAACCACGCTGTTTATAAACGATAAAGGGCATGAACTGTATCGTGTGGAAGGTTTTAAAGAAACAAATGAAATGACGCAAATCATTGATCGGATAAACAGTGGGGAGATCTTCTTACAAACTCAATACGAAGAGAATTCCACTACGATTGAAAAATATGAAATTTTTCTGTATCAAAATCAGGAATTGGTACCATGTGAAGTCTCATATGAAAACAAATCATCTGTAAAAGCACCTCGCATCACAGCAATCCAACAGCTTATAAAAGCGAATTTGGAGGGTTTTTACAATCCCTTTCCACCAGGTACACGTTTGGAGTTGATTGAGTTTCATGGCAGTCTCGCCAGAGTATTTTTAAAAATTCCTGAACAGGTGAAGGATTTGAATGAGAGTTTGATGAAAGAAGCACTGCGGAAAACGCTTCAAAAGTTTGGGGTGTCAGACGTCGAATTAGAATTGAAGTGAGAAAATGGTTTCAAATAAGGAGTTTGTCCATGCAAACTCCTTCTTCTATGCCATTCTTGCGTTGCGAAGGTTTACGTGTTGTCACAACATAGCTTGGTATAAAAGTACAAAAACCATACAGCGTGGTTTTGCTCGTCAGCTGCTGCACGACGAAAACTCTCTTTAATGTAACTATCATGGGCTTTATCCGCGACAGTTAAATAAAAATCGACGGTTTCCTGTTCATCTTCCAGCGCAAATTGCAATCCATTTTTATAATCGGTTGGACATTTCTCAATGATGTGCGGGTATACTTGCCTGCCCGTTAAAGTTATATAAAGCTGTGAGAATACTTGAAAGTGCCGAATCTCGTCCTGTCGGATTTCAAGAATCCGGTCTCTTTCTACGACATTTTTGGCCATTCGGGCTAACTGTTCGTAACAAGCTATTGCGTTGTATTGTCCATTGATAGCTTTAACAATATCACTGAGCAGACTTTGGTCAGGTTCGTACGGCGCGTAATGATAAAAATAAGGATACATGGTGGGTACACACTCCCTTACTTTTAGCGATTTCTATATTTTATGTCGGTATTTTGGGTAGGTACCTAGTACAATACATTTTAATTGGCAGTCCTGCGCCGTAACCAGATACGGTGACTGGGTTACCATTGAGATGTTTGGATGGGTTGTAGATGTCACGGGTGGGCACAACGTCAATGGCATAAGGCGACAGATACAAAGAATATGTTAAATACCTGAGTAAAAAATCATTCCAACCAGCATAGTTGATGTATGATTCAGATTTTGTTTCATAGTTATGAAATCAAATGATATCGCATGGAAGACTGCAAGTGGGCTTAGATTAAGGACGCTTCCCTGATCCCGAAACCGGTACAGAAGCCGTATCCTCGAATTTATACTACTTGTCTCAGCTGGGTTGTTGCCTAACTTTTCATGTTATGCAAAGATTCTCGAAGACATGTATGATCATAAAAAATATAAATTTTAATATAAATCAGAATATTTAAATATAATAATACGGAAATGGTCCAAAAATGGAGAAATGGTAGGTGGTTGAATGGATCGGTACACGCAGCCATTCCAGTTATCCATAGTTGCTCCTCACTTTTTCTGAACCACAACGTACGCAATCTATACACTACTTTACGAAAATTCGGACTAATTGTATGCATGGCGTGTCAGATGTACGACGTAATTCTGTAGGAAAGCATTGATATAACACCGCAATAAGCAGCCTGGATTGCTGGCGGATAAACAAATCCAATTGTAAGGGGGATGCGGGAGTGAAATTCGTCTCTTTCAATCTAATGCCGTATCGGGAGCTGCCGGCGGATTTTGAGGGAAAATACCCAAGCGTATGGGTCACGCCGCCAAAAACATTATTTGATCCGGTGAAGGGTCATCGCATGTATCATGATTATCTGGATGAGCTGGAATTCAGTATTGACCTGGGCTATGATGCGGTCGGGGTAAATGAGCATCACAGCAACGCCTACGGTATGATGCCGTCGCCAAATCTAATGGCGTCCATCCTTTCCCGAAAGGTTCGCCGCAGTGACAAAACCAGTTTGATGGTGCTTGGAAACAGCCTTGCCGCTTATAATCCTCCCATTCGGGTCGCGGAGGAATTCGCCATGTTAGATGTGCTGTCCGGTGGAAAATTCATTGCCGGTTTTCCCGTCGGCACTTCGATGGACGGAAACTATGCGTACGGGATAAACCCTGCGGAGCTTCGTGAGCGGTACTATGAAGCACATGATCTGATTATGAAGACATGGAACAGCGATGACCTAATTATGTGGAACGGCAAATACAACCAGTTCCGTTATATCAACCCATGGCCGCGGACGGCGCAGCGTCCCCATCCGCCTGTTTGGATTCCAGGTGGTGGCAGTGTTGAAACATACGATTTTTCCATCAAACATAACTACTCCTTCTCCTATCTCAGCTATTTCGGACACAAATACGCGAAAAAGGTTATGGGACCTTTCTGGCAGCGAAATGATGAACTTGGCGCGGATCGAAATCCTTATAAGGCCGGTTACGCCCAGATCATCTGCGTATCGGAAACGGATGAACGGGCGCAAACCGATTACGAAGAACATGTCCGTTATTTCTTCAATAAATGTCTGCACATCGATCCCCGCATTGCGGAAGCGCCTGGGTACCGTACCGTGAAGAGTCTGAGAGCAGGACTGCGGTCGCAGTTTGATGGAACCCAAAAAAGTGCCGCACAAATGCTAAAAGACGGAATGGGATGGAAAGAGCTTATCGAGGAAGGGTTTATTGTTGCCGGTTCCCCTGCCAGCGTTCGAGACCAACTGGCTGAGGGGGCAAAGGACCTCCGGGTTGGCAACATTATGTGTCTCCTCCATATTGGTTCGATGCCTCACTGGCTGGCAATCAAAAATCTGCAATTGTTCGCGGAAGAAGTGATGCCCCATTTAAGAGAAATTTACAGCGAATGGGATCACAGCCACTATTGGCCGACTGGTTTTGCGGAAGAAGAACAATCGGGTTCCGTCGCTCAAGTTTAAATCATTTTCCAGTTTAGGGGGGAATACAATGGCAAGCCCGATCGATGAAATCTACCAGGTGAACGATCATGTGACATTCGGCGTAAAAATCGCCGGTCAAGGAGAACCGTTGGTGTTTCTGCATGGAGCGGGAGGTTTGACGTGGGACCCGTTTTTAGATGAATTATCAAATCATTATACGGTATATGCGCCGCACCTGCCGGGAACGGCGACGTCAACAGGACTTGAGAATATAACAAATCTTTGGGATCTGATTCTTTGTTACTATGATCTGTTTGATAAACTCGGCCTTGAATCGGCCAACGTAGTGGGTCATTCGCTGGGTGGAATGATTGCATCCGAACTGGCCGCAACTGATCAGAGCCGGGTGAGTCGATTAATCACGATTGCTCCGGCAGGATTGTTTATGGCAGATCACCCTATCCCTGATATCTTCGCCATGCTTCCGGAGGAAATGGTACCGCTTGTGGTGGCTGATCCGAGCTCTCCTGCTGCCGAAATGCTGCGATACGTTCCGGAAGATTTGGATGAAAGACTGGAGCTTATGATTCATCAAATTCAAAATATGCAGGCAGCTGCCAAATTTTTGTGGCCGATTCCTGACAAGGGTTTAAAGTCCCGAATCCACCGTATCAAGTCTCCTACTCTAATAATTTGGGGAAGAGAGGATCGTTTGATTCCGCTCGTTTATGCAGAAGAATTTCATAACCGCATCCAAGGGTCGGAATTAAAAATCATCGACAACGCATCCCACCTGGTGACCCTCGAACAGACGGCTGAGGCGATATCCTGTATTCGGGATTTCCTTACAACCCACCAGGCTTCGTATAACAAATAAGACCGATAGCAATCTAAACAAATTATTGATAAATTTCACGATCGAAAGGACACGCGAATGTTCCAATCTGCCTGTCCTTTTCTCATGTGCAACGAATAGAGAGTATTCGGGAAAGAAGATTAACAAATTTGTTGGTTTTTCCCGTATGATAGAGACATAAAAATGGAGAAGGTCTCCCAGCGTCAGAAATAAAGTAGGTGCCCTCATGCAATTGCAAACCCGCTATATGCATATGCCCAGGGAAGCCGTTGAAGTAAAGAGCGTGTTGATTCTCGGGATGTGTTTGCTGTATATGATATCGTTTTTTGTGCACATCCGCTTGTTTACTTTGCTTCTTTGTCTTCTGTCAGTAACCGTCTTTCTGCTCAGTTTGTCTGACGCCAAACCGGTGCCCCGCTTTTTTAGTATTTGTATGTTTGTCGTCGGAGTGCTCCTGAATTTCGTAAAAGGCAATGGGATCGTGGGAACGGTTAACGGAATTTTGACCAATTTACCGCTTTTGTGGTTGGTTCTGTTAGTGCCTTTAGTCTCGATTCCGTTGAAAATGGCCGGATACTTCTCGTCGATCCATTTTTTTCTGAAATAATGGATTGCGGATGCGAGAAAAATGTTTGGCAGCATGTCGTTGTTTGTGTTCACTCTGGGGCCTATTTTAAATCTGGGATCGATTCGTGTCCTGCATGACATGATCAAAGATCTCAAATTAGCTCCGGTGCTGGTGGCGAAATCAAATTTGGCAGGTTTTTCGACCGTGATTTTATGGTCGCCCTATTTTGCTTCTGTCGCCCTTGTCCTTTATTATCTCAATGTCCCGGTTTCCCATTATATTCCGCTGGGACTTACCCTGGCGGTTGTTCAATTGGTGATCGGTAACCTGTTGTTTGGCCTGTGGTTTCGGAAAAAAGGCATGCTGCAACGCGGGGTGCGCTCCCTCGAAGCCGAATATCAGGATACCGCGTTGCATCGAAAAAAGCTCCGCCATTTGGGCGGCTTTCTGGTGTTGTTGGTAGGGTTGATTTTTCTGTTGGAACATGTAACGAAATGGCCGATGATGTATCTGGTCAGTCTGATTTCGATTTTCTATCCGGTCCTCTGGTTGACCGGGAAACAGGAGTGGAAGGAAGCGGCACCGCATTTTCAGGACTTCAAAATCTCGACGGTCCGTACGATGAACAATGAAATTGTGCTTTTTATTAGCGCCGGTCTGTTCGGCAAAGCGATGGCAGGCACTACATTTGCCGCTGGCATCAAATCGTTCCTCAATCTGGTGGCAACTGCATCATTTGTGTATTTGATTGTTGCGGTGATAGCGATCATTCTGGTTTTAACGTTTGTTGGAGTTCATCAAATGTTTTGTCGAACATAACGCGATTACGGTCGGACTTCGATGGCACGGGATTTATTTGCGTACTATGCTGATCGCCGGTTCTCTATTTGTTTATCTCATTCATTAGATAAGGAGCAGGAAGATGAAACCTAAAGTAGTCGCTTATAAAAAGATTCCAAAGGAAATTGAAGAGTTTATTGCAGAAACGTGTGAAATCACATTTTGCGGCAATTTGAACGATGAAAACCGAGCTGATTTTCTGGAAAAAATACAGGAGGCGGCAGGATTAATCGGAAGCGGTTTAAAAGTGGACAAGGAACTGTTGGATCAGATGCCCGCATTAAAAATCGTCAGCAACATGTCTGTCGGGTACGACAATCTGGATGTTCAGGAACTCACAAAGCGTCATATACTGGCAACCAATACGCCCGATGTTTTGAACGAGACAACGGCCGATACGATATTTGGCTTGCTTTTGGCAACGGCAAGAAGATTTCCGGAACTGCATAATTATGTAAAGGATGGGCGTTGGAAGGAAATCATCGGCGAGGATTTGTTTGGAGTTGATGTTCATCACAAAGTGCTCGGCATTATTGGCATGGGGCGGATTGGTACCGTGATTGCCAAGCGTGCCCATTTGGGCTTCGGCATGGAAATTTTATATCATAACCGGAGCCGCCATCAGGAAGCGGAGCATCAATACGGGGCTACATATTGCAGTCTTGACGAGTTGCTGCAGAAATCTGATTTCGTCTGTCTGATGACACCGCTTACTCCTCACACGGAGCATTTGATCGGGGAAAGAGAGTTTCGGTTGATGAAAAAAACGGCCATTTTCATTAACGGGTCACGCGGGAAAACGGTTAACGAGCAGGACTTGGTACGTGCGCTGGAAAACCGGGAGATTCTGGCGGCCGGACTGGATGTTTTTCAAAAAGAACCAATCGATCCGGATCACCCGCTTTTAAAGCTGGAGAATGTGGTGCTGCTTCCGCATGTCGGGTCGGCCACCTACGAGACCCGTTTCGCTATGGCGAAACTGGCCGCTGAAAATCTGGTCAAAGGACTGCAAGGCGAACATCCGCCGAGTCTGATTAATCCTGAGGTGTTGGGGAAATAGGGAGATCAAATGGTGTTTCATTTCGCCGTGTTCCATAGTAGGGCACGGCGAAATTTTTTTCGTAAAATTTCACTCAGTGGAATTTTGCGTCGCTTACATTGACGCCTTACTTTTGCCATCCCTATAATTACCGTAGATAGAATTTATAAAAAATTCAGAAAAGAGGTGTTTTTGATGTCCATGCCGGGTTTAAGTACGGGAACGATTGCGGCTCGACTTAATCGGATGCCTATCACTCGATTGCACTTTCGAATGATTGTAGCATTGTCTTTGATTTTCTTGTTCGAACTTGGCGATTTGAACACGTTTAGTTACGCCACGCCAGGGTTAATCAAATACTGGAATCTGTCTGTAAGTTCGGTAGGTGTAATCGTGTCTGCATCGTTTTTCGGCATGTTTCTTGGGGCTTGGCTTGGTGGTTGGTTCTCAGACTTGGTAGGCCGCCGCAAGGCATTGATATGGTCCACTGCGTTTTATTCTATCATGTCACTTGTAAACGCTTTTACAACAGATACAACAGAATTAGCCACTGTAAGATTTCTGACCGGAATTGGAATGCAGGCCATGTCTGTGACCGGACTCACCTACATCAGTGAAATGTTTCCCAAGGATGTTCGAGGGAGATATTTACCGGAATCGCCCCGATGGTTGGAAATTAAAGGCCGCAGTCAGGAAGCTGAGAAAATACTCAATGATTTGGAAACCGAAGTGGAAACGTACCTGGGGCGCTCATTACCCGAAATGAGAGATTTCGAACCTGTCCAGCAATCTGCAAAGGTACCTGTAGCGGAACTGTTTAGTAAAGAATTGCGAAAACGGACGATTGTTCTTTCACTCGCATGGATTTTCGTTATTTTAGGCTTTTATGGTTTCTCCGCCTGGGTTCCGACGCTGTTGGTACAACACGGATACTCTGTCGTAAAAAGCTTGAATTACTCGTTCATTATCAGTCTTGGCGCTGTCCCGGGAGCGCTTCTCGCCTGGCCGATTACCGATCGGTTCGGGCGCAAGCAAAGCTTATTTGTAATCATGTTTATCGTGGCCTTCTGTGTCATCATGTACGGATTGGCTTTCAATGAAACAACCGTCATCATATTCGGTTTCCTCACCGCTATGCTTCTTCAAACCCAGACCGCGCTGTTGTATTCCTACTCTCCAGAGATTTTCCCAACCAGAATACGTTCCGTAGGTACAGGATTTACCGGAGGACTGGGGCGACTGGGTAATGTGGCCGGCGGTTTATTGGTAGCCGCAATTTTCAATGCGTTTGGTTATGCGGCGGTATTCATCTATGTGGCGGCAGCATTTCTTATGGGTGGTTTTCTGATCGGTATATTTGGTGAACGAACGGCGAAGCGGGCACTCGAGACTATTTCAAAATGAAACTAATTTATAGAGAGGAAGATGTCAGTGGCTTGTGAGACAATGCAGCTCGCGGAATATATCGTGGCAGGCAGCCGCGGGTTGTTAAATGATTCTGCTGTTTTGAACATGGCGCAGGAAGCGCTGCTGGATGGTGCATACTCTCATGTCATCGAACTTGATGATATCGAGAGAACGGCATATTTGCATCCCGGAATAGCGCCGATCAGTGCAGCTTTAGCGGCTTATTCGATCAATCCCGCGGTCTCGGAAGAAGATTTTTTGCGGGCGATTGTGGTCGGATATGAAGTTGGGATTCGTGTCGGGCGTGCCGTTAATCCTTCACATTATCGTTTATGGCATACGTCGGGGACGGCGGGTGCATTCGCAGCCGCAGCGGCCTCGGCGGTGATACTGGGGCTTACTGTTGAACAGACGGCATGGGCACTTGGAAACGCAGGCACTGAAGCCGCTGGCTTGTGGCAATTTAACCCCGACGGTGCACTGACCAAACCTTATCATATCGGAATGGCTGCGGTTCACGGACTTTTGGCGGCCATGGCGGCTCAAGAGGGTCTCACAGGGGCCCATCGGATTCTTGAAGGGGATCAGGGGTTTTTAGCGGCAATGTCAACTGATCCAAGGCCGGAAGCTTTGGTGGAAGGGCTTGGTGATGCTTCACCGGCGATTTGGGGAATATCCCGAAAAAGATGGGCATCCTGCCGATTTACGCATCCGCCGATTGACGCCGTACTGGAAGCTCGGAAAGAGGGGGCTGCTGAAACGTTTGAGCGTGCGGTTGTGGAAACATTTGACACGGCCATCCGGGTGGCGGGACACCGTGATCCCAAAACGCCCCAGGAAGCGAAGTTCAGCATTGCTTACTGCTGCGCATTGGCATGGATAAAAGGTGGTGCCGCAGTAGACGGATTCAATGCTGAACAAAACCGTTCCGATCCGTTTTTTGAAGAGGTGTTTTCTCGAATCGAGGTCATAGAGAACTCCAGATATTCAGCATTAATGCCTCAATTCATGCCGGCAAGCATAATCACTAATCCAAGGGCTGGAGGTTCCTGTCACCCAATGCCACATTTATACTGTTACCCATTACGGATTTAAGCTTGGGCGATAGCACCGAGTATTACAGCGCACCATTTACGTGTACTACTTGTACTCAATTGTACGGGAGATTACATTTTTATTTTCATTTTTATCGTAAAGTTATTTTAAAGACTATCGCTAAAAAGGTTTGGGAATTAAAGTCGGGGACAAGTGGATAGTGTCGAAGTCAAAATGTACATACTATCCACATTCCAATACTAAACTTATGAACTCAGAAAGGAATGTACTTTTTATGGCAACTGTTCTCTACATTACAGCTCATCCTCATGACGAAACGCAATCTTACAGCATGGCGGTCGGGAAAGCTTTTATCGAATCGTACCGCGAAGCGAATCCGAACGATGAAGTGATTTATTTGGATCTTTACAAACAAAATATCCCTTACATAGACACAGATGTATTCAGTGGCTGGGGAAAACTTCGTTCTGGCAGTGATTTTAACCAACTGTCCGACAGCGAAAAGGCAAAGGTCGGTCGCCTGGCTGAGTTGACAGATCAATTTGTTGCCGCAGACAAGTATGTGTTTGTAACTCCTATGTGGAACTTTTCTTTTCCGCCTGTGATGAAAGCCTATATCGATTCGCTTTGCACCGCAGGAAAAACGTTTAAATATACGGAACAAGGTGCTGTAGGCCTCTTGACGGACAAAAAAGCGTTGCACATCCAAGCGCGAGGCGGTATTTATTCAGAAGGTCCAGCAGCGGAAATGGAAATGGGACATCGGTACCTTGGAGTTATAATGCAATTTTTTGGCATTCCTTCATTTGAAGGGCTGTTCATTGAAGGCCATAACCAATTCCCGGAGCGTGCCCAGGAAATTAAAGAAGAAGCGATAGCCCGCGCACGTCAACTGGCGAAAACCTTTTAAAAAGAAACCGAATTTGGAGATAAAAGAAGAGGGCGTGATTGCCCCCTTTTTTATCTCTGCAAGTTGCTATTCAACTGAATGGATCGGGTACAGTCTTCCATTTAAAGCGAAAGACGCTTTTCCGGTCTCTTCGGAAACAACCAGCACGAGGGCATCGCTCCGTTCCGTCAGACCGATGGCAGCACGATGACGAGTTCCGAGTTTTTTCTCTCCAATTCTCGCATTTGAGAGAGGAAGAACGTTAGCTGCTGAAACGATCTGATTGGATTGAATCAATACAGCTCCATCATGCAACGGGCTCCCTGTAAAAAAAATCGATTCCAACAAGGGGGATGTTAATGCTGCACCAATGGGCGTTCCCGGAGTAAGCAAATTGGCAAGTGAATCCTCCCGTTGTATCACGATTAAAGCACCTTGTCGCCGTTCCGAAAGGTTCTTTACAGTCACCGATAAGTCAATAAATTTATCCGTATAGGGAGACAAATAACACATTAAGTAAAATGACGCGGCTTGAGATTCGACCCACGCGAAGCGTTCCTTAATTTGTTCAAAAGTACCAAGCAGACAGTAGTCTTCATTATCCATGGATTGTATGCTTTGGTTCATTTTTTGCACAATTTGTCTCAAATTTTCTTTCACCTGCAGTTTCATCGGAGAAAAGTCACAGTCTTGCTGCTCCATATGGTACACCTCATTTCGGTATCCCTTTGCTTTTTAATGTAGCCATACAAAGCGAACACCATTCTTCTACGTTCCCTGTTGTAAACCATATCTAAAAAGGCGGCGATTTGTATCGCCACCCGGTTCGTCAGATTAGCGGATATTGAACTCTTCAAGCAAAATTTTGTCTGTTTGGGGTGTCGTCAATCCCAAATGCCAACATCCCATCCCTGCCAGTCCAAATTCTTTGACCAGACGAAACTTGGCCAGGAGACTGCGGGGATCTTCAAACCATACCTCATGCAAAGCCCCTTGATCATCTATATAACGGAACCATGGTGAGGCCGCTGTTTCATCAAAATGGACTTCACTTTTATGTGAAATATACAATGAAATCGCTTGTAGAGTGGAGTACGCTGTGTCCGTTCTCTTATTTCTCGAAATCGTCCAGTCATACGCGTACTGTGGTATTCCAAGCATAAGTTTTGATTTTGGCACAACAGATACCGCATAATTTACTGTGGACCTTACTCTGTTTATGGGGGCAATCGGACCGGAAAGACCGCCAAGCCAGTGCCAATCGTAAGTCATCAAAAACATCTTGTCCACGTATTTCCCAAACGTTTTGTAATCATAACCAGCCGCATAGGATGGATTCTGATCTCCTTCTTTGGGAGGTACAGCGATAAGAACTTGCATTCCTGATGGATGAAGTTCCTGGGTTGCTTCTTTTATAAATTGATTTAGATGGTTACGGTCTTTCGGGTGAATCCGTTCAAAATCAATCACTACACCTTTGTAATCATGGTTGTGTAAAAGTGAATGGATATTGTTAATGAATCGTTTGCGCACCTTTGCACTGCTCATTAAATGATGAATAAGATCAGGATCAAATCCCTTTTCACTTAAGTTGGTAATGGTTGCATAGGGGGGTAAATTTTTTCCAGGGCAATTGTGTGCGCTTGATTTTCTAGAAGATTGCTTAAATTTCCTTGATAATCTGGGCGATATCGAATAGAAACAAACTTGAAAGCGCATTTTTATAATTGTTTGGCATGAATTCATTGTTTGCTTTATCTTTTGGGACAAAATAGGTTCCGGTCCAAACGTCCATTTTCGGCAGACGAGGTATATTCAACTTTTGCCCAGGAACAAGAACGGCACTTTTTAAATCATTGTAACTCATTATCGATTCCTCTGTGGTTGCATGGCGTTTCCCGATTTCCAAAAGGCTTTCCCCGGGTTGAACAATATAAGTAGAACCGGGAAGCAAGAGAGCTTGTCCCACCACAAGGTGTGCATCTTTGTTAACCCATTTAATTTGGCGATTTCCTCAAGTGGAAACTTATATTGCTTAGAAATCTTTTCTAAACTGTCTCCGTAACGAACAGCATGAATCACTTGGGCATGAGCAACCAGAGGAGAAATCAAAATCAGAATCATAGTTCCGAATATGGCGGTTAATTTCCTAATCATTGTGCATCCTCCTGTTTAACCCTGCAGGTAAGTGAATTTGCTTCCGGCTACCTACAGTTGATGGGTTTGTGCGATAACCTCGCCCAGATCTTTATGCAATTTTTCAATCTCATTACGATTTAACAGAATTGGAAGCATGCCAGAGGTTATCACCATAGAGTCTTCGCCGCTATTTTTCAGTTTAGTCAGCTGCTCATACATCTCGTGTAGTTGTTCTTCGTTCCAGACAGAATATGTGGGAGTATTTCTGATCGTCTTTATGATGAATTCTTTTCTATCCGGACTTATTTCTCCGGAGAGAAAATCGCCATTATAAGATCCCATTGTAAAAATATCCCTTCTATAACAAATTTTCTTCGGGAATATCTTCTCCTTACCCTATGGAAAAAATTCTTCAAAATAGCGGAGCTTATCCCTGTCCCTATAATGTTAAAATAAGTTGCAGGATCGGAAAAAAGGAGATATCACTATGAATCATAAATCCTTTACACAGCGCGGTATTGATCGGGTTTGGGATGTGGTAGCTAGACCTGGAGGAGGCCCCCATATCCGTGTCGGTCAGGTTTTGGAACCGGGACATTGGAAAGAATTTGATCCTTTCCTGTTTATGGCGGAAGACTGGTTTCAGCAAGGAACTTTTGATTTTCATCCCCATCGGGGGATAGAGACGGTAACTTTTGTTATCGAAGGAAAGCTGAGGCACGAAGACAATCATGGGGGATACGGCGTATTGGAACCGGGAGATGTGCAATGGATGACGGCAGGTCGAGGGATCATTCACTCAGAGGATCCCTTGCCGGGAGAAACGGTACATAGCTTGCAGCTTTGGGTCAATCTTCCCCGTGATCAGAAAATGACGGAGCCCCGTTATCAGGACCTGCGATCAGCAGAAATGCCGGTACGTCATGAAGAAGGGGCGCTTGTCCGTGTCTTTTCCGGTTCGTCGGCAGATATTACAGCCAATACGCTCAATCATGTACCGGTCACTTATGTGGAGTTGGTTTTACAAGCGGGCGCAACCGTAACTCAAGACATACCTGGAAGCTATAATGGATTTATCTATGTGCTTGAGGGGAGCGGTTACTTCGGTGTACATCATACACGAGGAGAAGAAAGCCAGGTTCTATGGCTGGGGTCTGTTAACGGTGCAGAGGAGAGTGAAATCACTATCCGGGCAGAGAAACCGTTACGAGCCATACTTGCAGCAGGACGGCCTCTTGGTGAACCTGTAGTCGCATATGGTCCATTCGTGATGAATTCAGAAGAAGAAATCAGACAAGCTTTTCACGATTACCATGCAGGAAAATTCGGCCCCGAAAGAAATTAAGGGTTAGAAAAGAGAAGGGGGAGTCGATAAATTCGACTCCCTATGCTTTCAGCACATCATGGTCCACATATCGTTCCCCGTTCATCTCACTGATGATATTAATAGCCACTTTAGCGCCGTCACCTGACGTTATGATGGTGTGCATCGATACCCCTGCTACAGTTCCGGCTGCCCAGATTCCTGGAATGCCTGTTTTCCCTTGAGCATCGACTTCAATAATGCTCTTGATCCTTGGTTCTGTCCCCGGAACGATTTTAAGTCCGATTTTCTCGGCCAGTTGAACCGACATCCCCGTGGCGAAGATCACATATGTAGTTTCAAACGATTTGCCGCTTTCTGTAACAACGGTATGCTTGCCGTTTTCCGTACGAATATCTGACACTACGTCTTCAATAAATTCTGCGCCAAACTTGGCAGCCTGTTTTTTGCCAATTTCAATCATGTCAGGACCTGAAATTCCGTCTACCCCATAATGGTTCTCCATCCATGCTCGCTTGGTGACACTTTGATTGCTGTCAATGACCAGGGTTTTCTTGCCCGCTTTGCTGGTGAAAAGAGCTGCACTTCCACCGGTAGGTCCGGCTCCGATAACGATCACATCGTACATATTGAAAACCTCCTTTAAAAAAGTTATTCCAATATATTATTCACTATAAATAAGTAAGTTATGTATGTAAAGTGATTTCTGTTACAGGAGCAAACCAAAGCGCTTCCATTTCGATGAAAATACCGTGAAGATGGAGTCAGTTCCTTTTTCATCAAATTTTCATCTTGTTCCTATATCATGGTTGCGTGAGTTCCAAACTTGCTCTTTGAACACTCCTTCCAACTACGGAATTGCTGTTGAGGTAGCGGATTCTTGGGTAATCACACCTTCTGGTGTGAAATTGACCAAGCGACCCCTGCCGTTCCGACAGTTGAGTTGGCCTCAGCCAACAAACGCAATCCTTCTTGCAAAATGTTTTGACTGGCATTGTGGTAACGATCATGCAGAGTACCACATTTCGGGCAGGTCCACTCACGCAACTTAAGATTCTTCACGTCTTTATTGCGATAACCGCAGGCAGGTGTCGAACACAGTTGGCTCGATGGGAAGTTTTTGGCCACTGCTGTAATGGTTCTTCCATACCAGTTCGCCTTGTATTCCAGCATCCTGCGGCAGGTGGCCCATGCCGTTTCGGATATTGCTTTTGCCAACTTATGATTCTTGACCATGTGGGACACTTGCAGATCTTCCAAGCAGATCGTTTGGTCCTGCCTGCAGTTGGCGATTTTCTCATGGATCAAAGCCACTTTTCGTTTGGCTTGATACCAGTGTGTTCCGCTTTTTGTGCGTCTTGCCAAAATGCGTTGCCAACTGGCGAGTTGCTTCTCATATTTACGCAGGTGCTTTGGATTGGGAACCACTTGTCCGTTGGAGCAAACGGCAAACTCTTTGATGCCAAGGTCAACCCCGATGGATGCATCTGTTTGCGGAAGTGGTTGAATGTCGACTTCACAGAGGAGGGAAACAACGTATTTGCCTGTCCGATTTCTCCGTACCGCAACCGAAAGGATGCGACCTTCAACTTCTCTTGACTTGGCAAATCGAACCCAACCCAGTTTGGGTAATTTCAGCTTGTTTCCCACGACGGCAATGTTGTTGTTGGTAGATTTGGTGGTATACGATTGTACGGGGGTTTTGCGGCTCTTGAAGCGAGGGGGTTCGTTTTGATTGCGAAAAAAGCGATCGAACGCATCTGCCAGATTGCGAACAGCCGATTGCAACGCAGTGCTGTCCACTTCCTTGAGCCAAGCAAAGTCTTGCTTTAAAACAGGAAGCTGTATTGCACAAGTGTGGTAGGATAAGCCTACTCCTGTTTCTTTATAAGCGTCGTTCCACTGTGCAAGGAAGTGGTTAAAAACATTTCCATCATTATAGCACGTATGTTCGTACGTTAGAATTAAAAGAAAAAGTCGATTCATCCCCCGCCTGTAGAGGTAGGAGTCTTCTCGACTTATATGATAAAAGGAGATTGCCGTAATGAATTATGATATATTGATATCTTTTATTCATCAGTTTGGATATGCGGCGCTGTTTTTTTCTCTTTGGTTGGGAATAGTTGGAATGCCCGTCCCAGATGAAGTGATCGTCATGACCGGAGGTATGGTATCCGCACTGCACATTCTTAAGCCGCTGCCTGCCTTGTTTCTCACATACTCAGGTGTGGTATCAGGGTTGACGCTCGGGTATGTGGTGGGAAAGAAGGCGGGAGTTCCTGCTTTAAATCGCTTGATTCAAAAGAAAAAGGCAGAGAAATTTTTAACAAAATCTCATGAAATAGTCGCTCGTTTTGGAAGTTACGCACTCTGCGTGAGTTATTTTTTTCCTGTGGTGCGTCACTTGATTCCCTATTTGGTGGGCATTAGCAACATGCCGTTTCCACGATATGCCTTGTTTTCGTATATAACGGGATTGATTTGGACTTCTATGTTTTTTACGCTTGGGTACTTTATGGGCGATCATGTAGAACAAATTGGATCTGCTGTTCATACGTATGGATGGTATATCCTGGTCGGCAGTACTGTTTTAGGTCTTGTCTACTGGCTCGCTCATCGGATACGAATTCGATTCTTAGCAGATTGAAGTCAAAATTTTGACTAAAGGATGCTTGAGTCCATCTTCTGTTTAGAAAGAAGAAAGTAGAAACTTGGTAAAACGACCCCAAAAAAGAAAATCTCTCCTCCGAATAGATTTGATAGAAACGCAAATTAATAGACAACCATCTAATTTACGGAGGGAAATTACCATGAAAATGCGTAAAACGGCAATTGGATTAACAGCGTTTTCACTAATCGCAAGTTTGAGTGCAGTACCGGCCCTTGCTGAGAAGGATGACCATGGACAACACGATAACGGTAAGCATCTCGGATGGTATAAACAACAGTATTCTGTCAGTTTTGATGATATTGATGGAGATTTCTCCTGGGCCAAGGATGCCATTCAACAACTGGCAAAAGAAGGAATTGTACACGGAGTAGACGCCAAACATTTCCAACCGAACGGTCAATTGACTCGAGCTCAATTTGCGGCGCTTGTCAGCAATTATTTTTCGCTGCAACCGGCAAATTCCAATCAAGAAGACTTTCAGGATGTACATGTCGGGGATTGGTATTTCAAGGCGGTGGAGGCTTCCAAAGACTATATGACTATGTTTACGAATGTCAGCGGTGGCTATGATTTCAAACCCAATCTGCCGATCAATCGTGCAGAAGCGGCGGTAACTCTTGTACAGGTGTTGTTGAAACAAAATGCCATTCAGCTTGTATCCGCGGATCAAGCGAATCAAATTTTAAGCGGTTATACGGATGCAAATCTGATCCCGCAACAACTTCGGATTCATGTGGCAACAGCCATTCAGGCAGGTTTGATGAAGGGTATCGGAGCGAATCGTTTTGATCCTTTGACTACTTTAAATCGAGCTCAGGCTGCTGCATTATTATATCGTTTGCAGAACCAGCTTCAGATACCGCCGATCGACAGCAACGGGAATCCGGTCACTGAGGTGCCGCCGGGAACTCCAAGTTCAAATCCCGGAAGCACAAATGGAACACTTACCGTAACGTATCAGTCACCGTCCTATGTCGTGTCCATTGGGAACCCGATTTATGTGAGCAGCAGCCAGTTTGGATCCGTCTATTTAATTCCGAACAACTATACAGCGCCCAATAGTGTAAGTTCTTTGGATGATTTTGTTAACGCAAATCTTGGATCGAAAACGAGCGTCACACAAGCAAATACATCTGTTGCGTTGAGTACTGCGAATCTTGCTGGTGGATACTATTCCATTTATGCTGCTGATCTGTATGGAAACATTACAAAATTGAACAATACGGTTCAGTTGGTGTCTTCCCAATCGGCTGCTATATCAAGCGTACAGTTACAATCCAATACGACCGATTCTTCTGGGGCCGTTCATTTAACGCTTAATATCCAAACGACCAATGTCAGCAATAACACACAAGCGGTAGCAGAATTGGTTACCAGCGGAGGGTCTTCCTTGAATCCTTCCCTCACTGCACAGACGACCATCTATAACAATTCCGGGACTGTTACGTTGGATATCCCCGCTGGCCTGCAGTCCGGAAATTATAAAGTGAAGGTGACAGTCGGAAATTCCATCAATCAAAGCGTAAATTTTACAAAATAAGAGGATAAGAACTGTCAAGACATGTGGCTGCCAAACGGCAGCTGTTTTTGTATGGAGCAGAAACTGGAAGTAATCGTTATAAGTTAAGAGTATATGTTCAAAAGGGGTACTACGATGAAGACTGCTGAAGCGAAAGTGAAAGCGATACTCCTCGCTGATGATCCTGAATCGTTTGTAACGCGCCGCATTCCGGAAGTGAGTCTGGAATTTGGAGGGATTCCGGGTGACCGCCATTTTGGAATCACAGCACCTTCAGATTCACGTCAACCTATGTATCCCAGACAGAAATCCTCAACCGACGCCAGATTACAATCCTATCTGAAGAAGAATGTGAAATTGTAGCGGAGCAATTGGGGATTGAACGGGTGTTGCCCGAATGGTTAGGCGCCAATATGTTATTTGGCCAAAGAATTTGTTCGTGCCGCATACAAGCGACGAGGGATTGTGTGTGCAGTTGAGCGTCCGGGGAAAATCCGGGAAGGAGATCACGTGCGGATCCTTATCAATGATTTTAGTAACCCGATGCAATAAAGACAATGAGAAAGGTAAGATTAACGATTGACAGGAACCAACCCGGTTGATGCAGAAGATATGTTCAAGAGGCTGTTACCGACGTACGAATCCTCGGGGTGGTAGTTACAGGGACACCCGAAAGACTAAGAGCTTTAAAAGGACAAAGCTACGTAAAGACGGCGCCACTTGGGGCGATGTGGAGAAATATTAAAAACACGACACCCGGCATTTTGGGCTGTGACAAGGGAGGGGTATTCGACAAAAAGCTTGAGCGTGTTAGCTCAAGCTTTTTGCATGACGAAATTATAGGTTTCTTGCAACCCGGTAACTATATCATATGCGGGACGCCACCCCAACTGATGATAGGCTTTTTTGTTCTCCATCTCCCTAGAAGTCCGGTGAGAAATACCGGTTTACCATGTGGCATGGCCTTTCCAGGTTGGGATCGGTTCCAGTTCCAGATTCCGAAGCGAAATGAGCGGAACAGACCCTGTGAAAATAATGTGCCGCCGGAAGTCACATCGGTGACGTTGTGTACCAAATAACGCAAATAGTCTTCCTGCCCTTTGCTTTTCTTGTATAACCGGGCTTTTAACAAATAGAACCCTGTCAAATCAGGGTGTTGCGCTAGGATTTCCACGACATGTCCCAGTCTTCCCAAACCGCTTCGCAAAGTATCTACATAAGTGGATACCCCTCCAATATGCGGAAGGGGCCAATAGGTTGCTACCAATATTCTCAATAAACAATCCCCCTTGCTTTTTTCATGGTGCAAAAGAACATGGCTTATAGCTTTCACTATATTCGGTTTCAGGTATTTTGTTATCGGCGGGTGAACATGTTTTCGGTTCTCATAACGTATTGCATTCGTTCTTCAGCAAGAACTATTATTAAAGGTAACCATAGTTCATCCCCCGGCGATCTGGTTGCTGAGTCGGGAAAAGTGAGTGATTTCGAAGCATGCGGCATGCGGTTTGTTTTACACATGTAAACAAATATTTCCCAAACCGGGAAGGCGGAGTCCCTGTTCTTGCGGATATAAGCGGGGAGGTTCCGACAGGAGCCATTCTTACTCTTGTAGGACCTTCCGGATCCGGAAAAAGTACGTTGTTGTCGCTTTGCAATCTGCTGCTGACCCCGGATGACGGTGAGATTCGAATCCATGGCAAGGAAGTGCGGGAATGGGACATTCCAGTGCTTCGCAGCCAGGTCGGCATGGTGTTTCAAACGCCGACGATGCTTCCGGGAACGGTTCGCGACAATCTGGAGGTTGGCGCCCATCTGCACGGTCTTGAACTGGAAAAACCGGAGCAATTTCTGTTGCGTGTAGGCCTTCCTGAAGAAATCATGTCGCAAAACGCCCAAGACCTGTCGGGAGGTCAAAAACAGCGGTTGTCACTTGCCCGCACCCTGGTCAATCGGCCATCCGTCTTGTTGTTGGACGAGATTACATCTGCGCTTGACATCACATCTGCACGAGAGGTGGAGGAGTTGGTTCTTCAAGTCAATCGGGAGCAGAAAACCACAATTTTGTGGGTGACGCATGATTTGATGCAGGCCCGAAAAGTAGGCGATTTGACCTGGCTTTTGGTTGACGGAAAAATAGTCGAAGCGGCGGATACGGCCACATTTTTTGCTGAGCCAAGGGAAGAACTCACCCGCCGGTTTTTAAAGGGAGAATTGTCAGGGAGGGGAACCCGGTGAGCCTTGTTGCGTTGTCTTTGAGCTTAGGATTTATCGTTCTTGCATTGCTTCTCTCCCTATGGTTGAAACTTGGGTTGGAACGGGATCTGGTGATCGCCACTTTTCGTTCCGCTATACAGCTTCTGATTGTGGGTTATGTGCTAAAAGCGGTTTTTGCATTGCAAGATCCGATTTTTAATCTGATCATGGTCATGCTGATGATTGGAGTTGCTACCCAAAATGTGGTAAAGCGGGGGAAAGGGCTGCGGGGGATCACCTGGCGGATATTGGCCGCACTCTCCTTGTCAGAAGCTGTCATTCAAGGCTTCCTGATTGTATTTCATATTGTTCCGCCGACACCGCAATACGTGATTCCAATCAGCGGCATGATAGTAGGAAACTCGATGATTGTTGCGGGGCTGCTTCTCAATCGTTTGCAGTCGGAAGTGGCAACGCGCAAGCAGGAGATTTTGCTTTTGCTATCGTTGGGCGGGACTCCCAAACAGTCGATTCGCCACGTTCTTAAGGAAGCGCTCCGCGCAAGCATGATTCCAACGATCGACAGCTCGAAAACGATCGGATTGGTACAATTGCCGGGCATGATGACAGGGCAGATCATCGCGGGCGCGGATCCGATTCAGGCTGTCAGATACCAGTTGCTGATCGTGTTTTCCTTGTTGGCGGCTGCGGCGCTAACCAGCATTATCCTGGGGTTTCTGGCATCCCCCTGTTTGTTTAATGAACATCAACAGCTCGTTGTGGGCAGTTCGAACTGAAGAAACTTATTATTGTTGGGAATTTATTATTGTTGGGAGGTTGCAAAAATGGATTTGGGTCTTAAAGACAAAGTGGTTGTGGTGACAGGGGCCAGCTTGGGAATCGGTCTTGCCATAACAAGGGAGTTTTTACGTGAGGGTGCGAAGGTTGTGGGGGGAAGCCGACGGCCTGACAACTTGGAGAAGCTTGGCCATGCTGAAAATCTGATTCCGGTGTCGGTCGATTTGAGTACGCCTGAGGGACCTGACTTGATAGTTGATAAGGCAATTGAAGCTTTTGGCAAGATCGACATTTTAATTAACAATGTCGGAATCGCTCCTGCCAGAGAAGGGTTCTTGAGTGTGAGTGACGAGGATTGGGAGGATGTGCTGGAAACAAACTTTATGAGTATGGTCCGTGCTTCCCGTGCGGCTCTCCCGCACATGATCAAGCAAAAAAGCGGAGTGATTCTAAACATTTCATCCGAGAGCGGACGCCAACCGGATACTATTTTGGTCGATTACAGCGTATCGAAAGCCGCCATGCTGAGCCTTTCAAAAGCACTTGCAAACGAGTATGGTCCGATGGGGATCCGTGTGAATGCCGTCTCGCCGGGACCTACAAGGACTCCGCTTTGGGACAATCCGGGAGGTTTCGCCGAAGGGTTAGCAGCTCAATTTGGAATGGATAAAGAAGAGGCCATCGTACATTTTGCAAGGAATGTGCGTCAACTGCCGCTTGGGAGACTCGGTACTCCGGAAGAAGTCGCATCTGTGGTCGTCTTCCTTGCTTCCGAACAGGCTGCATTCGTTACCGGGGCGGAGTACACAGTGAACGGCGGCTCACTTCGAGCATTTTAAGAAACGCCACAGGGGTCAGACAATAACCCTTGTGGCGTTTCTCCGCTAAACTAACATTACACGATCGCTTGCAAATTGTTCTCCCCGAATGCGTTCAAATTCCTTCAGCAGATCCTGAGAGGTTAAGCCTTTCTTTTGTTCCGAGGGGATATCCAGAATAATCCGACCCTTGTCCATCATAATCAGCCGGTTCCCCAAATCAATCGCTTGCTGCATGTTATGGGTGACCATCAAAGTCGTCAATCCAGCCTGCTCCACGATTTGTTTTGTTAAATCGGTGATCAGTTGCGCGCGAGCCGGATCAAGTGCGGCTGTGTGTTCATCCAGCAGCAATACTTTTGGATTGGTAAACGTTGCCATTAACAAACTGAGCGCCTGCCGCTCACCACCTGACAAAAGCCCTACCTTAGCGGTTAAGCGGTTTTCCAAACCGAGGTTTAACGAACTGAGGTATTGACGAAACAATTCTTTGCGAGTGCGATGCACCCCTTTTCGCAAGGTTCGACTTTTATCCCGTGAAAATGCAATGGCCAAATTTTCTTCAATTGTCATCGTGGGAGCGGTCCCGGCCATCGGATCTTGAAAAACGCGGCCAATCAGTGACGAACGTCTATGCTCAGATAGCCCGTTGACAACCCGGCCGTTGATTTCAATTGTACCCTCATCCGGTTCAAAGACGCCGGATATCAAATTCATGAGTGTCGATTTACCGGCCCCATTACTGCCGATAATGGTAACAAAATCGCCTGGGTTGAGGGATAGATGAATGTCCGAAAGGGCGATTTTCTCGTCTACGGTACCGGGATTGAAAATCTTGTTGATTCCTTTAAGAGTCAACACGACTTTCACCTCCCATCCCTTGGTTTGTCAAAGCAGATGTGGTTGATCTATGGTTCCGCAGATTTCGATTGCGTTGTTTCTCTTTCCAATTTCCGATCATTTTTGGCGAGATAAGCGCGACAATCACGATAAGAGCGGTAATCAATTTCATATCGCTCGGATCTAACCCGACGCGCAAAGCAAGCGCCACGATAATGCGGTATACGATTGAGCCGCCGATTACGGCAAGGGTTGCGCGGCGAATTGTCGAATGGCCAAAGATAGCCTCTCCTATAATGACGGATGCAAGTCCAATTACGATCATGCCAATTCCCATATTGACATCGGCAAATCCCTGGTATTGGGCCCATAGCGCGCCGGATAACGCAACCAGCCCGTTCGAAAGGGCGAGTCCAACGATCTTGGTGTTATCCGTATTGGCGCCAAAACTCCGAATCATCTTTTCGTTATCGCCCGTTGCACGGACCGCCAGCCCAATCTCGGTGAACAGGAACCAATCCAACAGCAATTTTACAACGATAGTCAAAACTGCCATCGTGATTAAAGTTGAATAATTCCCCAAAAAAGAAGAAAGGGAAGTGTTAATTTGTGTGATCAGAGTGTCTTCGCTTAAAAGAGGGACGTTCGCACGTCCCATAATGCGTAAATTGATCGAGTAGAGTGCAATCATAGACAGAATTCCGGAAAGGAGGGCGTTGATTTTGCCCTTTGTATGAAGCAATCCGGTAACGCTTCCAACTATACACCCCAGCACCAGCGCTGCACATGTGGCAAGCAGCGGTTGATATCCCATCGCAATCATGGTAGCTGCCAGTGCTCCACCTGTTGTGAAGCTCCCGTCCACCGTTAAATCAGGAAAGTCTAATATTCGGAATGTCATGTAAACACCAAGAGCCATTAACGCAAATATGACTCCTGCCTCTAATGAACCAACTAAAGCGGAACCCATTATTTTAATCTCTCCTGCTTTCTAGCCTATGACTTTATTCACCAACTATGGTGGCATCCTTTGTCATCGCGTCGGTTAAGGTAATACCTTCGTCAGCGGCTGCCTTTTTGTTAATTACGAGACCCAATTTGCTTGGAAATCCTACTGGAATATCAGCCGGTTTTTTGCCGTTTTTCAGAATATCGACAGCCATTTTTCCCGTCTGGTAACCCAAATCGTAATACTCAAAACCGTATCCGGCAAATCCTCCCCGTTTTACAGAGTCTGATTCGCCGACAAACAATGGAATGTGTTTGTCATTTGCCACCTTTATTACAGATTCTAACGCAGAAACTACCGTATTGTCTTTGGGAATATATAGTACTTCACAACGACCCACCAGAGAATCGGCTGCCTGCTTTACTTCAGAGCTGTTTGTGATTGTTGCTTCTACCGGTGTAAGTCCCAGTTCCTGCATGGCCTTTTCCGCATTTTTTACGTTTACTACGGAGTTTTGTTCACCCGAATTGTAAATGATGCCTACGTTCTTCGTATTTGGAAAGAAAGATTTAATCGCTTTCATCGTGTTTTTAATGGCGTCAGGATGCGTATCCGAAGTACCTGTAACATTGCCGCCCGGTTTATCCAAACTTTGCACCAGCTTGGCACCCAGTGGATCTGTGATGGCTGTAAACAGGATCGGAATATCCTTGGTAGCTTTCGCTGCCGCCTGTGCGCTTGGTGTCGATATCGCCAAAATCAAATCATCTTTATCAGACACAAATTTTTGGGCGATTGTGGTGTTAGTAGTCAGATCATTCTGCGCAAATTGCACATCCAGCTTTAAATTATTGCCATCCGTATATCCGGCGTCTTTAAGCGCGGCTATAAATCCTTTGCGTGCTGCGTCCAAAGAAGGATGCTCGACAATTTGCGTAATGCCGATTTTCACTGTTTTCTTACTGTCGCTTCCAGGGTTATTGTCTGCAGGTTTATTACCGGCAGACGGTGAACCGCAAGCGGTTAAGAGCAGCAAGCTGCAAGCGATTGGTAAAATTGCTTTTTTCATTTGATTTCCCCCTTATTGCTATAAAAAAATATGCATTCTGTTATGTATTCGCTGTTTACTCAAAAATCACCTGCCTTATGACAAGAAGCTTTTTTTCACATGTCTCCTTGACGATTCCCGCACTTTTTCCACATGAAAAATTGGGGTGCCTAATAAAGGGCATCCCATTACTTCTTACTTATATTTATTGAATTTAAGGGATTTGAAGCTGTTTGACTAGTGCCTATATGATTTCTTATGAGATGACTTCTTACCGGATGACTTGTGCTTATCGGATGACTTGTGCTTACCGGATGACTTGTGCTTACCGGATGACTTGTGCTTGCCGGATGACTTGTGCTTACCGGATGACTTGTGCTTACCGGATGACTTGTGCTTACCGGATGACTTGTGCTTGCCGGATGATTTCTTTTTCATTTTGATTTCGTCGGCAAACATGTCAATCTCAACAGGATCGTTTCTCATATACTGATCTGCCAAGCCCATTTCCGCCGCTTGCTGATAAAGTGTGAGTATCTCCTCCTGAGTTATGTTTATCATTGTAACCCCACCTCTTAAGTTTAGGTGGTGTATCATATGACAAAAACACTGCTTTTGCTGTAGACATATACATATTTCCCGTGTGATCCATACACTATAGAAATCACTGGAAAGGGGAAAATAGGATGACTGCTTTGCCTACCTACTCCTTGTTTATCCACCCAAATGATCTCAGGGATCTCCGTGCCGATATATGGTCTGACGAACTGATTGCAGCGCGTTTGAAGAAAGGTGAAAAAATATTTCCCGTTGAAATTTGTTACCGTGGTTCTCATATCCGTAAACTTCCCAAAAAGTCCTACCTGATTCAATTTAAAAGTTCACGAAAAAAGTCTCCCGTACCGGAATTTCACCTGAACGCAGAATATAATGACCCCTCTCTTATTCGAAACAGGCTATCATTCCACTTCTTTAAAAGGATTGGCGCGCTCGCCCCGGAAGCCTCACACATTTTTTTGAAAGTAAACGGGGAACCGGCAGGCCTATATTTGCAAATCGAATCAGTCGACGAATTTTTTCTTAAAAAAAGGGGGCTTCCACCTGGCAACATTTATTATGCGATCAACGACAATGCCAATTTTTCACTGATTAGTCCGATTATGAATGAGGTAAAAAGCCGCCTTGAAAAAGGGTACGAGTTGAAATGCGGGAAGGAAGAAGATTTTGGTTATTTGCGGAAATTGATTTATGTAATCAACTCAACCCCGCAATCTGACTTTCCGAATGAAATTGTAAAGCATATTGCCATTGAACCTTATCTTCGCTGGTTGATAGGCGTGGTTTGCACCCAAAATTTTGATGGGTTTATTCAAAATTACGCCCTGTACCGCAACAGCGAAACGGGGATTTTCGAGATTCTTCCCTGGGATTATGATGCCACCTGGGGACGCGATATTAACGGTGAGTTGATGAGTGCCGACTATATTCCAATTACGGGCTATAATACACTAACGGCTCGTATCCTCGATGTTTACGACTTTCGAAAACGGTACCGTGAAATGATAACCGAGATATTGGAAACAGCTTTTACAAAAAATGAATTGGAACCTGTGTTGCTTGAATGGTTTGATACGTTGCGCCCCTACCTTAAAATGGATCCTTTCAAAAAAAAGAACGAACTGGATGCATTTGAGGCTGAATTTGAACTGATTTTGCGCTACATTGAGGACCGCAATCGGTACTTGGTAAAAAACATAGCCAGCCTTAAATAAAACAAGGTTATTGAACTTTGGGGATCGATAAGGAAGAATTACTCAGGCGATCCAAAACATTTTTTTGTGTTTTGGACCGCCTTAGTTCGTTTTTTCACAAATCGCATTATACTGTCACGACTATTGGATGTTGATAGTTAGACGTTGATAGTTAGATGTTACTTGATAGTAGTGGAATTAATAGAAATTGGGGTAATGGTTTAGGTCATGCTGTTGGCTTGACACGTATACATGCAGTACGAATCCACTTCAATGCCAAATGTACATCAATGACAAATGAAAGGGGGAGCAAAGAAACTATCTTTACCGTACTTTCCTAAAAAATAGAAGGGGGGACAGAGAAGAAGTGCACGAATTAATGATCCCCATTACCGTTCTCTCTTTTTTGTGTACCATCTTGTTTATTTTCACACGTCCTCAAGTGAATGAGGCGATACCCGCGACAGTGGGAGCTGCGTTTGTCATCCTGAGTGGAAGTGTTACCTTATCTGATTTGGGCAAAATCACTGAAACGATAGGTGGAGCAGCGATCACGATCATGGCTACAATTGTCATGGCGATTGTTTTAGAAAGTTTTGGGGTCTTTCATTGGGCTGCTGAAAAGTTGGTAGAAAAAGCGAAAGGATCAGGAATACGTCTTTTCTGGTACGTGAACCTTCTTTGTTTTCTCATGACTCTTTTCGTCAATAATGATGGAAGCATCTTAATTACGACACCTATCTTGTTACTTGTACTTCAGCATATGGGCCTGAAAAATCATCAAAAAATACCCTATCTACTTTCAGGTGCTTTAATCGCAACTGCCTCTAGTGCACCCATAGGAGTTAGCAATATCGTGAATTTGATTGCCTTAAAAATTATTCACATGGATCTTTATATGCACACGGCGATGATGTTTATTCCCGCTACACTTGGGCTTGTTCTCCTTGTAATTTTGCTGTTTGTCAAATTTTATCGGGTCTTGCCACATACAGTGCCCAGAACGATAACAGGATTAAGGAGCTTTTCCCCAGCCAAAGGAAATCACCCACTAAAAGAAGACATATCATCCATTCCAATGGAAAACCGCTTCAAATTTATGCGAAATATCCTGATCTTTGTATTTTGCGTACGAGTCGGTCTATTCGTAGCCTCCTACTTCCAAATTCCCGTTTCACTATCTGCCGTTTCCGGTTCCCTTGTGCTGCTCACCTGGCGTTGGTATCGTTTGGGGATTTCTCCTGCTGATATGTTGAAAAAAACACCGTGGTATATCCTTGTGTTTGCCTTCAGTATGTATGTGATTATCTATGGCTTGCATAACATTGGATTGACCCAATGGCTGATCCGCTTTCTCCAGCCTATCGCTTCTGGAAGCCTACTGCATGCAAGTATTGTGATGGGGATTCTTGTGTCGATCCTCTCCAATTTATTCAACAATCATCCTGCCTTGATGGTTGGAACTATTACCTTGACGAGTATGGGGCTTGATCCACTCACGCTAAAGATCTCTTATCTTGCAAGCGTAATCGGCAGCGACGTTGGTTCCCTGTTATTGCCAATCGGAACTCTGGCTACCTTGATGTGGATGCACATAATCAAAAAAGGTAAAGTCAAATTACGTTGGAGTGAATATCTGAATGTGACTGTGCTCGTTATCCCGGTCACTTTACTGTTCACGTTGGTAATTCTGGCTTATTGGGTTTCTTGGATTTTCTGAGCATATGTATGAGCATATGTATATTAATGAAAGAGGGGGGAATTTTTAAATGGAATATTTCAAGGATTTTGTTGGGCAATTCGTTAATGTCGAGATTTCTGGTGGAAAATGTTTTAGAGGAAATTTTATCGATTTTGGATTGGATATTGTTGTCATCTATAACGAAAAACAATTCTTATATATCCCTCTGGTCCACATACAGAATCTCACTCTTAGCTCAGCGAATGAAAGTGATATTGTCAGTCCGCCAGAAGCACCCATTGACAACCAAGCAGAAAACATTTCATATCGGAAGATCTTGAATAATGCGAAGGGACGGTTTTTAGAGATTTATGTGACAGGGAATAAAGCAATTCATGGGTATCTAACAAGTGTGATGAACGACTATTTCGTCTTCCATTCGATCGTATATAAGTCAATATTTGTTTCCCTTAACCACTTAAAATGGTTAATTCCTTATCATCCGGATGTAACACCATATTCTTTAAACCGCCAGTCGATTCCTTTTAATCCTCCACCTACCACGCTTTCCCGAACATTTAAGGAACAATGCACAAAATTACAGGGAAACATGGTTGTTTTTGATCTGGGAGATAATCCAAATAAAATCGGACTGCTTCAGACAGTTAATAACAACAATAATATGCTTGAGTTAATCACAGCAAATGGAGCAAAAGTCTATTGGAATCTTCAGCATCTGAAGACTGTAAATATAGCCTAAATGGGAGGAAATATAGGGCGGGTGATAAAATCCGTATATGTCCCCTAAGGAGCAGCCGCTCTTAAATAGAGTGGCTGCTTTGACTTCGCCTCGTAAGATATTTTATTCTTCTTCTTCAATGTCATGTGCGAAAGATTTTTTTCTCCAATTTAGCGTTTTGCCACTTCTTTGATTCTTACGTTTCGATCTTTTTTTGAAAAGCGAAGGCTTAGGGTTCGATTTAACAGGTTCTGCTTTTTGTACAGTTTTTTGTACTATTTTTGGTAATGTTTTGGGTTCCGCTCTGTGTTCCGTTTTGGGTTCCGCTTTGTGTGCTGCCTTCTGTATTGCACTTTTTAAATTGAATTTCGCAATCGGTTTCAACTCGAACTTGCTTCTGCGAATTGATTCGTGCTTGAAAGGGAATCGAAATTCAGGAAACGTTTCACGTTGTTCCTGATCTTTTTTAAACAGAACTTTAGGATTGTCTCTGGAAATCCCCTTATCGTTCGAAATCCCCTTGAAACTGTCCTTTGATTCGGTATTTGTATTTTGTGGGGAATCCGGTTTTCCGTTTTCGTTTTTACTTTCAGTGGTTTTTGTTTTTTCAGTGTCAGAATCGGTATTTTCCGTTGATTTTTTATATACCAAAACAGGAGATATGTTTTTAATTTGATTAATAGGATAATAGATCATCTCTTTCATACTCAGCATGATCTGAATATACTCTTCGTTAACATCCAAGAGCACGCCGCTTTTTGAACTGTCCCCATTTTCAACTCGAACCATACGGTTTTTGAGTGAACCAAGCAGTTCGTAAAAATTGGTTGGAAACGTCTCGTCTAAAGTCGACTCATCAACGATATGTTCCGTGATATCTGAAGAGAAAGATTTGATGTGTGAAAAAGGATAGTTTATTAATTGTTTCGATTGGGTATACAACGTTGCGTAGTCAGACTGCACATTCACAAGCAGTCCGACTACCCCTGTATCACCTGTTTGGTCAAACCTGACAGTATGACTAAGCCATTTTTCCAGAAGCTTGAACACAATCTCACCCTTTCTTTAGCCCCTCGGTCTCCGTTCGCCTCGGATTGATTGTCTTATTTTTTCTTTTCTTCCTGTTTGTGTGAATTGATAATCCAGGTGATCGTCTTAATATGGAAAAGGGGATAGTGAACATAATCTTTCATCTTATGCACGATGGTGACAGAATCATCCCGAATGGACATCAAAACCCCCTCTAACGAGTTAGGTCCGGCCTGGTTGATTTTAACGAGTTTGTGTTGCAGATTTTTCAATAATTGATGAAAGTTTTCCGCTTCAACAAGAACGAGAGGCTTCGAGTCCTCAGTTTCAGTACCCTGATTTGTAATTTCCATTAAAATAGGCTCTGATATGGTTTTAATATGATTTGAATTGACATACATGACGCCGTCTTGGGTTTCAATACAAAGATGGTCGGGACGTATTTCAAGTAACTTGCCTTCTAATTGATCGGGACCCCCTCGCTCGATTTGTATCATCTTTCCACAAGATTTTTCCAGAAAGCGAAAGTCCATTATAATTCCTCCCCTTAATATCGTAGGTACACAATCCTTAATATTTCTAGGTGCTACCACGATATGAATTGGTGAAAAGTTTAGTGTTGGGCAAAGGTCTAACTTTGTTGTGGACAGCTATTAAATTTAGCTGTTATTCGTGTAATCGATTCGTGAAAAGCTTGTATTTGGGTTTCACTGAAGCCTGCTTTGGCTCGTCTGCGCTTGGGCTTGGAGCAGCCAAGTTTTCTTTATTTCTGTGCGGATGAGGTATAAAATTAAGTAAGATGCAACAACAGTATCGTGGCCCAGAAAGGGGAGAGAGATCAGACAGTATCTAGCAAGGACAATCTGCAGTGTCTTTACGGTTGCATTACTTGCAACCCTATGACATGCCAGAAGAAATGTCGATAGAAGAGATTCAGGAAGTGATACGTCAATATGCGCAGGCTGCGAAAAACGCTATGACTGCTGGTTTCGATGGAGTAGAGATTCACGGTGCGCACGGCTATTTGATTGACCAGTTCAACTCCGATATCACTAATAAACGAACTGACCGCTACGACGGGGACTTGGTTCAGCGTCTTACTTTCATGAAAGAAGTATTGGCTGCCGTCATCGATGCGATTGGTGCCGACCGTACCTTGATCCGCTTTTCGGCATTAAAGGTAGGGTATCCGGACTACATGTGGGGGAATCCTGACGAGGCGATTCGGACATTTATGGAAGCGTTTCGGGAAGTCGGTGTGAAGATGATCCATCCGTCAACGATGAATTTTACGCAAGTAATCGCTGAAGGAAAGACCTTGCATCAGTTGGTGCGCAGATACTGGAACGGCGCCATCGTGGGTGTTGGGAACCTGGATGCAGATACGGCAGAGCGTGCATTAAATGAAGGAATTATTGATGTGGCCGCTTTTGGACGGCCATTGATCTCGAACCCTGGTTTCTTGTCCCGGATTGAGAATGGAGAACCGTTAGTGGAGTATAATCCGAAAGTCCATTTAGGTACACTGGTTTAAAGCTACATAAACAGGATAATTTAGGATCGCCGCCTTTAAGTAAGGTACGGCGACTTTTTATTTTTGGGGGGCTGCAGATATGCTGAGCGTTTTGTTAGTGAATATCTTTCTTTTTAAATCTTCCTCCCTTTACGTCATGGATATTGCCAATCGCAAGGAAAGCAGAAGGATCGACTTCCTCCACAATGGATTTTAGTTTTGCCTCTTCTAATCGGGTAATCACGCAGAAAATCACTTTCTTGTCATCCCCAGAGTAGCCGCCTTCACCATTTAAATAGGTGACTCCTCGACCGAGACGTGCTAACAAGGCATCACCTATATCGCTATGCTTATCGCTGATGATCCATACCGATTTGGATTGATCAATTCCTTCCAAGGTGATGTCAATCATTTTGAACGCAATATAGTAAGCGATGAGGGAATACATCGCTCTGTCCCATCCGAATACAAACCCGGCGCTGGCAAGAATGAAAATATTTAAAAACATAACTACCTCTCCAACAGAGAAAGGCGTTTTCTTATTCAATAAAATGGCCACGATTTCTGTTCCATCCAACGAACCGCCATACCGAATCACTAACCCTACTCCGGTGCCCAATATAATGCCGCCAAATACGGCAGATAGGAGCAGGTCTTGAGTTAAGACAGGCACAGGTATCAGTAATGTTGTGCCGACAGACATGACGGCAACGGCAAATAGGGTGGAGATGGCAAATGTTTTGCCAATTTGTTTGTAGCCGATAAACAGGAAGGGTAAATTGAGGAGAAACAGAAACAGACCTAACTGGGCTCCCGTCAGGTGAGCCAGAATAATCGATATGCCGGTAATGCCGCCATCAATAATGTGATTGGGGACCAAAAAAATCTCCAAACCTACTGAAACCAGAACGGCTCCCAAGAACATGAAAAATGCCCGTTTCGCAATTTGGATTTTGTTAAGTTTTTTATGACTGATTCCCGTTTGAAATTCTGTGCGTACTTCCGTTTGCAGTTCTCCCATTGCTCCTCCTCATCCATGAAGTTTTAGCAAGTGACTCGGAAAACGCTGGATGCTATTTTTCCCGATAACATAAAAAAGAAAGTAACTATAAAAAATACTTTCTCTTAATAAGTATACACTAACCGAAATGAAGTGCCGGGTATGCTGCTGTGAAAAAATCGGGATTACCTCTCTGAGCCACAGTTTTGTTTGCAAAAAGACGTGTTCTTTCCATTTTATGAAAAGTACGATGAAGTCCACTTTAACCAATAATAATAAGTAATTGTATAAAATGTTAGACATTTTGTCGTAATTCCATTTATATTACCCTCTACCAGTCCTTTCCAAAATGTTGATTGACCCATACCTTAATTACCAAACATTTTTTAGTTGGTACAGACCTCAAATTGGAGGACAGGTAAGAATTTATTTCCATAATTTCTGATATAACCAAATTAATTTGAACAGTTTGAATAATTTCGGGGAGGGGCGACGTTTATCGCCATTCAGGCAGAACCGATTCAAACCGAAGGTGTCTTGGAAGTGATCGAACTCTTTTATGAGAAAGGATCGTATGCGGTCAAAGGTGCCAGTTTGCAGCCGATGGATAGGCTAAAAAATCGTACTAATTCGACATAAACCGATGAAATTATTGGTGAATCGTCACATTTTGACAGGTTGGGATGGTTGACTCAATCAGTTATTATAAGGCTAAAATAAATTTAAATGGTAAAATTACCCTCAGTAGAATACGCGGTGGAGTTAAACGGTTGGTACGTTCTGTTTCAATAAGTCAGCCGCTTATCACGAGGGGACTTTCTATGCAAAGACCAATCAAGGTCTTTTTATGTTTGCTATATTTTTCAACTAAAAGAGGAGGAACTTTGATGCGGTTCACAATTCGAACAAAGCTCGCACTAAGCAGTTCCGTTATGGTGTTATTGCTCATTATTACAGGAGTCGCCAGTTATATCGGATTTAATCGGGTCGGACAGGAAAACGATGCGATCGTACTTGATACGATCCCGATCGGTGATGCCGCTTCAAACATATTGACAGATCTTATAAACGAGGAAACGGGCGTACGCGGTTATCTGGTAACCGGACAGGAAAGTTTTCTGGAACCGTATAATGCGGGAAAAGCCCAACTGCAAAAAGACCTGGATACCATTCGTAAACATGAAGCTGCACATCCGATCATGAAAGATTTGATGGAAAATCAGGCACTTCCTCATATTCAACAGATACAAAACTATTTTGAAAGTCAGATTAACCTTGTAAAAACAGGTAAAATTGAGGAAGCAAGGGCGAAAATCAACGATGGCAAAGTGGAAATGGACAACTTTCGCGATGTATATGCCAAAATCCAGGCGGACGTTCAGAAACTGACGAACGATGCCTGGAATAACAGTAAAAATCAAACCCAGCAGGCGAAGACGATTATTTTCGTTGTCAGCGGGATTGCTGTTGTTTTCGGAATCACCTCGATCATCTTCTTATTCGCAACGATTGTCCGTCCGATCGGATTAGTGAACCGGCAATTGAGAGATATTGCGGAAGGAGAAGGGGATCTTACCAAACAGCTGGAGATCAAGACGAAAGATGAATTGGGCGATCTGGCTGCTTCCTTTAACAAAATGTTGTCGAGTCTTCGCTTTTTGATTCGCCAAGTGGGCGAAAGTTCAGAGCAAGTGGCTGCTTCCACCGAACAATTGACGGCCAGTGCGGAACAGACAAGTAAAGCGACGGAACAGATCACAGCCATCATTTCGGAAGTGACAGTCGGAACGGAAACGCAAGCGGTAAATGTGGATCACAGTGTGAAGGCGATGGCCGATCTGTCTGCCGGGATTGAGCAGATTTCGGTCAATGCACAGCGGGTGGCGGCAACCGCGGAACATGCTTCGAAAGCCTCTACAGAGGGACGGCAATCCATCAAATCTGCGATTGACCAGATGCATCTAATCAGCAATACGGTTAATAATTTGGCGCAGGTCATCCGAGAGCTGGGTGATCGATCAAAAGAAATCGGAAATATTGTGGAAGTGATTACCGGCATTGCGGAACAGACCAACCTGTTGGCTTTAAATGCTGCGATTGAGGCGGCAAGAGCCGGTGAACATGGACGCGGATTTGCGGTCGTAGCGGATGAAGTGCGTAAACTGGCGGAACAGTCTGCTGAGTCGGCTCATCAGATTACCGATTTGATCAGCACCATCCAGGTAGAGACTGGGAAGGCGGTTGATTCTATGGAGTCGACAACGAAAGAAGTGGCGGTCGGCATAGGAATTGTGAACTCGGCCGAAGAGTCATTCAACCGAATTCAAAATTCTGTTAACGACGTGACAGGACAGATTCAGGAGGTTTCCGCAGCTACGCAACAGATGTCACAAAGAGCCACCCAAGTGGTCCGTTCCATCGACCAGATCTCGGAAGTTTCAGAGGCGACTGCGGCAGGCACCCAAAATGTTTCGGCTGCCGCAGAAGAACAATTGGCATCGATGCAGGAAATTACAGCTTCTGCCGCAGCTCTTGCCAAGATGGCAGGCGAACTGCAGCAGCATGTCAGCAGATTCAGAGTGTAACAGTAAGCTTGACGATAAGAGGCCGCCTGTGCATTTGCGCAGGCGGCTTGCTTTTAGTCGATAGGAATTAATAAACTTTATCCTATCGACATAAGTGCAAGAGGGTCCCACCAAAGTGCTTGCCACTTTGGTGGGTGGAACTTTGCTTCCGCCTGCGCCAAAGGCTCGGCGAAAGCCAAGTTTTCTTTATCCTGTTTCAAAAGATTATTCCGTCAAATTGAGGGATTCACAATCCCCTCCACCCGGATTGGATGGATTGCATCCATCTGGGTCAAAAACCGCATTCGGGGTTTGTCTGTTTTGGATTCGCCGGATTCCTGGTGTTCTTACTGGATGATGGTCCATCGTTTAGTTGTTTTTGACCACTGCTCAGTAGGGGGATCTGATTTGCGTGAGGCGGAGGAGTGCTATGTCAGTTCAAAATATCTATTTCTTGACAGATAAACAGATTAGGTCGTAAACTTACCCCTATAGGTATATGGCGGGAGGGATTTGTGTGGCATTTGCAAAAAAAATTTTTTTGTTCCTCGTAATACCCATAGGGGTTTTTCTGGCCGTTCTGACAGGTGCTTTTTCTTCGAAAATAGCGCCCGGAATGACAGAGCCGGTAACACAAAAAGTTTCCGGGATCAAGTGGGAGGAAGCGCAGAAAGTTGCTGCCAAAAACGGTGTTACATTGCCGGGGACGATTGTGGCTGACAAAGAGGCAAAGGTGGCAAGCCGTATTTTGGCATCCGTAAAACAAATCCTGGTTGCCAAAGGGGACCGCGTCAAAAAAGGGGATCCCTTGATTTTGCTGGATTCCGCACAAGTAGGCGCTTACTCAAATTTGGCCGAAGCGGCTGTACAGGAAGCGGTTGCAGCCAAGAGTCAAAGTGAGCAGTCGGTCAAACAGGCGATGGCGAACGTTCAGTCAGCGGAAGCCAAATTTCAAAATGTAGAGTCCTCTTATCGGCGAATGCTGAATCTTTATCAAAACGGGGCTGTAAGCAAGCAAGATTTTGAAGACACGCAAATGGCTTATCAACAGGCACAGGCGCAACTGGATCAGGCGCAGGCTGCTTTAAAAGCAGAACAGGCTATGCAGCAGGCCGTTTCCGCCAAAATGGATCAGGCGCAAGCTTCCTATGGAGCGGCTGTGGACAATTTAAACCAGGCAACCATCACGGCGCCGTTTGATGGAGTTGTCACCAACAAACTGGTTGAAACGGGAGATATGGCGTCACCTGGCTCCCCGTTGATTGTGATCGAGAAAGAGCCCTATCTGCTGGAGGTCTATGCGGATGAAAGGTTGGCGAAATCGATTCGAACAGGCGACAAGGTGCCTGTCACGATCGATGCGTTGCAAAGCGAGTTGACCGGAGAAGTGACAGAAATAACACCGCGGGTGGATCCGGCCAGCCGGACATTTACCGTCAAAATTCAGATTCCGAAGGATGACCGGGTGGTTCCGGGCATGTTTGGCAAGGTAATTTTTCCCGACGGGACTTCAAACGTGATGATGGTCCCGGTTTCGTCGATTGTGAAATGGTCACAGTTTACGGGAGTGTATGTAGTTGATTCGAAGAACAAAGCTCATCTGCGCTATGTTTCATTGGGTAAACAGCAAGGCGACCGAATTGAGGTGTTGAGCGGCCTCAATCCGCAAGACCAAATTGTGATAGAAGGAACAGACCGGTTAGCCGACGGAGTTGAGGTGACTAACTGATGGGCAAAAATATGGGGTTATCAGGACGGCTGGCCAAACTGTTTATCAAATCAAAACTTACGCCGTTGCTTGTGGTGGCTTCTTTGCTGCTTGGCATATTTGCCGTAATGAATACGCCGAAAGAAGAAGAACCGCAAATTTCAGTTCCGATGGTTGACGTGTTCATTCCGTATCCCGGCGCTACGGCGCAAGATGTCGAAGACCGGGTGACAAAACCGATTGAGAAAAAATTATGGGAAGTTGACGGTGTGGAATATGTGTATTCCACAACATCACCCGGTATCGCCATGGTTACGGCACGGTTTAAAGTCGGATCGAATCTCGATCAGTCGCTGGTTCGGTTATACAACAAGCTCATATCCAATCAGGACCAATTTCCGCCCGGCGTACTTCAGCCACTGGTCAAACCGAAGACGGTTGATGATGTGCCGATCTTATCATTGACGGTATGGAGCGGAAAGCAGGACGATTATGCGCTGCGCAGGATGACAGCCGTCATCGCCGACGAAATCAGCAAAATCCAAAATGTCTCAAAGGTCCAGTTGATTGGCGGCAAGCAACGGCAGGTTCGGGTGCAATTGGATCCGAACAAATTGTCCGCTTATGGAATCTCTCCGCTATCGCTTGCAGAGACTTTGAAACATTCAAACGTTTCCCTGCCTGCCGGAGAATTTGCCCACAATAATGAGCAGTTTAAAGTCCAGGCCGGGACTTATTTGGCTGATGCGGATGAAGTTACGAATCTGGTTGTGGGCGTCTATCAAAACCGTCCCGTGTTTCTGAAAGATGTGACGAATATAATCGATGGCCCCGCCGAGACAGACAATTACGTGTTGTTCGGCACCGGACAGCAGGCACCAAAAAAAGGGATCACGCAACCAGCGGGGAGTATGTTTCCGGCAGTCACCATTGCGGTTTCCAAAAAACCAGGCACGAATGCGGTCTGGATTGCCAATGACGTGGAGCGGAAAGTGCAGGATTTGAAAGGGAAAGTCATACCGGATGATGTGCAGGTAACGATTACGCGCGATTATGGCGCTACCGCAGCCGAAAAATCGAATGAGCTGATCGAGCATCTTCTGATTGCTACTGTCTCTGTCATTCTGCTGATCGGGGTCGTGCTTGGCATCCGTGAATCGTTTGTTGTCGGAATTGCCGTGCCGGTGACGCTGGCACTAGCTTTATTCCTAAGTTACATGTACGGATATACGCTCAATCGTGTCACGTTATTTGCGTTGATTTTTGCAATCGGTATCCTGGTGGACGATGCGATTGTCGTGGTGGAAAACATTCACCGCTGGTTTACAGTCGGGAAACTGCCTCCCTGGGAAGCAGCCGTGCGTGCGGTCGATGAAGTGGGCAACCCGACCATTCTGGCGACCTTTACAGTAATCGCCACTTTGATGCCTATGGCGTTTGTCGGCGGTATGATGGGGCCTTATATGTCACCGATTCCGATCAACGCTTCGGTGGCGATGTTTTTCTCCTTGCTGGTGGCGTTTATTGTAACACCTTGGTTTGCTTTGCGGTTTCTGAAGAAAAGTGTACCGCACGGCGCTTCCTTCGTATCCAACGAAGCGGGAAAACAGAGCCGGTGGGTGGTTGGATACATCAGAACCATTTCGAAACTTTTGCACAATCGAAAAAAGAGGTACCTGTTCGTATTTGGTGTGACCGGGCTGATGCTTGTGTCGATGCTGTTTTTCTATACAAAAGCGGTTCCGATGAAGATGATGCCGTTTGACAACAAGAGCGAATTTCAAGTCGTGGTTGATATGCCGGAAGGAAGCACGCTGGAAAAGACGGCGGCAGCTACAAAAGCGATCGGGGAATATCTGTCGACGGTCAATGAGGTAAGCGATTATCAGATATATGTCGGAACGGCCTCGCCATTTAATTTTAACGGTCTGGTGCGTCATTATTTTCTGCGCGACAAGGCCAATCAGGCTGATATTCAGGTCAACCTTGTCGATAAAAAGGAAAGAAAACAGCAAAGCCATGAGATTGCCAAACGGATCCGGCCCGAGGTTCAAAAGATAGGTTCCGCTTATGGCGCAAACGTGAAAGTGGTGGAGGTGCCGCCAGGGCCGCCTGTTATGTCGACGATTGTGCTTGAAATTTACGGAAATGACCGGCAGCAGCAGATGGCGGCCGCGCAACAGGCCGAGCAGATTTTTAAAGATACAAAAGGGGTCGTTGACGTGGACACGTCGATCGAATCCCAGCAGACGGAATATCGGTTTGTAATCAATGAAAAGGCACGTCTAAACGGGATTACTGACCAGCAAGTCGTGCAAACCTTGCAGACGATGCTTGACGGAACGGAAGTGGGGTTGCTGCACCCGCCAAACGAACTGGAACCGGTTGTGATCAAGCTACAGCCGCCGCGCGACAAACGTTCCAGCCTGACCGATCTGCAAAACATTCAGATCCCGACGCCGACCGGAAAACTGATTCCGTTAAGGGAAATTGCCACCATCAAACAGGGGGCGGCGGAGCAGACGTTATACCGCAAGAATCTGCAACCGGTTGTGTATGTATTCGGGGATGTAGCGGGGGGAACGGAAAGTCCTGCCTATTCGATGGCTGATATGTGGAACCGCATCGCCAACATCAAAACCGCAAACGGTGTAAAAGTGGAGCAGTATTTGACGCATCAGCCGTGGCTGGAAAACGGAGTCAAAATGAAGTGGGATGGAGAATGGCAGATCACTTATGAAGTATTTCGTGATTTGGGAGCTGCGTTTGCGGTTGCAATGGTGGTTATGTACCTGCTGATTGTCGGTTGGTTTCAATCGTTTATCAAACCGCTGGTCATTATGTCACCCATTCCGTTGACGTTAATCGGGGTCATACCGGGTCATTGGATATTCGGCGCATTCTTTACGGCTACCTCGATGATCGGTGTGATTGCGCTGGCTGGAATTATTGTTCGCAATTCGATTTTGCTTGTGGAATTTTCCATTCGCCGCCGGGAAGAAGGAGCCACTCTGGCGGAAGCGGTGATGGAAGCGGGTGTGGTTCGGGCAAAGCCGATCGTTTTGACGGCAGCCGCCGTTGTGGCAGGCTCGTTCGTGATTCTGTTTGATCCGATTTTTCAGGGATTGGCTATTTCCATGATGTTTGGAACGGTCGCGGCTACCGGATTGACCTTATTCGTTGTACCGGTTCTATTTTACGCAGTCGAAAGCAGACGGGAAAGGCGCGGAGCGAAACGGGAAGCAGTGGCGGAGGTCTCTCGTTCCGGACCGGACCTTGGGGCTTAATTTGGGTGAAATCATACCGGAGGGTCGCATTAAATACCAGGGGGAGCACGATCACCTGATGTTGCTGTTTTGCAAAGTTATACCGGATGGGGTATGGAGCGGAAAAATAGACTAAAAGGGTGTAGAACATGGAATATACGAATCCAATGAAAAATCGTCTGTGACGTATTGAAGGTCAGGTGCGTGGCGTCATCAGCATGATGGAGCGGGAGAAAAACTGCCGGGAAGTGGTCACCCAACCGACCGCTATCCGTTCCGCCGTGGATGGTACTGTAGGGCTGATGGTGGCAAGCAATCTGGAAGAGTGCGTCCGGCTTGAGATTGAGCAGGGACATGTGCCGGATCATGTCATCAAGGAAGCGGTCGATCTGTTGGTTAAAAGTCGGTGATCCCCAAAATTCAGAAAGAGAGGCTTCCTATGTTTCATTAGTCATTGGTCGTTTTCACATATAAATTTCAACAATAAAGTGCTATAATTTACATGCTTACATTACTATGAAAATCGAGAAGGAATTTATGCGCAAAATTCGGTTTGTCACTCTCACATCTGTATCCGTTCTCGGAGCAATGATTTTACTGGTCGGATGCAGCAACAAGAAAGCAGTTCCGGTCCCCTCCCCGGAAACCACGGCACAAGCGGTTTACTCAGCCAACCTGCCGACAAACGACTCCTCTACCGCAAAGCAAGGTTCGACGCAGGAGGAGAAGCAGGGGGGGGCAGATCACCAAATTGTTCATCTTGAAAATGGGGTGGAAATCGCCGCCAAGCCGGACGATATTGCCGTATTGGTAAACAAGCAGGTAAAATTGCCTGACGATTACAATCCGCCCGACTTGGTCGAACCGAAGATCCCGTTTATTTTTACGGAGAAAGACGATAGACGATTGATGCGAAAGGTAGCGGCAGAAGCACTTGAGAAGTTGGTGGCGGACGCTAAGAACGAAGGGATCCATTTAGCGGGAGTTTCCGGCTACCGTTCGTATCAAACGCAAAAAACGCTGTTTAATTATTACATCAGTGTGCAAGGTCAAGAATTGGCACGTAAATACAGCGCTGAACCAGGCCATAGCGAGCATGAGACGGGACTCGCTATGGATCTTTCCGACACCAAAGGTACATGTGCGGCAGAGGACTGTTTCGCCAATACGCCGGAAGCCAAATGGTTGGCCGACCACGCGGCTGATTACGGATTCATTATCCGGTACCCGAAAGGAAAAGAATCGATCACCGGGTATAATTATGAGCCGTGGCACATTCGTTATGTGGGGACGCAGTTGGCCAAGGAATTGACTTCGAAAGGTTTGACTTTGGAAGAATATTACGATCACAAAGCGATGGTTTCGAATTGACAGAATCAATAATTGAAAGCTGCCGGGTGTAAGCTTCCGTCAGCTTTTTTGGTCGATAGAGGATGTAGGAAATTTGCAGCGACTCAGCTTGCCGGAAAGAGGGACGCAGCAACTGCGCTTTTATGTCTGTCCCATGTAACAATGTCTCTACAAGAGCTTGGGTGGATTTTGCTGCTTGACCAAACCGCATGGGATTTTAGCGGATGTATTCCCGATGAAAGTCTGCCAGGCAAGCTGCTGCACGCTTTTACCGGTTATATGGCTGCCCCCACTATTCTCCAATTGGTTAGGTATGTGCTATACATTGCAATGATGTTGCATTTGTTGTGGAAAGGAACCCGTACTCTTGCCAGTTAAATCAAAGAGGCAAACCGCCTAAAGAAGGTTTCACAAATTTTGCCTTTATCCTGCAAGGGTTACTTTTTTATCCGTATTTTCAACTCTTATGATTTTCTAAGGTTTGACTCATAAGAATTCAGTCAATTTCTTTACTCTTAGTGAAGAAACATAGCGCTGATAGGGGAAGATCGGGGATGAGGGATTTCATAACTTCTTTATAAGTCGTATATAAGTTTTTTATTAACGATCCAACTTACTTCATTGGTTCTTCATAATTTTTTATTAGAATGTGATTGTGGGGACAGATTTTCACTAATTTCGATTTGAAGGAGGAACTACGATGTCATTGTTTAAACGTTTGCGGGATCTGACATTGTCTAATGTGTATGCCTTGATTGAAAAAGCGGAAGATCCGGTGAAAATGACCGATCAGTATCTGCGTGACATGCAGGATGATTTGGAAGAAGCGGAAAAAGCGGTGGCTGCGCAAATCGCTTTGGAAAAGAAATTTAAGCAGTTGTTTGAAGAGCAGGAAGCATTGGTCAAGAAACGCGATGAGCAGGCGCATCTGGCGGCACAGGCGAAAAATGTCGATCTTGCCCGGCGCGCCTTGGAAGAGAAAAAAACTGCCGAACGGAAAATGAACGAATACAAGCTGAGCTATGAACAAAACAGAATGGCGGCCGACAATCTGCGCGGGAAGCTGGAAGATATGCGCAAGCAGATTACGGAGCTGAAAAACAAACGGGAAACGCTGGTGGCGCGGGCCAATGCGGCCAAAGCGCAAAAAGACATCAACAAAGCAATGGCGGGACTTGGCTCGGACACCGCAATGGCGGGCCTGAAGCGGATGGAGGAAAAGGTCCTCCAGATGGAAGCGGAAGCGGAGGCCAGCGGTGAAATCTATAAGACAGAAAAATCGCTCGACGAAGAATTCACCAAGCTGAGCAAAGACAAGCAAGTTGAGGACGAGTTGGCCGAGTTGATGAAGAAATACGAATAAGGGGCAAACCGCTTGCGGCGGTTCTCCTTTTCTACTGGGTTGAATGAAGGCGGGGGAGGAATCTTGCTTGACTTGGATTAATGTGCAGGCCATGTTTGTTTGGACAGCCGCCGGAGCTCTGCTGTTGTTCATTCTGATGTCGATCGATTCCCTGTTCACAAAGTACAAAGATATTGCGGAGATTCGCAACGGGAATGTGGCTGTAACGACCCGGTTCGTGATGAAGCTGTTTGCGCAAGGGTATATTCTGTCACATTCGATTGCCAAATCGAATGACTTGTGGCAAGCGCTGCTGGCTTCGGCGGTCTCATTTGTGATTTTATTTATTGTTGAAATGGCCGTTCGTTTTGCGCTGAAAAAGGGTGTGTCGCTGGATCTTGACCAGGGTACGCAGAAAGGAAAAGTGGCCTATGCGCTTTTCGCAGGATCGTTGCATGTTGCGGGTGCCTCCATTCTGGCGGCCACCTTGTAAGTCAAAGGAAGGGAGAACGGATTGTGAGTCTGTTCAATCGCATCAAAAATATCCTGAAACAACCGGAACCGCCAAAGTCTGAGAAAAACATCCTGACGGTGGGACCTGGCGATGTGATCGAAGTTTCCCTGATAACTTACCAGATCACCGGCCGTACCCGGAATACGCATCGCAATTCGGTTTTTCTGACTTTACAGGACGGGAATAGCATTCGGTATTTGAGTATAGAAGAGCGGGAACGAACATCTTTTGCTTTGTACAGCCCGATTGACGGCCGTTTGGACTCCTTCAACGAAGTGCCCACAACGATTGAGATGGAGGGTACCGCTTACCACCTGGAGGAACAGTATTCCGGGAATGTAACGGTGGTGGGGAGGACCCCTTTTTCAAATGGGGGAGAGCAGTACGTTTGGCAGTTTCAGTCGGATGATCGCAAGCTGCTGCGTATCGAGTGGCAAGATGGTCGGTCCATGTTATACGAAGGAGAGTCGGTGCTTCCTGCAGACGTGCAGGTCCTACGTGGAAGCTAGGGGGTGTCATCATGCAGCGGCTGTCTAAATATCTGAAGTTATTGGTTGCCTTCGCCCTATCGGTCTCCCTTCTTAGCGGATGCGGAAGCCAACCGGTCAGCGCCTCATATCCATTGGAATCGGTCACGCAAAATGGGGCGGAAGCTTCCCGGGTTTACCGCGCCGAGAACAAGACGGTCCCGCAAGTGGCGCAGGAACTTGCAGAACAACGGAAGCCGCAGGAGATTTCCAAAGAAGATCCTGATCGGATGTTTCTTGTGTACCCGGATGAGTGGTACCATCTGCAGAAAGACCCCCAGAAACCAAGCGATACGCTGATTGAGGTCGACAGCAAGGAATTCGTCCGCCAGAATTACGCCCCATCCTTCCTGGAGGGGTACATTGTTGGAAGCGTTCTAAGTAATCTGTTTGATTCCTGGAATCGGTATCCGGGGACGTACCGTGGATACACAAGTAAAGACATTTACAAGCCAAACGTTGACTATCGCTCGCCTACAACACAGGAGAAAAAAGCAATTCCTCCGATCACGGTCGAACGAGGTGGATCAATCATCAAGCGTAGCGACAAGCTGAGCGGATCCGGAATATCAATTGGAGCAGACGGGAATGTTTTGAAAAAATCCCCGAGTACAACTGTTCCGCGCAACAACTCACCCCCGAAAACCAGGGTAGGGGGATTTGGGAAAATCACAAAAAGAAGATAGGGGACAACTTGAAGCAACCGACCTCTCCGTGTTTATCGGAGAGGTCCAGCCTGTAGACAAAGTTCCGCAAGGAACAAGGTCTACAGGTTTCTTGACCCATACTTGGAGTGCAACCACGGTAAAGCTCGTTTGTGCGAGGCGTGCCCGGATCCGGTTGAGTCCATATTTGCGCTTTTCCTCGCCAAACTTGCCTTCTATGGCATTTCTCTTCGTTGCATCTTGATAGGCAATCCGTTTCAGTTCCTTTGCCTCTTCGTTTCTTGACGGACGCCCCCGTTTAGGGCCTCTGAGCCGGATCTTGCGCCTTTTCCTCAACTTTTCAACTTATAGCCACAATTTGGACAAAAGGTAGCATCTTTCGGTACAGATGCATTGCAGTTGGGGCAGGTTGCCGGTTGCGGTTGAAGATTTGAACCGCAGTTGTAACAAAACTTATGAGTCGAACCATTTTCTTCCCCGCAATTTGGACAGATAATGGTCGAACCCGTTTTCGGGATGGAAGCAGGTGGTTGGGGCGGCGCATAATCGGGTTCTCGATAATGATCATTATCGTGTCCGTAATTATGACCTCCATGACCAACTAAATGACGGGAAAAATCTGATATTGCTAGCACCTCTTCTCTCACATTATGATAAGTGTTTTTAATACAATTTAGTATCTCCTTGTGTTTGATTCGTTTAACATATCTTTCTTGGGATCTTTTGAATTCGGCATGTTCAATCAGTTTGTTGTGAGCGGTCCATTCCATGCCGCCATTCCGCCTTTCAGATTGGAGACATTCTGACCCCCTCGTTGCACCAGCATCTGACTGGCCACATCGCCCATCGGTCCTGTGTGGCAAACAAAGACGACTGGCTTGTTCGAGGAAACTTCGTTTATGCGTTTCTCGAAATCTTGAAACGGTATATTGATAGCACCTGGAATATGACCCTTTGCATACAGGAATGGCTCACGAAGGTCGATGATTTGCATGTCCTTCTTTTGATTCACTAAGGGAACCAACTCAGCAGAGGTCACCATCGCATATCCTTCCCCGGAAACAGACTTCGCTTCCTGTGAACTCGACCATTGATTCCACCCGACGATTGCCCCTCCACCAAGAACCACAACCAATCCAAGAATCACTGCACTGCGTTTCACGGTCTTCCACTCCTTCCATCTATTATGGGCGAGGCTTTATCCCCTGAATACCCCATTTGCATAGGCAAGATAACCAATCGAAAATAATGTCATAATCGTTGACAGTATGAGCGTTACCAAGCCGGACTTCCGTTTCCACGATTTTGATTTCCACGCCATCATATACGCCAGAAGAAGAGATCCGATCGAAAGCCCCAAAAACCAATATTGATATTGAAAGAAAAATGCTGTCGTAGCAAATGCTATACCACTCAGACCGAGCGGCAAAATCAATAGGGGGGCAAGTCATGCCAGACAAGAAAACCATGACAAAACAAGCGCCATCTTGGAGACAAATTGATTTTTCGGTTTCAAGAATCTCACCGCCTCACATTTCGATTTGGACTATTTAGTAACGGAATGCTTTAGTTTCAGTATAATAAACAAATATGAAGATTCTATGATCAAAAATGATTTCTTAACACTATCACCTTGGTCAAACATAGGAATTCTGTACAACGTACCCAATTACAGAAAGGAATGTGAGAACATAACCCCCGAAATGACCATGGTTTCCACTGAAAAGTATCAGGCCTGAATTGAGGCATGTAGAGCGTGCCTCACCGAATGTGAAAAATGCGCTACGTCCTGTTGCCGAATGCTTCCCACTTTAGCGCCTGTGTTGAACTCTGCCGGGATTGCGCTGACATCTGCCAGTTGTCGACCCAGTTCATGTCAAGACACAGTCGCTTTGCGAAACAGGTCTGCCAACTTTGCGCAACCATCTGCGATGCCTATGCGGTTGAATGTGGCAAACAGACAATTCGACTTGCCAAAGCTGTGCGGAGGCGTGTCGGCGGTGTGCGGAAGAATGCCGTAAAATGGCGTGCCAAAACTGTCACCGGTTTGCACGCCATTTTCATTACAATATGTGTATTGAACCCTAAAACGGAACCCCTTAGAAGTTACGCTCTGCCTTATATTTCGCAGTTCGTCGCTCACTCATTTCACATATTTAACCACTACCATCAGCCCTCCCGGCTCTACATCGGTGTTTGTCGTATGATGGGGTTCGTGGCAGTGGAACACCCACTAGCCTGGATGTCGGCAATAAAGTCAATATCATAGGTTTCCCCCGGATTCACCGAGCTGTATTTACAATTAGTGGATTTTTCAAAGCATGCCCGTCCTTTGCAATCATTCGAAAATCAGGCCTGTGCAGGTGCATAGGATGGATGCCATTACTGATATTGGCCAGACGGATCCGAACCAGTTCCCCTTCTTTCACTTCAAAGGGAGTCGTATCCGGGAAAGACTTTCCGTTGATGGTCCAATAATTGTAATTCATTCCCGAGATTGAGCTTCCTGCATTTTCACCAGGCTGCTTCGAGGGCATATTCATGCCGCCTAACGGAGGTTTCTGGGGATCTTTGTTTTCCATACTGTGTTCGATCATACTGCGAATATCGCCTTTCTTTTTCAGCGGATCGAGTTGTCCCTTTGACATGCTAGGCATTCGTTCTTGACCTGTTCGTTGTCCAGCGGGCTGGTTTGGAATGTTCCATCCCCCAAATAACATGATATACTCCCGGTCGTGTTTCAACCGCTGGGTTTCATTTTGCGGATCGATGATCAGAAGGCCCCTATAACTCCTTGTCAATCTGTGGAATACTCCTAAAGTGCGAATGATACATATATGTCTTAGCAATAAATTTATATGTAAACGTCTCACCGGGTTTGATTGCATTCTGCGTGAAGGAAGGCACACCATCCATCTTGTTCGGAACATGCAAACCGTGCCAGTGAATTGCAGTCTCTTCCGGTAAACTGTTTTTTAGGATAACTCGTATGATATCTCCTTCGGAACTCCCTTTCTTACTTGGGCATCAAATCTAAACTCACACATTGAGTGTGGGCGAGTACATTATTTTTTCTGGTTCTGGTTCTGATCCTGATTCATATCCATACCCGCCATGTTTTTATCCATTTTTTGATCATTTGTTCGCACATAAATTTGCACGAAAAACAGTGATCCCATACAGTACCCTTTTGCGTTGATCCGGGAGAACGCTACGTTGGCTGACCGAACAAACAAAGACCCGAAAAGATCGGCATAATTACTGTGAATCTGTAGTGAATATATTGTGAATTCACACGAGTCTTCATAATTTCTACATATAGTGATTCTATAATAAAAAATATTTTACACACTGAGACGTATACATGTTCGGATGCGATGGGAAGGAGCGAACGCGAATATGAAGGGAATAGTAAAATGGTTCTGTCCAGACAAGGGATACGGATTCATACGTTCAAATAGTGGCGATGATGTGTTTGTTCATCTGCGGGAAGTGAAGAAAAGCGGAATGCGTCAGCTTGACGAAGGCCAAAAGATTGAGTTCGAGTTGCAACAGAGTAAGAAGGGGAAATTTGCTGTCAACCTTGTGAATTTATGGCCAATCTAATCCAACTGATGGTGTCAGAGATGACAAGGGTCAAAGCGCAAATGGAAAACAAGGTATTTATTTTATGAAAAGAGCCATACAATCATTTTCTGTCTTCCTTTACAATTGCAGGAGATCTTTCGAAAACCATCATTTGAAGGATCCCTTTTATTTTGGGGATTCAGGTATGACACATCCAGGCGATGGAGGACAATCATTTGATCCAAGACCTGCTATTGCGTTTCTTTGCTGACTATGGATATATCGGATTATTTGCGGCTCTCATTCTTGGCATTGTCGGACTTCCTTTGCCAGACGAGTTGTTGATGCTGTTTGCCGGTTTTATGGTTTCGAAAGGTGAACTCCGATTTGTTCCCACAGTGCTGGTTGCGCTTTCCGGAAGCATGATTGGGATATCCCTCAGCTATTTTATCGGATATCGGTTTGGCTTTCCCCTTCTTGAGAAGTATGGCCGGAGAATTCATTTGACCCCGGAGAAACTTGAGAAAGCCGAGCGGTGGTTCAGTCGCTTTGGCAAATTCACGGTCACCTTCGGTTACTTTTTCCCTGGCATTCGTCATATCACTTCGTTGTCTGCGGGAATCAGCAAGTGGTCTTACGGTACATTATTTCTTTATGCTTTCCCAGGGGCGCTGATTTGGGTGTTCACTTTTATTCCACTGGGCATCCACTTGCAAGAAGATTGGCGTATTGTTGCGGGAATTGTCCGGAAATTCACTTGGGGGATTGTGATTGTTGTGGTGGCTCTGGCCATGGTCGGATGGAGAATACAAAGGCGGTTAAAAAAACGACGTGCCGGATAATTTTTATTCGGAAACAGCCATTTGGTTTGCCTGAATTGTGACTGGTCTAACGTTCGGACTGTTTGTGGCGTTTTAGAAACGCTCTTACATTGTTGAAGAAGAAGGGATTGGGCCGCAAGGTCTTATTTATAGCCGTTTCGGTGAATCTCAAATGACTCGGGGTATCAGATATAAAAAAGCCGCCTTTGTCGCAGGTGCCTGCGCGCAAAGGCGGTTGTTTGTCATCATTTATTCCGGGATATTGCCCGCGTTGGGATCGACTGTAAAATTAGGTTTGTATCCTGAATACTTGACTTCTGTTACCATGCCGTTTGCCGCATGGCCGAGATCATGACAGTGGAACATCCAGTCGCCGGGGTTGTCTGCTTTAAACGCGATCACGTACTCTTCGCCCGGCAGCACGTTAAGCGTGTCTTTCATTAACGGAGCGCCTGTCACCGGTTGGCCGTTTTTGCTCAACACCTGGAAGAAGTGACCGTGCAAGTGCATCGGGTGAATGTCTTTCGGTGATTTATTGACCAATGTCACTTTGACCAGATCCCCCTCTTTTACATTGACGGGTGGAGCGTCCGGGAATGTTTTTCCGTTAATCGTAAATTTCATTCCGTTCGGCCCCGTAGCAGTGTTTAGTTCCATATTGTACTCGACGTCAAATTTGTCGTTCAGACTGAATTGACCTTTGCTTGCTTCTCCGTATTTGGTAATGTCCAAGACTGGAATTTCTGTATTATCAGGCTTTGCTTGTTGTCCGCTTACGCCTTCATACATAATCGGAATCGCCAATCCTTTTGCGCCCGGGTTTTTGCTGTGTTCTTCCAACAACCAGTTACCGGGGTTATCGGCGGTAAATTCGATGTCATACCGTTCGCCTGGTGCAATGTTCAACAATTGCCCGCCCACCAAGGGAGGATTGTTGACCGGCTGCCCGTCGGTGGATACGATTTTAAAATCGTGACCCTGCAGGTGCAGCGGATGTGAAATGTATCCGGCGTTGATCAGACGGATTCGGACTTTATCGCCTTTTTTCACTTGCAACGGTTGAATGGCAGAGCCCGACTTGCCGTTCGCCGTGTAAATGGTATACATCAGGGGCATCATTTCGGAATCGCTCATGCCGCTCATGTCCATGCCCCCCATGTTCATGCCGCCATGACCGCCTTTTGCAGTGGAACCGCCGCTGTTCATATTCATGCCTGATTGGGAGTTACCACCCATGTTCATATTGCTGTGATCCATGTTCATGCCGCCCATGTTAGTGCTACCTTTTGAATCGTTGGAGCCTGACTGGGAGGTTCCCATGTTCATTCCGCCGTGGCTCATTCCCGGCATGCCATTGCCCGGCATCCACTCATCAAGTACAACTGTGTAGTCGCGGTCCACTTTCGGTTCGTTTTTCGGCTCGACAATAAACGAGCCGTACAGGCCCATGTCCACCTGGTTCAGAGAGTCCTGATGTGAGTGGTACCAGTAGGTGCCCGGTACGTCCGCCTTGAATTGATACGTAAAGCTTTGTCCCGGCTGCACCGCGTTCATGGTCACGCCTGGAATTCCGTCCTGACTATTGGGGACAGGCACACCGTGCCAGTGGATGGTCACTGGCACGCTTAACTCGTTTTTCAGAACGACTTGAATCTGTTCCCCTTGTTTGACCCTGATTTGCGGTCCAGGAACAGTTCCGTTAAACGTCCATACGTCTTTTGTTGTCTGACCGTCGATTTGCAATTTGGCCGGTTTCGCTGTCAGCGTAAATTTGTTGCCGGTCAAAACGTCAAACGGCGGCTTTGTGGAAACGTTCTGCAATCCAGGCGTGGTCATACTGCCGCCCATGCCCGCCATTTTGGCCGACTGTACTTGTTTGTTACCGAAATAGATGGCAACGACTGCAAGGACCAAGACGGCCACAATCGTATAAATAATCGGTTTCTTTTTGTTCATAACGATCCCCTTTCTGATTGATCTGGTTAATTGGTTTTACCCATCAAACACATGATAAGGAGAAAGTATGCAAAAATTGTGCAGAACCTTTAAAAAATCTGTTAACATAAAAGCCAGTCAGTAATCTAATGGGTGGAGAGTTGATCGATGGCACGTATACTGATTGTCGATGACGAACAACCGATGCGAGAATTGATCCAATTTTATCTAGTTCAAAACGGATTTGAAACGGTTTTGGCGGCTAGCGGCAAGGAAGCGCTGTCGCAGTTGCTGGAAAATGCGTACGATCTGATGATCGTGGACTGGATGATGCCGGAGATGGATGGTCTTGAATTGTGCCAACAAATTCGACGCTTCAGTCAGATCCCGATCATTATGCTGACAGCCCGCAACCAATTGGAAGATAAGGTGGAAGGATTTGAAAAAGGGGCGGATGATTATCTGTCGAAACCGTTTGAAGAAGCGGAGCTGATCGCCCGCATTAAAGCGTTGTTGCGACGCGCTCGATCCCAACAAGCTGAGCAGGATCCGATCCTTCGTTATAAGGATCTGACGCTGAACGAGAAATCTTATGAAGTCGTTTATCGTAATCAAGTTGTTTTATTGACCGCCCATGAGTTCGAGTTGTTAAAATTTATGATGAAACATGTAGGACAAGTTTTGAGCCGGGAGCAGATGATTGAAAATGTGTGGGGATTTGATTTTGAAGGGGACAATCGAACGGTGGATTCTCACATTCGTAATTTGCGATCGAAACTGAAAAGTGCTGGAGGAGCCGATTTTATCAAAACGGTGTGGGGAGTGGGCTATAAACTGAAATGAAAAACAGACTGTTGCTGCCGCATGTATATCATGTCCACCATAAATTAGGACTCCTCTTTTTTGCTCTCTTCCTGATTTTGATTCTGGTTCTCGGGCTGGTCCTCTATCCTCTGATTCTGAAATTTTATTTCCAGCAGGTTGTTAATGAATTGATACACAGAGGCCATTCCTATGCTTCCGTTTTAAGTCAGGATTTTACGCCCGAAACACTGCATCATGTGGAGATGATGGAAAAGTATTCCGTCAGTTCTGTAGCGGTAGTCGATGCTGCTGGTGCCGTTATCGCACAATCGCAACCGGTTACAGATGCGAAACGCCCTTATCTGCAACCGATTCAAAATGGAAAGAAAGGTTCGTATGAATTGGTCGCAGCGGATTGGATCAACAACCCCTATTTGGTTGCCAAATCGCCCGCCGTCTTAGACGATAAAACAGTGGCTACGGTAGTGATGTTCACGCCAACCGAACCGATTCGTTCTGCCGTTCAATCCATGCAGCAGGTTTTGTTTGGCATCACATTGGCGGCTTTGCTTGCCTCTGCTTTGCTGATCTTTGTAATTGCAAAGGGAATTACCCGGCCGCTCGTCAATATGAAAAATGCCGTACAGCGATTGACGCATAACTCCTACCAGTTGTCCCTGACGATAAAAGGGAAAGACGAAATTGCGGAATTAAACCGCTCGCTTTTGGAGTTGGCGGACGAGTTAAAGCATTATCGGACGGAGCGGCAGGAATTCTTGGCGGAAGTGTCACATGAACTGCGGACTCCCATCACGTACATCAAAGGATATGCGGATGTTCTGAGTAAAGGCGTGATTGATGATGAAAACGAGCGGAGCAAATATATAGGATTCATTCAGGATGCGACAAATCGGCTTTACCAACTGACAAACGAACTATTTGAACTGATTCAACTGGATCAGGTGAACTACCGGGTCCATAAGCAGAAAACGGATCTGATCCAGCTTGTCAAGCAGGTGGTCAATGAAATGCAGAACGGTTTTGCCGATTCGAAGGTGGCGCTGACTGCGACATATCCGGATAAAAAAGAGTCGATTATTTTTGCGGATGCGATGCGGATTCGGCAGGTCATTTTCAACCTGCTTGACAATGCCCGAAAATATACACTTGCTGGCGGTCGTGTTGAGGTGGAAATGGCTGATTTGCCGCACGAAGTCGAAATTACAGTACGGGATACGGGAAACGGCATTCCGCCTGAAGCGTTGAAGCAGATTTGGCAGCGGTTTTATCGGGTGGAAAAATCCCGTTCACGCGAATATGGCGGAGCCGGATTGGGGTTGTCGATCAGCAAACGAATTGTGGAGTTGCATAACGGGACAATCGAAGTAGACAGTCAATTGGGTAAAGGCAGTGTGTTTACTGTCAGATTGCCGAAAGATTAAGATCGCGAGATTATTTCTCTTGATCTTCACAAAAAATGCACAATTTTATTTTATCCTAATTGTCGCGAGCAATGATTTTAAATAAACCCTAATCTGAAGTACAGGAGGTTCATTATATGAGAAAAGGAAAAGGAATTTTCTCGATTCTGCTTGTTTTTGTTGTGGCAGGAGCTCTGACTGCTTGTTCCGGAAAAACACCTGCTACGAACAACCAGAATCAGCAGCAGAATTCGAACAACTCACCCGCGACCAATCAACCACAACAAAAACAACAGGACATGAACAATATGCCGGGCATGAACAACAATAATATGCCAGGTATGGATCACAGCAAAATGCCGGGTATGAACAACAATTCAAAATAACTTCGTTGAGTCGACCCACACTTTTTTGTGTGGGCTTTTCATTACGATAACCGGGGGATTTGAACGATTATGAAATGGACTGATTTCTATATCTGGTATTCGCAATTTGCAAACTCGATTGTGGGCCCGATCGCGCAGATTTCAAGGGGAATTCCGATTCCGATTTTGGCTGCGTTGCTGCTGGGATTGGCCGGTGCGACGGCGCCCTGCCAGATTTCAACGAATATCGGCGCGATCGGTTATATCGCGCGTTATACGGGGGATGAGCAGGCCACGTTCAGGCAAACGTTCGCTTTTGTGATAGGCAAGATTCTGGCTTATACATTGATCGGCGGTACCGTAATCTTGCTTGGAACCAAAATGAATGTGATCTCCCAAAATTTGATTCCGGTGATTGGCGTGATCCGAAAAGGCATGGGACCATTGTTTGTGCTGAGCGGACTGGTCATGCTCGGCGTCTTTTCGTTTCGGAAAACGGTGGGGGAAGGGATTAAAAACAAGCTGCTGCAAAAAGTGCCGAAACAGGGGGCGTGGGGAGCTCTCTTGTTGGGGATCATATTTTCGCTTGCTTTTTGTCCCACTTTGTTTTTACTGTTCTTTGGATTGTTGGTTCCATTGGGTATTCAATCAAATGGGGGCGTTCTATTTCCGGCGGTGTTCGCGCTTGGAACCGCACTTCCGCTCTTGTTGCTGGCTTATTTCCTGGCGATAGGCGGCGATGCGCTAAAGAGGAAGTTTGTCAGACAGGCGGGCAAAATCAATCGAATCGTTGTTAAAGTGGTGGCTATCATTTTTATTCTGGTAGGGATTAATGATACATTCTTATACTGGATGTTGTGAGGAGGGAAAAGGAATTGGAACGGAAAAAATGGGGTCGTCTGTCGATCGGCATCCTATTTGCCGCTGTGTTGATCTTAATAGTCGGGGCCGGATGGCAGAATTCATCGAAAACAAAGGGTGGGGTTTCTTCCTCTGCCGATTCAAAGTCTGGCAAATCGCAGCAGGAAGTTGCCGCGATGCCCCGGCCGGGTTATCGGGCACCTGATTTTACATTGCACGATCTGAACGGGACTGCTGTGAAGTTAAGCGACCTGAAAGGCAAAAAAGTTTTGATCAACTTCTGGGCTTCCTGGTGTCCGCCTTGCAAAGCGGAAACACCGGATTTGGTCGAAATGAGTCAGAAATACAAGGATAAAGTTGCTTTTTACGGTGTCAATCTGACAGTGACGGATGATGAGGAATCGGTTAGAAGGTTTGTCAGTCAGTATCAGATCCAATATCCGATTTTGTTGGATCAGGATGGTCGGGTGGGAACACAGTATCAGACCAACGCCATTCCGATGACTGTCACAATCGATCAAAATGGTATGATTGTGGACCGACGCGACGGACAATTGTCACGGGCAGCGATGGAAGGCATGATACAGAAACTGGTAGAGAGGTAAGCATGGCGATTCTAAACAGTTATGTGAAATTGGGATTGTTGACAATCCCTGCGGCATGGCTTGGATTAATCATAGGACTTATTGGCGCGCTCTGGTTTATCAAACGGCAAATAAATGGGGCCGGATTTGACGGAGGGAAAGTTTCGGATACCATTTTTAACAGTATATTTTACGGTTTTCTGGCTGCTCTCCTGTTGCCGCTGTTCGTCATGCCGCAAGCAGTTTGGCAGCGGCCTTTTCAGGTTCTGCTTGGCGGTTTTATTCCTTACGCCGGATGGATCGGTGCGGGAGTTGGCATTGCCTATTTCGCATTCCGATTGCGCACAAAACAGGTTCCGTTACTTGTGCTGATGGATGCGTTAGTACCGGCATTTTTGTTCGGGTGGAGTTTGTACTCCTTGCTGGTGGCCGATTACGGAACACGCACCAATCTGTTTTGGGGTGTGCCTTTATCGGATGGAATCTACCACCCTGTCAATCTCTATCGGGCAATCCTGTACACAGTAACCGTTTGGTTTCTTGTCAAAAAAATACCCTTGCAGCCATTCGGGCTGAGAGCCGCATTCGGCCTTGTCTGTTTAGGGTTGGTGGGATTCCTTATTTCCTTGGCGGATTATAATCCAACCGTTTGGTTATTTTTGACTCCTGTCCAATGGGGATATTTGGTTTGCGCAGTGGTAGGGGGATTATTATATAGTAGGACAGCCCAGGTTTAGATACTGTCCTACTTTTTTCACAGTTTAATGTGTAGCAGGTCACATGCTAAGCTTGCGACACATTACGCTGTCATCTTACGACAATTCTCCGCGCACTTACGGCATGCTTCTGCACATTTCTGGCAGTGAGCGTCCTGGAACTTTGCACATTCGGTTGCACAAGCGTCACAGATGGTTGCGCAGAGATTGCAGAGTTGATGGGCATACTCGCTGTTGCGGGACATGAACCGAGATGCCATGGAGCAGATGTCCGCACAGTCGCGCAAAAGCTGGATGCAACGCGTTCTCGCTTGCATGTCAGCTTCATTGAGACAAGCGGTCAAACATGCTTCACAAGCCTCTACGCAAGTATTGCAAGTTTCGATACAGGATTGCATGGCCGTCATGTTCATCGTTGTTGCTTCGGGCATGAATTTCCCTCCTTCAATGGTAGGTTGTGTTTGAACACGTTTTATGGTTTGCAATTACAGGAGGGCTATTCACCCGTTTAAATCGAAAATAATTCATCACCTGGTGTACCGCACGATGGTAAACATCCCTCCCATGTCGGATTGATGTTCATTTGTCATATGATGCGGTTTGTGACAGTGAAACGCCCAAGTACCAGGGTTATTGGCCTTAAATTCAATATCGTACGTTTCCCCGGGAGCTACATTGATCGTGTTTTTGTAGTAGGGGATCGATAGGGGCATACCGTCCGATTCAACGACTTGAAATACGTGCCCATGCAGGTGCATTGGATGGGAGTCCATACTCAGGTTGGCCAGCCGGATTCGAACCGTTTCCCCGTATTTTACAGGGAGAGGGGCTGTAGCCGGGTATGCTTTGCCGTTCATCGTAAAATAGTTAAAATCCATGCTGGTCGGGTCAATATCAAAAATACCCGATGCTGGTTCGGAAACAGCGGGCTTCATGTCCATTTGCCTCATTTGCGTATCGCCCATTTGCATTCCACCCATCTGCATGTCGGCCATTTGTTTTCCCGTTTTTACACTCCATTCCTGCAGCAGGATCAGATACTCGCGATCGGACAGTTTGCGGTTGCGCGGGAGTGAAACCAGCATGCCCACCAAGCCCATCATCTCCTGCTTGGCGTCGATTGCGTGGGAGTGGTACATGTACGTGCCAGCCTGGTTCACTACAAAATCATATACGTACGTTTCACCAGACTTTACAACCGGACCGGCACCAATATCAGGTACGCCATCGACCGATTCAGGAACCACAAGTCCGTGCCAATGGATGGAGGTTGCTTCTGGCAGGCGATTTTCCAGTGCAATCTGGACGCGGTCCCCTTCGTTGATGAGAATGACCGGACCGGGTGTTGAACCATTATATCCCCAAGCACGAATGGTTACCCCCTTTGTCAAGGTTTGGTGAATCTCTTCCGCAATCAGATGAAATCGTTTAATCCCGTAATACGTTTGAAACGGGAGGAAGGATAAATTGGGCGCCACAATCATTGATGAAACCTCCTTTTGATTTACATCTATGCAAAAGATCTGACAGTGGCCTATTTATTAACCGAAAACACCAGCCCATTTTTGGAAAATAGGATAATGAAGGGGAGATTAAGTCAAAGGTGTATGCGTATGGGTAACTTTTTATTTGATAAGTCAGTCGTCATCACAAATTCATCACAAATCTGGACTACAATATAAAAAACGATATACGGGTTCTTATTTCGGTTGATGATCACGCTGTATTCGGTTGCCCCGGTTCCTCCATGAATTTATGAGGGGGACTGATTTGCTTTACATTTATCGATTTGCGTACGACATAGGTGGCAAGTGTGGTCGTATCTTGATCACCACTGGACTGATGGTGATTTGAAATAACGAGGTCGGCAATGCGGTGATCTAGAAGAGGAGTTGTCATGAACAAGGTACGAGTGCTTGTCGTTGATGATGAATGGAATATGCGAAACCTGCTGCGAATTTATCTTGCAAAGAACGGGTTTGAAGTGACAGATGCGACAAATGGAGAGGAAGCGCTGGAATGGATCGGCAAACAATCCTTTGATTTGGTGGTTTTGGATGTAATGATGCCGAATATGGACGGATGGCAGGTCTGCAGCAAGATCCGCGAGACAGAAAATATCCCGATTTTAATGCTGACGGCCCGTACGGAAACGAAAGACAAGGTGCATGGACTGCGGCTTGGGGCGGATGATTATCTAACGAAGCCGTTCGATCCGGAAGAGTTGGTCGCCCGTGTATTCGCTTTGTTAAGAAGAAGCCGTGTGACGGAAACTGACGATTCACAGGCGAGAACAATCCTGCATCCGGATTTGAAAATTGATCTGGAAGGCCGTAAGGTGTTAGTAAAAAATAAACCTGTCGAATTTACGCCAAAAGAATTTGACCTTCTGTATGTGCTGGCCGCCAATCCGCAGCGAGTATTCACCCGCGACAATCTGCTGGAAAGGATCTGGGATCTCGACTATTTGGGAGACGTCCGGACAATCGATACACATGTCAAAAATGTACGGGAAAAAGTCAGAAGGGCAGGCTTGTCTTATGTTCCGATTCAGACCGTGTGGGGGGTCGGGTACAAATTTCAAGAACCTGAGGACAGCAGATGAGATGGAACCGAATCGTTTTTAAAATAAGCGGTCTCATTTTGCTTCTTTTCTTTGTTGTGCTGCTGCCTTTGGAATTTGTTATGGACCGGATCTTTACCGGATTCTATGCAGGTCAAGTCCAATCGGAAATCGACCGGCTGGCAGGCCGATATGCGCAATCTATTGCTGCTTCCGGTGAGATGATGACGGTTAGCATGATTGAAATGATGGCCGGATTTTCCGATATTAAACTGTATATTACCGATTCGGATGGACAAGTAGTTGCGAATTCCGGTGTACCAGGCATGCCGAAAGGAAGCGTTTTGCCTGATGCAGACAGGAAAACGTTGTTGGCTGGCGGAACGGTACATAAAGAGTATGAAGATCCCGTATTGAAAACCCGGTTCCTCGTATCTGGAAAACCGATCATGGCTGGAACCCACTTTTACGGGAGTGTATATGTGCTGGCATCTGTGGAAGGGATTGACCAATCACTCACAAAAGTGCGAGGGCTGATCATTCTTTCCGGTATCGGGGCCGTTTTTTTGGCACTCGGATTCACGTATGTCCTTTCGCGCAAATTGTCCGATCCGCTGGTTCAGATGGAGCAGGCTACTCGGCGGATCGCGAAAGGAGATTTGAACGCACGGGTGGAAGTGCTGTCTCGGGATGAGGTGGGTTCGCTTGCACACGCGATTAATGATTTGGCAAAGGATTTGCAGATGTATCGTGACACTCGGAGCGAGTTTTTTGCCAACATTTCCCATGAGTTGCGAACGCCGGTAACCTATCTGGAAGGATATGCAAAAGTGTTGAAAGAAGGTCTGTACCAGACAGAGCAGGAGAAGGAACAGTACCTGGATATCATGTATCAGGAATCGCTCCGGTTGTCCCGGCTGATTCATGACCTGTCCGAGCTTTCCAAGATGGAAGAAGGAAAAATCGAACTGCAGCTGGAGTGGATTGATCTGGGAGAAGTTCTGGAAAACTCGCTTCGCAAAACGGCCTTGAAAGCGAGACAAAAAGGGCTTTTAATAAATAGGCACATGGAAGGCGATTTGCCGTTGGTTTATGCGGACGGTTTACGAATGGAACAGATTTTTATCAATCTGATTGACAATGCGGTTCGATATACGGAAGCAGGCAGTATTCAAATCCAACTGAAACGGATTGAGCCAAATCAATTGATGGTTACGGTGGCGGACACTGGCATGGGGATTTCGGAAAGCGAACTTCCCCATATTTTTGAACGGTTTTATCGGGTTGAAAAATCCCGTTCCAGAGAGTATGGTGGAAGCGGATTGGGATTGGCGATTGTCAAAAATTTGGTTGAACTGCAAGGCGGAACCATCACGGTATCCAGTCAGGAGGGACTTGGCACCTGTTTTGAGATGCGGTTTCCCACTGAATCTGACAATCAAACGGGGGAGGGGTCCGCGTGAAACGCATGGAATGGTTGTTTGTGCTCATCCTCGTTGCCATCGGGCTGTCCTGTCTGACCATGTCGGCAAACGTTATAAGTGGTCTTAATTCGTTTCACGCCTATTTGCACACGATGCTTCAAATTTGCGTCTGGGCGGTTATTCCGGTGATTGTTGCAGTCGTAATTTATCTGATTATCCGAAAGAAAGGGGATTCTTAACATGCAGAAATCCAGACGGGTTTTTCATTTGTTTACAGCGATGTTGCTGGGAGGTGCCATCCTGTTGGCGGGCTGCGGGACAAGCAGCACGAACACAGGAAACAATGCTGCTGCAGGCAACAATACAGGTACGGGCAGCGGCGGGGATATGACTTTGCAAGATATTCACGGACTTGCCTTTTCTTCTGATGGGAAACAACTGTGGGTTCCCTCTCATGACGGGATTAAAATTTATGAGAATGGTCAGTGGAAACAAGCGGAGGGTCCCAAAAACGATTACATGGGGTTTTCGATAGTAGATAAAGGTTTTTACAGCAGCGGTCATCCGGGGACCAGATCCGATCTGAAGAATCCGTTGGGGATTGTGAAAAGCACAGATGACGGAAAAACGGTTGAAACGTTAGGCATGTCGGGGGAATCGGATTTTCACGTTATGAGTGTCGGCTACCAAACGCATGCGATTTATGTGGATAATGAGCATCCGAATTCAAAAATGAAAGGATCCGGACTCTTTTATTCAAAGGATGAAGCCAAAACATGGACACAAAGCGAAGCACAAGGCGCAACCGGAACATTAACCAGTATGGCAGTACATCCTGCAAAGGAATCGGTTGTTGCGTTGGGGACCGATAAAGGTGTTTATCTGTCAAAAGATTATGGACAAACGTTCGAACAAATTCTTTCGGATGTACAGGTAACCACGCTATATTTCAATAAACAAGGAAATCTGTATGTGGGAGGAACTAAAACAAAAGCTGTTCTCCTGCTGTTGAACCCGGACACGAAGCAAACCACTGAAATAAATATCCCGGAACTGAACAATGACGCTGTCGCTTATGTTGCGGAAAATCAGAAGAACGAACAGCAGATCGCATTTGCCACCTACAACAAAAATGTCTACACTTCTTCCGACGCCGGAAAAAGTTGGACCAAAATCGCAAACCTCGGGAAAACGGTTTCGAAATAAAACTTCATAAATACCACTCAGAATCATCAAAGATTAAACAAACTCGTTTTCTATACTGAAACTGCGAAGGAAAATTTAAATTCAATGTGAATGGTATGCAGAATATGATGCAAAATAGTGGCAACATGCAGAACATGATGAATGCGATGAATACACCGGAAGGGCAAAACATGATGAACGCATGTGTTAAATTCATGCAGTCGTATAATGCAAGCAACGGCAACCAAACGCTGAATAACCAGCCGCAAAACAATCAACAGTAAAACCGACAAAAGCCGAGCAAGCCGCCATTTCGTATGGCGGTTTTGCTGCAGGAAGGGCAGGTGATGGTATGAGCAAATGGTTTCCTAAACTGTATGATACGCTGATGAATCCTCTGGAAGAACGGGCGTTTCGCGCCATTCGTAAAAATTTGATTGAAAAGGCGCGGGGACATGTACTGGAGATCGGTTCCGGCACCGGTTTCAATTTCCCTTTTTATCAACAGGCGGAACAGGTTGTGGCGATTGAACCGGAACCGTTGATGCGGCAACAATCAATACAACGTGCGGCAGAGGCACATGTACCAATCGAAGTGCTGGCAGCCGGAGCGGAGAAGTTGCCTTTTCGCGATGACTCGTTCGATACGGTTGTTGGAACTTTGGTGTTATGCACCATCCCGGATCCTCTTCTGACATTGAAAGAGATCAGGCGGGTATGCAAGCCGCAAGGACAGGTCCTGTTTTTTGAACATGTTCGATTGGACCATGCGGTTCTTGGACGATTGCAGGATTGGTTGACACCCGTCTGGAAACGGCTGTGTGACAACTGTCATCTGAATCGGCAGACGCTGGAATTGATTCGGCAGTCCGGGCTTAAGGTGGTATCTGTTGAAAAACATTTAAAGGACATTTTTCTGGTGATTGAAGCTGTGAACAGTAAATAACCGGTGGTATGCCCGTATTGTGATTTTGTGAACGGGGAACCATATAAATGCCATTTGCCCCATCCGGGCGAAAGCCTTATATGAGGATTTTGCAGATTTTGGGCGAATGGCGGTTGACTGATTTGAATTAGTTGAATATAATTTTATACACATACAGGGTATGGGTATTGTGTGTGAGGAAAAAGATTATGAGGAGGCGATTGGAATGGCAGACGTTGTAACATTGAAGGTAGAGGGCATGACTTGAGGCCACTGCAAGGCTTCCGTGGAGAAGTCTCTGAATGAATTGAATGGGGTTGCTTCCGTAAACGTCGATCTGGAAAACAAATCGGTTAAAGTGGAATATGATGCGTCAAAAGTGAAAGTGGATGCCATGAAAGCAGCGATCGAGGATGCGGGGTACGACGTGGTCGGCAACGTGTAACGTTGGAGGCGGCCGCTGGAAGGCCGCTTTTTCTATCATAATGCGACAATGAGATATATTTTTTTACGCAATAAAACCCTAGGGGGGTAAGGTAGTCAAAGAGGTGAATCAAGCGATGTACAACTATCACAGCGATAAAGATCAATTGCTGCGCAACCTTCGGAAAATCGAAGGGCAGGTTCGAGGCGTGCAGAAGATGATTGAGGAAGACCGCTACTGCGTGGACATTTTGACACAGTTGGCGGCAATCAAGGCAGCTACCAACAAAATCGGGCTAACGCTTTTGGAACATCATACGCGGGGCTGCGTAACCAAAGCGATTCAAAACAACGACGATGGCGGGGAACACCATATTCAGGAATTGATGGATGTAGTCCGGGCTTTTACCAAGTGATATTGCATAAGTGTGGAGGTGATTTTGATGAGCACTGCAGTTCAAGAGAAAACCGGGTCCACAGCCAGCCTGAAAATTGAAGGGATGACTTGTGCGGCATGCGCCAACCGGATCGAAAAGGGGCTTGCCAAGCTGGATGGAGTCGAACAGGCAAACGTCAATTTTGCGTTGGAAAAAGCAACTGTAGTATACGATGCAGACAAAATCAATTTGCAGGATTTACAGAAAAAGGTGGTTGACCTTGGGTACGGCGTATCGATCGACAAGCTGGAGCTTGACATTACGGGGATGACCTGTGCGGCATGCGCCAACCGGATTGAAAAAGGCCTTAACAAGCTTCCGGGAGTCACCCAGGCTAACGTCAATTTGGCATTGGAGCGGGCGACTGTTCAGTATAATCCTGGCGAAATCAGTGCAGCCGATATGATCCAGAAAGTGAAGGATCTTGGATATGGGGCTGCTCTGCACAAAGATGCGGAACAGCAGGAGGACAGCCGGGAAAAGGAAATTCGCCGTCAGAAACTGCGGTTTACCGTGTCGGCCATCCTTTCCTTGCCGCTTTTGTATACGATGTTTGCCCATTTTGGCTGGAGCGGTGTGTACATGCCGCATGTTCTGATGAATCCGTGGGTGCAGTTTGCGCTTGCGACACCGGTACAGTTTGTCATCGGCTGGCCATTTTATCGAGGCGCGTACAAAGCGTTGAAAAACGGCAGCGCCAATATGGATGTTCTGGTGGCGCTGGGCACGTCGGCCGCTTATTTTTACAGTCTGGCGGCGATTCTTACAGGGAACACGGAAAAACTTTATTTTGAAACAAGTGCGATTCTAATTACGCTGATCATTCTCGGCAAACTGTTTGAAGCCGTTGCGAAAGGGCGCACTTCGGAAGCGATCAAAAAACTGATGGGGATGCAGGCGAAAACGGCACTCGTAGTGCGGGACGGCAAGGAAACGGTGATTCCAGTAGAAGAAGTGCTGGTCGGCGATACCGTGATCGTCAAACCGGGAGAAAAAATTCCGGTGGACGGGGTGGTTCTGTCCGGCACATCCGCTGTGGATGAATCGATGTTGACCGGTGAGAGCGTTCCTGTCGATAAAACAACCGGTGGTTCGGTGATTGGTTCGACGATCAACAAGAACGGTTCGCTTACATTCAAAGCGACAAAAGTCGGAAAAGATACGGCGTTGGCACAGATTATCCGCGTGGTGGAACAGGCGCAGGGGTCGAAAGCTCCGATTCAGCGGACAGCGGATGTGATCTCGGGTATCTTCGTGCCGATTGTGGTCGGGATTGCAATTATTGTCTTTTTCATCTGGTATTTGGCCGTTGATGCAGGCAACTTCACGCATGCGTTGGAAAATGCGATTGCCGTTCTTGTGATCGCCTGCCCTTGCGCGTTAGGGCTGGCCACTCCCACCTCCATTATGGTGGGAACAGGGAAAGGCGCTGAATTGGGCATTCTGTTTAAAGGCGGCGAGCATCTTGAGGCGGCCCATAAATTGAACACCATTATTCTTGATAAAACAGGCACCATTACCAAAGGGGAGCCTGCATTGACCGACGTGGTCGTACTTGCGGATATCCCGGCAGACAAGCTGCTCGCGCTTGCCGCCAGCGCCGAAAAAAATTCGGAACATCCGCTGGCCCAGGCGATTGTCAATGGAGCAAAAGAGAAAAATCTCGATTTGTCTCAATCCGAACAGTTTGAGGCAATCCCGGGATACGGATTGTCTGCAACAGTCTACGGACGGAAGCTCTTCATCGGCACGCGCAAACTGATGGAACGCGAACAGATTAATGCAAGCAACGCGCAAGCCAGCATGGAACGGCTGGAAGACGAAGGGAAAACAGCCATGCTGGTGGCTGTTGACGGAAAGCTGGCGGGTATTGTGGCAGTTGCCGATACGGTCAAGGAAAGTTCCAGACAGGCGATCGCCAAATTGAAAGAGCTGGGTCTGGAAGTGGTTATGATCACAGGAGACAATCGGCGTACCGCTGAAGCGATTGGCAAACAGGTCGGCATTTCGGAAATCCGGGCGGAAGTTCTGCCGGAAGGCAAGGCAAAGGAAGTGGAATCTTTTAAGGCGCAGGGCAAAAAGGTGGCCATGGTGGGAGACGGTGTAAACGATGCGCCCGCTTTGGCAACAGCCGATGTGGGTATGGCGATCGGCACCGGTACCGACGTCGCGATGGAAGCGGCCGATGTCACACTGATGCGGGGAGAACTGACCAGCATTGCAGACGCGATTTCACTCAGCCATAAGACAATGAACAATATCAAGCAAAATCTGTTCTGGGCACTGTTCTACAATTCGATCGGCATTCCGGTAGCGGCTGCCGGGTTGTTGGCACCCTGGGTGGCGGGAGCGGCGATGGCGTTCAGCTCCGTGTCGGTTGTATTGAATGCATTGCGATTAAAACGGGTAAAAATATAAAACAGCGGAGGAGAATATATGAGTACTATCACTCTAAACGTTCAAGGTATGTCTTGTAATCATTGTGTCAATTCAGTGGAGGGTGCGCTGGGAAAATTGGTAGGCGTTAGCTCCGCAAAAGTGGATCTCTCAGCTAACCAAGTGACTGTTTCATTTGATGACACGGTCGTGAGTGTAGATCAATTAAAAGAAACAATTGAGGATCAAGGATACGATGTAGTGTAACACACGAGATGGAAAAAGGGGCATACATATCAAATGTATCCCCTTTTTAATCCCCATTGCCCCAAAACTCAAGGGGACTGTTCAGTTGTTAGACGTTTGTGATACATAGCGTCACAATCACATCGACGGTCAGAGAAGAGGGTGTAGGAAATTTGCAGCGACTCAGCTTGCCGGAAAGAGGGACGCAGCTTCAATGGCTAACACAGAGCTCGAAATACGAGTTTAGTACATCCGTTTTACGGACGTAATGTGGTTGTACCAGTAGGAACCGGGTTTCAGCGGCAAATAACCCACTTTCTTAAGTCCGCCGCCTTCTTGGATCATTTGTCCATTACCAGCATAAATCCCGATGTGTGCTCCGTTGTCGAAGATGACAAGGTCTCCTACTTCCATCTGACTTTTCGGGACAGGATTCCCGACCGAAGATGCCTGTACTCTGGATGCCCCGCTCATTTTATAGCCCAATGCATGGCGGTACACATAGGCAGTGTAGTTTGAACAGTCAAACCCGCTGCCGCCTCGGTCTTTGCTGGTTCCCCAAATGTAAGGAGTACCCAGTTGGCTTTTTGCCACCATCAGTACCGCATTTGTTTTATCCTCCCGCGTTGCATCGAGCGGTGCAATTGGTTGAATCGACGGGTCATATGTGACACCAGGCGGCAAATTGAATGATGCTGATTGGGTGGCCGTCGTTTGCGCAGACACAAAAGACGGGCTAACAAATGCCGCACTGAGCATTCCGATGGTCAACAAAGAAACAACTTTCTTTTTAAACATGAAGTACCTCCCTTGTAAAGCCTGCGAGGTTAGCTGACGGGTTCGGATAAAAGGGATTACCCGACTGAACTGCAAAGTGTTTCTTCAAGGTGTTGTTTCAAAAACACAAAACTGTGAATAGCACTTGCAGTCTGATTTCACCCCAGATAACTGGTTCCCCCGCGCCCAGTTTTTGGGCTTCGGCTGATGTAGGACAACCTTAACATAGTTTCCAACCGATTTCATCCTGTAAATTGTGGTAAACTGCTACAAAACCAATAAAAAAGCCGCCTCACGGCGGCTTTTGACTATGTTCAAAAGCTCACTTTTTTAAGCCATTTTTGAATATTTTTCCTGCAACTCTCTTGTGGAGATGACGATGAATTCGGGAATTAGTTCCTTTTTTCCGGGGTGAATCTGAGTCTTCTCGTAAAGCGAAAAACACCACCTATGGAAGAATCGCATCAGGATTTTTTATACTTCATGACCTGATAATTGTCAGTCTATTTCGCATCATGAAACTAATTTGAAACAGGTTCCTAAAACCCTGTGAATCCGCCAAATAGTTTAATCATATAGATCGTGATTACCGTCATTGCATTCGTTAGAAGTAAAAAGCCCATAATTACCATCACAATGCCTCCGATACGGCTGATTACGGAAGAATACTTCAACAGCCAACGTACGGAGCCAAGACTATATGCCAAAATAAGGAATGGTATCGCAAACCCTAACGAATAAGCGCTCATCAATCCTACTCCGTTGGCCGGGTCGGTTGCTGCTATGGCTAACACAGATGCCAAAATTGGTCCAATACAAGGTGTCCATCCAGCGGAAAAACTAACCCCAACTAGTACTGAACCAATGTATCCGGCCGGTTTGTTTCGTAAATGCCATTTTCTCTCCTTCAGTAAGGATTCCCACTTAATTGCCCCCGTAAGGAACAGCCCCATAACAATGATTATAATTCCACCGATTTGACGTATCAGGTCTTTATACTGGTTAAATATTTTCCCGACCGCCCCTGCTCCAAATCCAAGTGCTACAAAAATTATTGAAAAGCCAATTACAAAGAAAATCGAATGGACGAGTGCCGTTCGTCTTATTCGAAAATTGTCTCGTTCTCCTTGCAATTTCTCATAAGAAATTCCTGTCAAATAAGAAATATAGGAGGGATACAAAGGCAGACAGCAGGGGGACAAAAAGGACAGAACTCCTGCTACAAATGCCATTAGCATATTCGGATTACTCGTATCGAACACTATGAGCCACCTCTTTAATTCGAGTTCGACCCAATTATACAATGACAAAGTGACGAGTTTGTGAAGATACAAGAGATAGAGATTTTAAACAGGATGCATGGACGTATGCATGAGGAGCCTTTTTGTTGTTTCTTCATTGAAACTACACATTTTTGTTTTATCTTAGTTCCATGAGAGGAGTAGTTTCATGGAAGATAAAGATTGGTTCAGTACTTTTCTAAAAATAGCATTCGCTGCCTTTGGTCTATTGATGATCATTATCCTACTCATGATCATCTTTGCAGGCAATGGAATGCACAATATGAGCAATATGTAAGGGTGGTGAGCCCAGCGAAAAAGAATAGTTTGAACAACCGTCACTTCTAGTAGACAAAGGGACTAAGTAAAAGTGATTATTCAACAGATCGAAACAGGTGTAGACTTTGCCAAACTTGGCAAGGAGAAATTGAAAGATAAAGGATCGGCCGCAAGTTGTATTTTAGCCTCAACCCGGAGAGGTTTCAGACCTGTAAACCTTGGCCAGATATCACATTTTTGAGCAGTTGCCATCCGAACTACAAAGCAGTACGAAATACAGATCCGTGATATCAAATATAAAGATGTGTTAGTGGAACACCGTTTCCGAAGACACTAAATTTTTTAATGTGAGGAGAAATTATGCGAGTTATCTTATTTGAATTTTGGGGGATTCCGATTCGATCCTACGGTCTAGTCGTAGCAGTTGCTGTTTTGATGGGAATTGGAGTGACTTTGCATTTTGCAAAGCAAGCGAACAAACAAAGTGAACAGATTCTAAACCTTTCCCTCATCGCCGTACTAGGGGGCTTAGTGGGTGCTCGACTTTGGGAAGTTCTGTTCTTCCAACCTGAATACTATTTGAGCCACCCTATTGATATTGTTGCCATCTGGAAGGGCGGCATGTCAATTCAGGGAGGACTAGCAGGCGGTGTTATAACGGCTGTCTGGTACATCCGAAAACTCGGATGGAAATTCTGGGATACAGCTGACTTATTTGCACCTGGTTTGATTTTAGGACAAGCGGTTGGACGTATTGCCTGTTTCCTGAATGGTGATGCATATGGTTCACCGACGGGCAGTTCCTTTGGTATCGTTTACCCGCCCGGAACTGTAGCCTACGATCAATACGGGAATCAGCCGTTGTGGCCAGCCGAAGTCTGGGAGGGTCAGTGGAACCTGATTGTTTTCGCTGTTCTGCTTATTTTAAAAAGTCGAACCCGGTCGAAAGGATTTCTATTTCTGTCTTACATAGGCTTGTATTCTGTAGGACGGTTTGCTCTCGAGTTTTTAAGAGGGGACAGCCCGCATTACTTGTTTGGATGGACAGCTGCTCAATGGACAAGTGTAGTTGCTTTCGCGGTGACAATTCTTGGTTTGCTGGTGACAAGAAAAGAGGTTACAAAACATGCAGCAGGTGTTTGAGATTCTTGAAGAAAAAACTTGACGTTTCAACCCCTGCACCATCCTCTCTCCAGTATTGATCTTTCCGCCACCAAAGGTACATGTGCGGCAGAGGACTGTTTCGCCAATACGCCTGAAGCCAAATGGTTGGCCGACCACGCGCGGATTACGGATTCATTATCCGGTATCCGAAAGGAAAAGAGTCGGTCGCCGCATGCTTTTTCTGCTGAATGTTTTAATGGACGATCAAATCGAGCGACATAGCCACCCTCAACTTTTTGTATGGAAGCTAACATTTGTGATTCCTCATCTAAAAAATGGTTCATTACCACGCGGTTACTTGTGAAAGTAGATCACCGAGCAAATGTCAGCGAGTACCATGGGCATCTCTAGATAGATTCGGTGGAGGCCAATAAAAAAGAGCCTTTCGGCTCTGAGAAAAACATATGCAGGTAGTTGCCTATTCTGCGATCAAAATGATCGGGGGCTTGTTTAGGAATGGAACTAAATTTGCGACATCTCCCTGTACTTCTTGCCCTTCAGCCGAGGACAATGATTGATTCAATGTGTCTACGTCCTCAAATTCCAACTCCGCCACTAAATACATGTTTTGGTCGGTGTTCTCGCCATGCAACACTCGATTAATCGCTGCATTTTTAAGAGTGGGGAGTTTTTTGGCAAGAGGAATATGCACATCAAAATAATGCTTTTCGAATCCTTCTTTGTCTTTCGGCTCTTCATAAATTACAATTACTTTCGCCATTTCTAATGCCCTCCTATTAACGTCCTCATAGAAGGTATATGCGATATATTCCCGTTTTAGTATGAACTGCATCAACAATTGCAGGCACTGGAAGAATTCTCAGAGTTATTCGTGAGTCAAATATTGTGAAGCTGCTTCCGGCATCACTGTATTTGTAGAGTAAAGGGCTGGTAAGCCCAGCCCTTTACTCTACATTTAAATTTTGAGACTGAGGCTGAACCCATCGTCCCCGGTAGGCTAGGCTTATTCTTCGCTATTCGTTACTTTCTGTTCGTAATGTTTACTCAAATAGCTGTTTTCCCCTGGTGAAAAATTGACCGACTGAAGGCTCAATTTAGGATTTTTTCCGTACAGACCTTTGGCCTTGTCTTTTACATCCTCGCCAACCTGAAACAACGGCTCTTTTTCCGCCATCATGACACCTCCTGCAAAATGTAGGCATAGTTTTTCCACTGGAAACAATGATCATCCACATTGCAGTATTTGCCCAGCAGAAAACAGGCTGCCCTTGGCGGCCTGTTTTCTGCTTAACTTGATTTGGTTAATTCCAAAATATCTTCCAGAATTTGTTGATTGTCCATATTTTTTCCCATCGTATAGATTTTCCGGATGTTGTTGTTCTGGTCGATCAGGAAAAGGGATTTGGTGGGATGCGTGAAAAATCCGTCGTCTTGTTTTTCGGCAAATAGGTTATAGCTTTTCAAAACTTCCTGAATTTCTTGTTCCGTTCCGGTATAAAAATTCCATCCGCTCCAATCGACCTTCAGCTTGTTGCCGTAATTTTTCAGATTGGCCGGTGTATCCCGTGTTGGGTCAAACGTAATGGTGACAAATTCCGTTTTGTTTCCGAACAGGTGGCGTTTTTTCAACTGTTCCTGGATCGATACCATATTGATCGTGGTAGTCGGGCAAATATCCGGACAGTTCAGGTAGATAAACTCCACCAGTTTGACTTTTGGCGCGAGATCCTGAAACGATTGCCGCTGTCCGTTAATATTTTGCAACGTCCAGTTGGGCGCCGCGTTGACCACGGGCAGCCGCGTGAATCCCCACGCAATCCAATAAGCCAGGCCGCCTGCAAATGCGAGGCTAAGAATAACAATGATGAGGGTCAAAATTCGTTTGTTCGCAATTCGTGTAAGGTTTCCCCGCATTAAAAAACGAACTCCTTTCCCCTGAAGATGGTCCTACTTTACAACGTCAATCTTCATGTCCTTCATAGAATGTTGGTCTCTTGCCGTGACGTGATACATCACATGGTAAGTACCTGCATCGGAAAACACATGTTTCACGTAATATTCGCCGGAAGCCCCTTTTGTCGCTTCGAGCATTTGACTTTCTTAACGGACAATGTAACCGGTTGCCCGATTTTTACGGGGGAAGCAGGTTGCGGTTGAAACGTGACCTGAATGGGAGTGGCTGACTGTGGCTGCTGATTCGTGCAGCAGCCGCTTGTTGCAAGCGCCGCAGCTAAGACCGCAATAGCTATAAGTGAGCGTCGAAGCCTTAGTTGAAATTCTCCTTGTAGTAAATGTTAATTCTATTATATTTGACCGGACAAGAAATGATAAGCAACAAAAGTGTGAATGAAACAATCAGCGAGCAGGAGTTCTGGGAAGCTGCGAAAGTTTTGTCTCTGGCATGACAGGGAGGGTATATAATGTGGAGAAAGGGGGCGATATGTATATGATCGTACACATTCTTTTAGGGCTTCTATTAGCCTTTGTTCTTTGGAAATTGTTGAAGATTTCATTTAAAACGATCGTATGGCTGGTTCTGATCGGTTTGATAGTGGCGTTGATTGCTCCCGGGATGTTGTTTGTGGTAGGCGGAATCGGTTTCGTAATCCTAAGCGTGCTGGGAGGACTGGTGCTGCTCACTTTGTTTGGATTTTTCTTTTTGGATGGAGATTGACAGGTATCCCCCTTAAGGAACTTCGCCGCTGTGACGGGGAGTGTCTCGTAAAGGGGCTTGAACTGTAAACATTGATTCTGCCTAAAACTGACTGTATACTATCAATATGGACAGATTAGTAACGATAGGCGAAGCTTCAAAGGTGTTGGGAGTATCGATTACAACACTCCGGCGATGGGAAAAAGAAGGCCGTTTGCAACCGGATGAAATTACCCCCGGCGGCCATCGGCGATACGATCTTGTGAAACTGCGGCCTGAATTGTTCCGGCTTCAGCGCAGCGACAGAACAACCGTGGCCTATGCCAGAGTATCAAGCCACGATCAGAAAGAGGATTTGGAGCGACAGAAACAAGTCCTTGAAATGTACTGCGCTTCGCAAGGGTGGACGTTTGAAGTGGTTTCTGACCTTGGATCGGGAATGAACTACCACAAAAAAGGTTTGAAACGCCTCTTACACGCCATCTTGCAGGACGAAGTAGGCAGACTGGTCATCACACACAAAGATCGTCTCCTTCGTTTTGGTGCGGAGCTGGTCTTCGCCATTTGTGAGGCGAAAGAGGTGGAAGTGGTGATTCTCAACCAGGGCGAAGACACTACGTTTGAAGAAGATCTTGCCAAGGATGTTTTGGAGATTATCACGGTGTTTTCTGCACGGCTCTACGGTTCGCGTTTACGCAAGAACCAGAAGCTCATAGAAGGGATGAAGCGGGTGGTTGAGGATGCTGAGAAGCCATAAGATTGCGCTTCAACCGAATAACAAGCAGTCCACCTACTTCGCAAAAGCGTGTGGTGTGGCTCGCTTTGCCTTCAATTGGGGCTTGGCAGAATGGAAGCGACAGTATGAAGCAGGTGAAAAGCCGACAGAAGCGTCACTTCGCCGTCAACTGAACTCGATTAAAAGAGATCAGTTTCCGTGGATGCTCGAAGTGACGAAAAACGCCCCGCAAATGGCGATCATCCATTTGGGGCAGGCGTTCAGGAACTTTTTTTCTGGTCGCGCGAAGTATCCCACATTCAAAAAGAAAGGCGTCCATGACAGTTTTACGTTGACCAACGATCAGTTTGCGGTCAGTGGCAAGCGAATCCGCATCCCGAATCTTGGTTGGGTACGGATGCGGGAAGCGTTGAGGTTTTCCGGCAAAATCATGTCTGCCACCATTTCGCGTAAGGCGGGCAAGTGGTTTGTCAGTATTACGGTAGACACCGAAGACGTACCGCCGATGAGCGAAAGCCAAGCCATCGTCGGTGTGGATTTGGGAATCAATCGTCTGGCCACCTTGTCGGACGGGACGATGGTGTCGGGAGCGAAGCCGCATAAGACTCTTTTGAAACGGTTGCGCCGTCTGTCCCGCTCTCTATCGCGTAAGCAAAAAGGTTCAAAGAACAGAGCGAAGGCGAAACAGAAATTAGCGAAGCTCCACGTGCGGATCGCCAACATTCGCCATGATGAGTTGCACAAGCTGACGACCAACCTGGCGAGCCAATATGGCGTGATCGTGATCGAGGACCTAAACGTCAAAGGTATGATGACGAATCATCGCTTGGCGCGAGCGGTTGGCGACATGGGTTTTCATGAATTTCGCAGGCAGTTGGAGTATAAGACGGCGATGCGAGGCGGACGGGTGATTGTCGCAGACAGGTGGTTTGCATCGAGCAAGGCATGCTCAGATTGTGGCACAAAGGAAGAGGACATGCCACTGTCGATACGCGAGTGGACATGCCCTGAGTGCGGAATCCATCATGATCGAGACTTGAATGCTGCAAGGAATCTGATGAAATTGGCCGTGAGTTCCACGGCGACAGCCTGTGGAGAGAGCGTAAGACCTGCTAACACAGGGGCAGCCTCAACGAAGCAGGAATTCAACGTCAAAGCTACCTATGTGTAGATTTGAGTAAGTTTGGAGGAACGGATGAGAACTTCCTTCTTTTTCAGGACTTGCTATCGGTTGATTCGCTTTCTTTATCTTTATTGATGCCTTGCATGGAATCCTTGAATTCTTTAATGCTTTTCCCCATAGCCTGCCCAATCTGCGGCAGTTTGTTGGGACCGAACACAATCAGTGCAATTACCAGAATCAGGATTAAACCAGGGATACCGATATCAGAGAACATAAATCTACCTCCTCTCATCTACTCTATTAGTTTACCTCTTCAAGCCGGAAAAACGGAATAGTTAATTTGTGACAGAGTGAATGTCCCGAAACAGTAAGCAAACAGATCATTTTACTGAGATTTGGGCCAATTCAAGCAGATTGCGTACTTCGTAATCCGGCCTTGCGTCAAGCTCCTCAAAAGTTTGATGTGTCCGGTTAATCCAACCGACCGTAAAACCGAACGATTTGGAACCGGCTACGTCCCAAGCGTTTGATGAAACAAATAAAATGTTTTGTCTGGAGGTTTAGGCCTGTTCAAGGCCTAATTGGTACAACGTCACCGCCCCCTATGAGTGTAATGGTTCGAATTTGGTGACCGCGCTGCGACATTTTGTTGTTGTATAAAAAACGGTTCAATCCCCAAAATAACCCTATGTTGTTTGGGAAAGGGGGATTCGATGTTTGGGCGTGCAATTCCCGGTCGTATTCGGATACAAGTACATAGTTTAAAGCACAACCATTTTTTGAAAAGGGAATGGGAGCGGAAGCTCCTTCAACTGGCCGGTGTGATGGGGGTAGAGGCCAATCCAATTACAGGACGTGTACTGATTCTGTTTGACGAATCGGCTGTGACAGCGGATCAGATTGGTGAATGGGTGGAAGAAATCGAAGAAATATATGCGATGGCAGAAGAGTCTGGCGAGTTGACAAAAGCGGCGGCAGAAGCTGCTTCAACGGCAGAAGCGTGGCTTGAGGCAGGTGAGTATCAGGAGTGGCATGCCCGGCCGATCGAAGCGGCGATTGAACTGTTGAGAACGAACGAAAACGGCCTTCCATCGTCCGAAATCAATCAAAGGTTGGCTCGTCACGGGCCGAACGCTTTGCAGGAGGCCCCGCGCCCAGGTTGGTGGCGCTTATTTTTTCGTCAATTTGCCAACTTTATGACGATTGCGTTGATGGCATCCGCTTTTGCGACGCTGCTGCTGGGACGGGTGATGGATGCGGCCAGTATTTTTGCCGTACTTCTGTTGAATGCGTCACTGGGAACGTTTCAAGAGCGAAAGGCGGAAGACGAAGCGCAGGCGCTCCGCAAACTGACTGCGCCAACCGCAAAGGTGCTGCGTGACGGACAGGAAGTGGAAGTCCCGGCAAATACACTGGTGCCTGGCGATGTGATTGTCGTTGATCCAGGCGACCAAATTCCGGCGGATGCGAGATTGATCGACTGTTGGAATTTGGAAGTGGACGAGTCTTCGCTCACAGGCGAATCCGTTCCTGTCCGGAAAAAATCCGGCTTGTGCAACAATGATACCGCTCTTGCGGATCGCACCAATATGCTGTTTATGGGAAGCCATGTGACTCGGGGCCGTGCCCGCAGCGTGGTGGTGGCCACAGGCATGGAAACCGAACTGGGACGATTGTTCGCGCTGATTCAGAAGCAGCCGGAAGAATCCACTCCGCTGCAGAAAAAGTTAAATGTATTGGGGCAGTATCTGGTCTACGTGTCTTTAGGCATCAGTCTGTTTGTGATGCTGATTGGGCTTTTGCGCGGCAATCCGTTTGCCGATATGTTGATGACCGCCATCAGTCTCGCCACATCGGCGATACCGGAAGGATTGCCAATCATGATCACAATTGCGTTAGCGGTCGGCATGCGGCGGATGGTCGGCAAAAATGCGTTGGTCCGCAAACTGTCCGCGTTGGAAACGCTCGGTCGTGCCACCGTGATCTGTACAGATAAAACGGGCACGCTAACGAAAAACGAGATGACTGTACGTGCGGTATCCACTGCGGTGAAAACATGGGATGTGAGCGGGAACGGTTTTGCGCCGATCGGTCAATTTACGGAAAACGAACAACTTACGGATGTAAAGAAAGAAGCCGATTTGGAATGGCTGCTGAGGGCGGCCACGCTCTGCAGTGATGCAAAACTGCTTCATAATGGGACGGAAGAGTGGGAAGCGGCACTGGCGCAAGGAGGTTTGTCCAGTTTTGATGAGGGGTGGACGATTCAGGGCGATCCGACCGAAGGATCGATTCTGGTCGCGGCGGCAAAAGCGGGTATCCTGCCGGAAAGCTGCCGGAAACCGTGGGAACGGCTGAAAGAAACACCATTTGAATCAGAAAGAAGGCGTATGTCTGTCGTTTGCCGGGATTCTGGCAATCAATGCAAGCTGATTGTGAAAGGTGCGATTGAAGATTTGCTTATGTTGTGTGATCGAGTGCAGGTGGACGGGCAGCTGGAAACACTCACAGAATCCCATAAAAACCTGATTATGGAGAAAAATGATCAGTTTGCTTCGCGTGCCCTGCGTGTATTGGCGGTGGCTTATCGTCCTCTGCCGGATGATTATGACCCGGTTGGCGAAGAAGGGGAAATGGATGAGCAAAATCTGATTTTTCTCGGCATCATCGGAATGATCGACCCGCCGCGTGATCAGGTAAAAGAAAGTATCGCCCACTGTCAAAAAGCGGGCATCAAAGTCGTAATGATTACCGGCGATCATCCGCAAACGGCTGCCGCTATTGCGCGTGAGCTAAACCTTTTATCCGATGGCGGCCGGGTGTTGACCGGACCTGAACTGGACCAATTAACCGATGATGAATTGGTGGAGCTTGTACCAAGTGTGGACGTTTATGCTCGCGTCTCGCCTCACCACAAGCTGCGGATTGTCGCTTCCTTCAAAAAAAGGGGTGAAATTGTGGTGATGACGGGGGACGGTGTCAACGACTCGCCTGCCGTCAAACAGGCCGATGTCGGAATCGCAATGGGAAGAGCCGGCGTGGATGTAACCAAACAGGCGTCCTCGATGATTATTACCGATGATAATTTTGTCACGATTTGCAAGGGTGTACAGGAAGGCCGCTCGATACTCGGAAATATTCGCAAATCATTAGGGTATCTGTTAAGCGGAAATCTGGGGGAAGTGATTTATGCCACACTGGCTGTTTTAATTGGCATGCCGCTGCCGCTCGTGCCTATCCAGATTTTGCTGATTAATCTGTTTACTGACGCCCTTCCTTCGATTGCGCTTGCGATGGGCAATTCAATCGGGGATCAGAACGCATTGTCTTTGCGAAGCGCGCGCGATGTGACAGATCGCAATCTGATTACGCAAATTGTTGCGCGCGGCGTCGTGATTGGTCTGACGACCATGGCCGTATTTTCCGGAACATTGGCACTGACCGGCAATCTGATGTTGGCTCGTACCATGGCTTTCATGACCGTTTGCGCCAGCGAGCTGATACAGGCGGTTGATTGGTGGCGAAACGACGAAGCTGACAAGAAACACAGCAGTCTGTTGCTGCAAGACCGATTTATGACAGGAACTTTAGCGGTTTCCTGGGCGGGATTGTTATCGATTGTATACCTGCCGCCGTTGCAGGGTGTATTCCAAACGGTTGCCTTATCACCGTTGCACTGGCTGATTATTCTTGCCATCGGAGGGTCGATTTCGATGCTCACCCGACCGGTTGCCCGGCTTGTTGCGATCACCGGTCAAAAACTCCAGGTCCTGATTCAGGCGTCAGCCGCCAACAGAATATCGGGCCGTTTTCAGCAACCGCAGACTGCCGCATGATTCCATTGGAGATGGTGATACTACAGGCTAGAAAGGGGGATGTTACATGGAACCGTTAGAATGGATTCTGGCAGGCGCAGTGGTATATGCTCTATTCCCCGGCGTTCGGCGGGCCGTAGGAAAAACATGGAACGGTCTGCAGTCGGCAACCAACCAGGCGATGGAGGGTGTGGGGCAGACTGCACAAAAGAAGATGAATACCATGGATTCGCCGGAAAATCGTTAAATGCAATGGGCCTTCTGCCGGATTTTTCCGCTTGGAAGGCCCTTTCTCTAAGATGGTGTGCCTATTTTCCAAACAAAGAGGTGATCCATTTGCCAGGCGCGATTGGAACCATAGGAATTTTCGCTATACGGTTGGCAGCTATACCAGGACTGTTTATCCGTCACATGTTGCAAAACGGATCGTCTGCTGCATCCTCGATGATGGGGCAACAGGTGCAGGAGCGGGAGGAACGGGCAAGCGCACGGCGTCCGGAAGAAGTTCCATTGGCCGATGGGTGGGAAACCGGACTTACTGAGCAGGAGGCCAAGCGACGGCTGGCAGCGCACGGTTCTAACGAATATCGACCGATACCGAGCCATATCCAGTTGTTGGGACAAACGTTGAAAAGTGCATCCACCCTCAGTTTGCTGGGGCTAGCCGTGTTCGCTCTTGTAATGGGCAAATATGTTGATGCGGCAATCGTCTTTGTCACATTTGCCGTATTGGGGGCTGTTTCTGTACGTGTAAAGGTGAAGGCGGCGCAAAATCATCGCCGTATGTTGGAAACGGAAGCAACAGCGTCCGTTCTCCGGGATGGAAAAATTTGCGAGATTGCTCCCGCATATGTCGTGCCCGGTGATCTGATATTTGTACGGCAGGGTGATGTGGTGCCCGCTGACGCGGTCGTTTTACGATCCGAACATCTGAAGGTCCGCGAAAAGCAGGTTCGGGGAAATGGGAACCGTGCCGATTTTTATCTGGTTGCAAAAGCAGCCCTTGATAATGGCCATTTGCCGCAGGTTCTGCCGCTTCATAACGTGGCCGAGGCAAACAGGCTGTATGCGGGATCGATGGTAGTTGGCGGATCTGCAAAGGCGTTGGTGACCTCAACAGGAAGAGCCACTCACCATTGGCAGCTGCATCAACATCCAAAACAACATGAAACATTCACAGAACAACGGTATTTCAAGTTTGCCGAAAAATTGACGAAGTACGGGTGGCTGGCTATTTTGGCGGTAGGGGTCTTGGTGCTTGCAGTCAGATGGTCCGGCTCAGCAGCATTGGAGACAGCTATAGCAATTGGCACATCTGTAATTCCTGGCGGATTTTCGCTGCCGATCGTATTGGCGTTCTGGACGGCCATGCATCGAACAAGCCGAAAAGCTCAGGATCTTCCCGATTTACACGCGGCAGACCGGCTGGAAGACACCAAACTGGTCATCCTGTCTGAACAGGCAGTCACACGAAGGATACAGATCAAAAAGCTGTTCTGTCCGCAATCTCGCTGGCAGGTAAAACCGGATCTGCAGGATCATATGCACACCGGCAGGCTTCGTTTCTACCAAAATGGGATTTTGCAGGAGCCAAGCGGCAGACCGGAATGTAAAGCCCTTGTGCAGGCCGCCAAGCTGTTTGCAAGGGCGGAAGGGGATTGCGGTCCTTATGATCAAGCGGTTAACCGCTTGTACGACAATTTCGGCTTGTCAGGTGCTCAGCGGACCGATTGGGAGTGGATCGGGCAAGGTGTTTTGGAATCGCACGGTCTGTTTGAATCACGGATGTTTAAGGATCCAACAGGACGTGTGGTGGAAGTGGTGCGCGGACCTGCAGAACGTTTGTATGAAAGCTGCAGCCGAGTCATCTCTCCCTTGCACGATCTTGCAAATCTGGATGTGACAGGGAGTTCCCTTGCTGATGACCAAGCAGCGGAAGCGCTGCAAAGTTGGCTGGAAACTACCCGGCGGCATTATGAACAAACGATCGGTTTCGCCTGTCGGGTACATGCGGATTCGCTTGGGGAAGCAGGTTCTCTGATTTGGCTGGGAGCCATCTCTTACCAAACCGAATATGAAACGTCCGCTCCTTTATTGGAACGGTTCGTAAAATTGGGCCTGCCAGTCCTGTTGACCGTTCAGGAGCATGTGTTAAGCGACCCGGCATTTCGAAGGTCGGTTTCATTCGATGGTATTAGGTGCAAGGTGGTCTCCGCCGGGGAATTGGGCCGGACGATGGAGCAGGAAGCAATAGACAATTACGATTTGTGGATCGTGTCTGCCCATTCGGAGGAACGGTTGAAATTGATCCAGAAACTGAGGGAAGTCTTCTCGCATATCTGTTTTGTCGGTTGCCGCGATCAGGAGAGAGCTTATTTTGGCGCCGCCTGGACAGCGGTGGAACAGGGGATTAGACGCGGATTGCATGACGTATTGGAAGCGATTGAGGAAGCACGTCACGCGAAATCGCGGATCAGCCATGCAAACGGATTTATCCTCAGCGGAAATGTCGGTGAAGCGGTGTTTTCATTGCTCGCCGGTCTTACGGGTGCACAGCAGGCACTGACACCTATCAACATCAATCTGCTGACAAACGTATTCGCTTCGATTGGACTGGCAGCCGGTCGGCGAAAGATGGATCGGCAGCAACCGACGGAAGGAAAAAATCTGAGCAAACTGCACAAACCGATCGTAACACACGGCTTGATGTCCGGTTCGGTTGCGATGCTCTCATACGCAGGAGGGCTGTTGATCAGCGGCGATCCGTTTTTTGCAAGCACGTTTGCGTTTGCAACGCTGATTCTGTCCCAATTGTGGCAAGCCGTTCACTGGCGGCGGCAGTCACGAGTGGCAAAACTGAAGGATATGGTCGAGGATCGAGTGTTGGCAGTCAGCCTGCTGGGATCGCTGGCGATTTTAGTGGCAAGCGTTTATATGCCAGGGGTGACGCAACTGTTGCAGACAACGCCGCTTGCCCTGCAGGATTGGCTTGCAGCTATGGCGATTGCGGGCGCGGTGGGTCCGCTTGCTTCCAAAAGCGAAAATTCAGTTTGGCCAGTCGTCAAACGAATGGCGGGATGGTTGCAGGCAAAGGAAAGAAACTTGCAGACAGCTGCCTGAAAGTCGGCTGCTGCAGAGATTTGTTGAAAGAAGGGTTCCGTTTTGCAAGGTAACAGAGATATTTCCGTTCGTCCGACGGGGTGGACCGATTTTCCGTTTGGTCGCTTGATCCACCGGCTGCCTGGACGAGTGCGATTTCAAATAAACAGATTGCCAGGGAATCAGGCTATGGCCAATCTTATCCGTGACATCTGCGGCCAGATCAACGGGGTCAAACAAGTAACCGTTAATCCTGTCACCGGCCGTATGTTGCTGCTGTTTGATGAAACGAAACTTACCGGAGACCAGTTGCTGGGGCTATTGCTCGAAGCAGACGTACTGTTTGTATCCCAACAGGCGGTAGCGGCTGCGAAAGAAACATCGGCCACAGACGGTCATCCTGTGACTGTAAAGGAGGCCCAAACGGACGCGGGCGCGTCAAACGCTGAGGGATCCGCTGCCGTAGACGGCAACCTTGCAGTCGAAACGGACTGGCATGCGCTTCCGCCGAGCGAAATTGTGGAACGGCTGCACAGTAACAGCAGCAGCGGGCTCGATCGCAACGAAGTGATGGAACGCCGTCGGTTTTTTGGAACGAACGAACTGCCGAAGGTGGAACGTCCAGCTTGGTATCGAACGCTGCTGCGCCAATTTTTTAATTTTACTACGTTTACCATGGTGGGGATCTCGGCGCTGCCTATTTTCCTGGGTCGAATCCGCGATACGGCGGGCGTGCTGCTGGTGCTTGCCGTCAATGCGGTGATCGGCACCTATCAGGAACAGAAGGCGCAAAAAGATGTGGAGGCGTTAAAAAAACTGTCTGTGCATCATGCGAAAGCGATCCGTTCCGGTGAGGAAATCCGGATATTGGCCGATCAACTGGTGCCGGGTGACATTTTGCTGTTGGAAGCGGGTGATCGGGTTCCGGCCGATGCCATTTTGGTAGACAGTTCAAATGTCGAAGTTGACGAATCCGCTCTGACAGGTGAATCTCTGCCCGTTCCCAAAATGGCGGCGATTGTATGTGAAACGGAAACTCCCTTGGCGGAACGAAAAAATATGGTCTACATGGGCACCTTGCTGACGCGAGGGCGGGCCCGGGCGATTGTTGTCGCAACAGGCAGACAGACTGAAATGGGACGGTTGACCCACGTTTTGCAGAATGTGGAAAGCAGACCCACGCCACTGCAAAAAAAATTAAACGTGGTGGCCCGAACGCTTGTCATCTCAGCTTTGGCGATTGCGGGCGCGGTAGGCGCCGCCCGCTTTATACAGGGATATTCGTTGATCGATACATTAATGACAGGGGTATCGGTGGCCACAACAGCCATTTCAGAAGGATTGCCGATCATGATTACGGTTGCGCTGGTGACCGGCATGCGCCGGATGGTTCGTCACAAAGCGGTCGTACGGCAGCTGGCGGCACTGGAAACGTTGGCCAAAGTGGACATCATCTGTTGTGACAAAACAGGCACATTGACCACCAATCAAATGACTGTCAGGCAAGTGGTTTGCGGCGAACGGGAATGGAGCGTAACGGGCCACGGCTATCAACGGACAGGAAACTTTCTGGAAAACGGGCAGTCGGTCGAGTCCCGTAGCAACCGGAATTTGGGGTGGATTGCGACGATTGCCGCTGTCTGTAATGATGCATCGATTATGCCTGACGGTCACACATGGGAAATCAAAGGGGATCCGACGGAAGCGGCGCTCTTGGTGGCTGCTGCCAAAGCGGGAATTTTGCAGGATGTGTGCCGCAACGAATGGCAAAGATTGCACGAACTCCCATTTGATTCGGAACGCCGCCGGATGAGCGTTGTTTGCCGAAATCAGATTGGCGAATATTACCTGTTCTGTAAAGGCGCGGTTGATGAATTATTGAAAATATGCGATCATGCATTGACCGAAGAATCGACTCGACCGCTTGATACCCGTTTGCGAACGAAACTGATCGAACAGGAATACAAGGCGGCGGAACAGGGGATGCGGGTGCTTGGGGTTGCCTACAAACGTCTCGATCATTTGCCGTCCACACCTCTTAACGAATGGGAGAGCGGCCTGGTTTTTGGCGGCATGTTTGCGATGATGGACCCGTTGCGGCAAGATGTGCAAACGAGTATCGAAACATGCAGACAATCGGGGATGGAAGTGGTGATGATTACGGGCGATCACCCAAAAACGGCTCAGGCCATCAGTCGGGAACTGGGATTCGTGTGCAGTGATCAGCAGATTTTGTCCGGTACCGAATTGGATCGCATGTCAGATGAGGAACTGATGAAAGCCACCCGTCAAATCAAAATATATAGCCGTGTTTCGCCAGCCGGAAAGCAGCGAATTGTGTCCGCCCTGCAAAAACGCGGCCTGGTCGTGGCGATGACCGGTGACGGTGTGAATGATGCGCCTGCGCTGAAACAAGCGGATGTTGGCATCGCGCTTGGTTCAGGCACGGATGTGGCAAAAGAATCATCCGCGCTGGTGCTCGCAAACGATCATTTCAGCGCGATTGTAAAAGCGATCCGGCAGGGCAGAACGGTGCTCAGCAATATTCGCAGCACCATCGGATACATATTTACAGGCAACTTGGCTGAAGTTTTGTACGCATCGTTAGTAGTGGCAGCCGGATTGCCGTTGCCGCTGATGCCGCTGCAGATGATGCTGATGAACATTCTGACCGACTCGTTGCCGACCCTGATTATGACGCTTGGACAGCCATCGGCGAGACGCAACCAGCAATCGGTTGAACGGTTGCCTTCCGTTCGCGATGTATTCGATTCGACGCTGCTTACCCGTGTCACAGCAGGCGGGCTGCCTGTTGGTCTGGCTACAGCCGCTTTGTTTATCGGCGTACTGGCGATCACCCACAACCCGGCGCTCGCCAGTACGATGGCGTTGGCTGCTCTGGCGCTGGGAAAATTGGCTCTGGTGCCCGAGTGGCGGCGTGCCAGCGGCAGCGCAAGCTTGCGGCAGGATTACATGATGCTGACTACGCTTGCCGTTTCCTTGACCGGACTTTTGGCGTCGATCTATTTGCCGCAGCTGCGCGGCGTGTTCAACAGTGTTCCATTGGGTGTCCATCATTGGGCGGTGATTGCGGCATCCGTATTTACGGCAAGGCGGCTGGCTGAGCCGTTAACCCGCATGGCATTGGGACTGGTTCGTTATGTGGCTCTACTGGGACAGTCGATTCGATTCAGCTCCGCTGTCGGTCGTTACACGGCTGCTTCGCATACCGGCTGCCAATAGGAAACAAATCAACAGCAGTGCGGCTAAAAAGTAAAGTCCCGCTTCCACTTTTCCGGTGGAAGTCTTCAAGAATCCAATCGCGTAAGGCCCCAGGAAACCGCCCAGATTTCCTACCGAGTTAATAACGGCGATTCCCACTGCGGCGGCCGCTTCGCTGAGAAACAACGCCGGCAGGGACCAAAACGGGCCAAAGAAACTGAAAATGCCCACCGTCGCCAGACTCATCATCAGAATCGAAATAACAGGATCTGTTGTTATTCCGCAACCGATCAATCCGATCGCGCCAATGAACGGAGGAATCGCTGTATGCCAGCGCCGTTCCCCCGTTCGGTCCGATCGACGGCCCCAGTAAATCATGGCGATCGCGCCGGCTATATAAGGAAGCATCGCGATTAAACCGACCTCAGTATTCGTCAGTAATTTGGAGAATGATTTAATAATCGTCGGCATCCAGAAATTGATGCCGTATAATCCGGTGACCAGCGTAAAGTACACCAGGGCAAGATACCATACTCGCGGATTGGCCAAAACCTGTTTGGTAGACAGGGTGTTCCGATTCGCCTTTGCCTCTTGTTCCTTCCGCAATTCGGTCAGCAACCACTGTTTTTCTTCTTCTGTCAGCCAGTTGGCGTGTTCAGGGCGATCGGTCAAGTAGAAGTAGGTAATAATGCCAAAAATGACAGCCGGCAGCCCTTCGATAATAAACAGCCAGCGCCATCCCGGCATACCCGCCCAATGGATATGGTCCATAATCCAGGTGGAGAGGGGAGCGCCAATAATGTTGGAGACTGTCAGGGCGGTCATAAACAGAGCGAACGCGCGGGCCTGTTCCTTTCGCCGAAACCAATATGTGATATACAGAATAATGCCGGGGAAAAACCCTGCTTCCGCCAACCCCAGTACAAATCGCAAAATGTACATGTGAGTCGCGTTTTGCGCCCAGGCGGTAATGATGACGACAATTCCCCAACTGATCAAAATGCGCGCGATCCAAATGCGTGCTCCGATGCGGTGCATCAGAATATTGCTGGGAACTTCGAAAAGGAAATAGCCAATAAAGAAAATTCCGGAAATTAACCCCATAACGGTACTCGTTAAACCTAACGCCTTGTTCATGTCGAGCGCCGCATAGCCGATGTTCACCCGGTCCAAAAACGAAATGATGTACAACACAAAAATATACGGAATAATGCGGTAACTTATTTTTCTGATGGTACGCTGTTCAATTGTTTGCACGCTCTGCACCGGCGGTTCCCCCTACATAAAAAAATTGGCATACTTAAAAAATAAATATTCTGATAACAATATAATATTTCAACAATACGGAAAATAGCAAGCGGCCTTCTCGCGGTTCAGCTTGTTTGCATGGGAAAAAAGCCTTCACGAAAAGGCTTTCGAATAGAGCTGCGAATTGTCTGATTCGCTGAAGTGTTTACTTAATGAGGTTTTCGAAAAAAGTAATGTGCCTGATTATTGTAAAGGCGGTTCGTTCGGCGCGTTCGGATTTCCTCCCGCTTCCCGTACCTGATCGACCAAATCCAAAACTGCGGCAGTTCCTTTGACAGCGGCCCGCCGGGTAGCTTTCCGCGCTTCCGGGGAAACGGCCAGAATGACAGCCACCGCAGTCAGTGCGATACCGAATGGGGACCGAAAAAAACGCATCATGAACAAACGCCTCCAACAGGTAGATTCAACTGGCTGATTCAACCAATCGAGTAAAGCATTCCCGCTTATGACCAATTTATGCAGGGCAATTACTCATAAAAATTGGTGGTGCCGTACATACTACCCGCTATTAAACAACCCTGCAAAATAATGGATAAGGAGAAAGCCGATGCTGACCGTCTCTGAAAACGGGCGCTCGCTTCGCTGCCTGCCCGGGCGTGTTCGAATCGAAATCAATGGATTGAAGAACAATCCCCTGTTACGGGATCTTATCGCCCGGCGATTTGGCCAGATAGAGGGAGTGACGACTGTAAAGGCGTGCCTGGTGACAGGGAGAGTGCTGCTCTGTTATGACGAAAATCGCGTTTCGTTCGGTAAACTGTATGAGACTGTACAGGCGTTGGAAAACCAGCACGAGCAAGTAACAAAAATGGAGCAGGAAGTCGCGGTTGCCCGCCAGTCGATGGTGGCGGAAACAAGCTCCATTTTTATACCGCAGCCGACCCATCCCCCCCTTCCAAACGGCGATCGTGTCCCGTCTGAAAAAAAAATTCCGGTGCCATTGATCGCATCTGTCGCCGGATTGGGAGTCATCGGCATCAAACAGTTGTTGACCGGCGGAGCCTCCGCATTGGCGCAAAATCTGCCGCTTTTTTATCTGTCCGGCCTGGTTGCCATTGTCTCGGGCTATCCGTCGATCAGCCGAACCATCCAAAGAATCATGCCGGTTGCGGATCAGAAATTCAATCCGATTTTTGCAGGTGCGCTGATTCTTGCTCTGCTTCGCGAAAATTTGCCTGTACTCGGTACGCTCAGTCTCATCCAATACCTCAATTGGAAACGGGAGTGCGCTTTACGAAACGGAACTTTGCAAACCACCCGTCCGGAGTCGGACACGGCTGTGCAAAGATACTGTCAAACAGCCGAAAAAAGAGGATTTCTGTTAGCCGCAGCCACACTGCTTTTGACCCGCAGCCCGCTTGTCAGCCTGGCTGTCCTGTTGGCGTCGAATCCCCGACCGGCCGCCATGTCTGAAGAATATGCCTGGAACCAGGCAGCATTAACAGCGGCGGAACGGGAGTATCCACTGCCTGAAAACGGATCGATCGAGCAGATGGCACGTACCCGATTGCTTTTGGTCGAAGACACGTCGCTTCTTTTTCGTATTGATCCGGAAGCGGCAATTGAATGTGTTGCGGACGGCGATGATGAGGCAAAAATATGGTGCGAAACGGCCGCTCTTCTGCGCAAAAGCGATCATCCGTGGAAAGCGGAGGTGATTCGCAATGCGGAAGCAACCGGTCGGACGATGCGGACCGCTTTTTACGTGGAGGAAGAACCGCAAGGCGTCAAAGGCATGATTAACGGAACCGAGTTTTTGATAGGCGAGAAACATTTCATAATAAAGAACCATGTGGATTGGAAAGAATATGAACAGACGAGCAGGCAGTTGGAAGAGGAAGGATACCAGATTCAGTTTGTGGCAAAACAGATGGCCCGCCGGAAAGTATGCATGGGAGTGCTGTATCGCAAAACGGGGAACTGCACACCTGAATATTACAGGCTGACCGATTTGTGCCGCGAGCATCAAATGCAGCTTGCCGTTTGGAAAAACAGTCTGCGCATCGACAGGCAAACGCTGCGCAAACATGGAATTCGGCACGGATGGTTATCCTGTCCGGAAGAATGGGCGATCAGGCGAATCGCGCGGTTACGGCAGCGGGGGGAAGAAGTGATGCTCGTTTCGGGAAATGTATCCCCGTTTTTACCTGTGCGGGTTCCGACTGTCCCGATCCGGCAAATCGGGGAAACCGGTCCGGTTTTCCAATATTCCCGCCGAATCGGGCGGATGATTCAGCATCATTTGGCTGCAACGAAATGTTGGAATCTGCTGGGGCTTTTGTCCATATTTTTTTACGGGGTTTCGGCTGTTGTAATAAATGCGCTGTCAGATGCGGTGATGCTGTTGTTTCTGGCCCGATCGAAATGGATTTGCGAAAAAGGCGGGCCGCGGTCGGGGGCTTCAGATGAAACGCTGCCACGAGCTGGCTTCAGCCAGTTAGCTATCTAAACGGTTGAATATGCATACAGGAGGTTTTCACTGTGCCATCGACAAAACTAAAGAAAGTTGTGACAGGTGTTGCGCTCACGCTGGCTGCACCGGTCGTCTTGCCGATCGCCAAAAACGTCCTGCAGCCTTTGTTGGTGCTCGGCCGCAAGGGAGCTTCCGAACTGGCGAACCGGACGCGGTATGCGATGGAATATACGCGCGAAGAAATTGAAGACTTCATTGCGGAAGCGCAATTCGAACGTATGAAAAGAAAATTTGACAGAGAACTGGGTTTGACACCGGAAGAAAATAAATAACGGAAGGATGCCGGAAAATGGAAACTACACAAACGATAGAAGCAGGCACGGAGCAAACGATTGACGATCATCTGCGCATTGCGCTCTTCCATTTGGAAACCGCTTTAGACAAAAGCCTCACGGAGGTATTGGCAAACCAGGACCGAAAAAAGGAAATCGGGCAAAAGTGGGAACAGTTTCTCGGCCATTTTTTTAATCAAATTCGGGAAAAGGGTAAGCAGCATCGTGTCAATCTGCTCAGTTGGATTTCTTTCCCGAGATTCCGCTAGGCAGGCGGGATTGACCTGAAAAACAGGACTGTTCCGGCAAGCGGTTTTCGCTGCTTGCCGAGACGGTCCTGTTTGCGTTGTAAGAGGAACTTACGTAAAGCGTTTCACATACAGGAACAAATCTATTCTGTTTAATGACCGCATTGTGTAATTTTAAAATATTACGACAGTTAGAATCGATTTATCAAAATGGGGAGGATGCCGAATGACAATCGAATTAGGGGTACTGACAGCCCATGTGCCACGTATTTGCGACAAGGATAAAGTTCCGGATTTTCAAAAAGAGATGGTAGAGTCGATGAATCAGGTTGCGCAAACCATTTCCAATTTGAAACCGGACGTGATTGTGCTTGTTTCCACACATTGGACGGGAACCTTCCATCATTTTGTCGATGCGACTCCGCTTCATAAAGGAATTTTGACAGCGGTGGAATGTCCGGAATTGATTTCGGATGTTCATTATTTCTATCCGGGCGATCATCAGTTGGGCAGTCAACTGGCAGAAGCCGGCAAGGAATTGGGAATTCCGGTGGTTGCCATAAATGACCCTACTTATATTTGGGATTACGGTACACTGGTTCCGCTTCGGTATCTGGTTCCCAATGAAGATATTCCGGTTGTCGAGCTGTCGATTAACTGGTCGGCCAGTTTGGATGAAACGTATGAGTGGGGAAAGGCGATCGGCAGGGTGATGCGGAACAGTGAGAAGCGGTGCGTGTTTGTATCGAGCGGCGCATTGGCGCACAATTTGGTGCGGGGTCCTGAGAAAATGCCGACATTGTCCGAACGGGCGTTGGAAAATCAGTTTATCGAGTATATGGTAAAAGGTGAGGCGATTTCTGCCAGGGAGATGCTTCCGCAGTTTGCCCGCGCCGCCGGAGTGGAATCGGGTGGACGCCACCTTGCCATGCTGCTTGGCGTGTTGGAGCCGGGATTCCGAGGGCAATTTCTGGGGTATGGACCGTCATCCGGGAGCGGCAATGCGATTATGACTTTTTCACTGAACCAGGCCGCCGAGAAAGTTTCCTGATCGCAACTGGACAAAGGGGTAGATGGGGATGACGCACAAATCGTTGTCTGCAGTAGCAGTAGCAGAAAAGACAACCGAACTGAGGGAGTTTGACATACCTGCCATTCCGTCTCACGCAGGGCTCTTGAAGGTAGAAATCGTGGGTGTCTGCGGTACGGACGTGTCCTATTACAAGATGGTGAAAGAGCCGAGAATCCTCGGTCACCATGTGGTGGGACACATTGAGCAAATCGGGGAAGAGGCAGCCAACAGATGGGGAGTAAAGGAAGGCGACCGGGTGGCGATGGAGGAGTATATCCCCTGCGGGCAATGCAGCCATTGCCGTACCGGAATGTATCGGGCCTGCGTGTTTACCGATCCGCGGGCAGGCGGCATCCGCTATGGAGCTGCCCCCATATCGATCCCCCCTTCCCTATGGGGAGGTTTCAGCCAGTATATGTTTAAACGGAAGAGGGAGAACCTATTCAACAGTTGGAGGAGCGGTGATACGGTTATGGCAGCAGGTGAACCGGTTTTTGCGATACGTTATTGTCCCGCTTTCGGACATTCCTTGCAGGACCCGAAAAGCTTTTGGAACGAATTCTGGGTTTCCCGCGATCCGCTTGATCCGGATCATTTTGGAAAACAGAATGTCGGTATCTACCGTTTGCAAGTGCAGGGCCCGGATCGTCTGTCGCTGATGACCATACCCAGCCATGATATGGGAAAGCAAATTATGCTGGCGGAAAAGCATGGCACACCGTTCAAAATTGCCATCATGCTGGGCAATCATCCGGCTATTACGCTGTTTGCAGGAACACCGCTTGGTTATGCCGAATCGGAATATGCATATGCAGCAGCCATGATGGGGGACTCGATCGAGTTGACCCAATCGGGCAATGGGTTGGATATTCTGGCAAACTCCGAAATGGTGATTGAAGCGGAGCTGGTTCATGGAGAGCGCATTTTGGAGGGACCGTTTGGCGAATTTCCGGGGAGTTACAGCGGTGTTCGACGCGCACCGGTTTTCTGCGTGACCGCTGTGTCGCATCGAAAAAATCCCATTTTTGAGAATATCTATATCGGCAAAGGATGGACGGAGCATGATACGTTGATTGGCCTTCATACGTCGGTTCCGATCTATTCCCAATTGCGCGAAACATTTCCGGAAGTGGTGGCTGTCAACGCCTTGTACCAGCACGGATTAACCGGCATCATTTCGGTTAAAAACCGGTTCGGCGGATTTGCCAAATCGGTCGCGCTGCGTGCTCTGGGCACTCCGCACGGCGTCATGTATTTGAAAAATCTGATTATGGTCGATGAAGATGTCGATCCGTTTGACCTGAACCAGGTGATGTGGGCGTTGTCGACACGTACCCGGGCGAATGACATTATGGTGCTGCCCAATATGCCCTTGGTCCCGGTTGACCCTTCAGCGGAAGTATCCGGCAAGGGTCATCGATTGATTATTGATGCCACCAGTTTTGCGCCGCCTGATACCACCGGACATGATGCGCGGATTGTATCGCCGCCCAGCGGCCCTGAAATCGATCGGTTGGTCAAACAGATCCGTTCGCTGCAGGAGGGAATTAGATGAACAGTTGTCCGCGCTGTGAAAATTCCAATACAAGGATGGAACATCGAGGGAAAAAGGGGAACCGGGTGATTTGGACCGTTTACTGTTGCAACGACTGTTCTTTCAGTTGGCGGGACAGTGAACCACAGGAAACAATTAATCCCCAAAAGAGGGATCCGTTTTTTCAAGTCGACCTGGACCGTTTCGATAAATATCCGGTCGTTCTGCCGCCCGGATTGATTTAGACATGAAAATCATCGTCGGAATGTCTGGTGCCACAGGCGCTATTTTTGGTATTCGAATGTTGGAAGAATTAAAGGCACAGGGTGTGGAAACGCATCTTGTCATGTCGAAATGGGCGGAGGCTACCATCCGGTTAGAGACTTCGCACAGCGTGGAGGAAGTCAAGAAGCTGGCTTCTTATACGTATTCGCCGATGGATCAAGCGGCGCCCATTTCGAGCGGTTCCTTTCGGGTCGATGGGATGGTGATCGCCCCTTGCAGCATGAAAACACTCGCTTCGATCCGCACCGGTTATGCGGGAGATTTGCTCGGACGGGCGGCGGACGTCATGCTGAAAGAAAGAAAAAAGCTGGTTCTGCTGGTAAGGGAAACGCCATTTAACGATATTCATCTGGAGAATATGCTGGCGTTGTCGCGCATGGGTGCTGTCATGCTGCCGCCAGTGCCTGCTTTTTATAATCGGCCGTCATCGATTGACGAGTTAGTCAACCATATTGTAGCCCGCACTTTGGATCAGTTTGGGATTGACAGTCACCTGACAAAACGGTGGAAAAGCGGGGAAGATCAGAAGGAGTTGGAGAGAGGATGAATGCCGCTTGTCGATTAAAGTGTTCGTGGAATATAAGGTGAAGCCGGAACGTCGGGAAGAATACTTGAACAGCCTGCCGCAGCTGAGACAGAAACTTGAAAGCAGCGGCGCTCTGAACGTCCGGTTTTTTGCCGGAACTGACCAGCCGCTGTTGTATGTGGAAGAGTTCTTTGTAAGCGGGATGGAACAGTATGAAACGATGAAACAGGCGCGAATCAGCCAAGCAGATGATTTCTGGGTCGAACAATCGAAACATGTGGAAGGCGGTCTGCAGAAAATCCACATCTGGGCGTTTTCGGAAATCGAAACTGAAAATAGAAAATGATGGGGGATGGGCGTGGGAGAATTACTGGCTATTTTGGCACTCGTGTTGTTCTCTTCAAACATTATTTTGACAAAGGTTGCTGCGTCCCGCTTAAGTCTCAACCTGGGTTTCCTGATCTCCGTTTCGGTTAACGTACTGTTTTCCGCATTGATCTTACTGGTTCAGTTTTTGTTCAGACCTGATCAAATCAACTGGAACACGATCGGTTTTTTACTGTTTTTGTTGTCCGGTTTTTTTAATACGTATCTGGGGCGGTGGTTTTTCTTCGACTCGATTGACAAGTTGGGACCGGCCAAAGCGAGCGCTTTCCAGATCAGCAACCCCTTATTTACTGTCCTGATTGCATGTGTGTTTCTCGGCGAACGATTAACTCTGCTTGACGGGATTGCCATTCTGACCGTTTTGGCAGGGTTGTTTCTGATCAGCTACGTACCGCGCGCATTTGCCAAAAAAGAGGTGGCGGCAACCGATCAACACATCATGGATCTGGAGCCGGAGGCGCGTCAACCGGGAACGATCAGCAGGAAAAAAACGGTGCTCATGCAATCTGGAATCTTCCTGGCTCTTTCCAGCACGTTTTCCTATGCGGTTGGAAATGTGTTGAGGGGAGCGGCGATTCACGACTGGAACCAGCCGATTTTAGGAGCTTTATTGGGAGCTGTCAGCGGTCTGGCTTTGCATTTTTTGACCAATTCGGGCACGCGGACAATCTGGCGTGATGTGAAGCGGGCAGACCGAAAAGGGCTCGTCATGTATATTGTCAGCGGAATGATGACGATATCGGCGCAGATTTGCGTCATTGCCTCCATGTGGTACATACCGGTATCGTTGGCCAACTTGATCACCATGTCGACACCTCTGTTGGTGACACCCATGAGCTATTTTCTGCTGAAAAACCAAGAGGGACTGACGGTCAGAACCGTAAGTGGAATCGGGCTGGTGTTGATTGGGATCACCGCCATTGTGCTGATGTAAAATGGAAGGTTTTCAGGCGTTGTTCCACATACGAGAACGAACAGCTTCAGTTTGCAAGCCGCTTTTTGTATTTTGAAAAAAATGCCTGTGATCTTTCGGCTCGATTGCAGGTACAAAACTGTTACTTATCACGGGAGAGTGTTTCTATGGCTACGCAAACTGCAGGAACAAAGGTAAAAGCAATTGATTGTCTGCACTTTATTGACGGGCAGTATGTTCCTTCCCGCAACGGAAAAACATTTGCCAACATCAACCCGGCCACGGGTGAAGTATTGGGCACGGTGGCCGAAGGAGGCCGCGAAGAAGTCGATTTGGCCGTACAGGCGGCGAGAAAAGCGCTGAAGGGCCCCTGGAAAAAGATGACTGCCCATGATCGCGGTGCTGTTTTGCGTCGAATTGGTGACCTGATTTTGGAACGGAAAGATGAATTGGCGATGCTGGAGACGTTGGACACAGGAAAACCGCTGTGGCTCTCGAACAGTGTGGATATACCGAGAGCGGCCTATAACTTTCATTTTTTTGCGGATTATATCCGCGCATTGGGAACGGAAGCGTTTCAACAGGATGATGTGGCAATCAACTATTCCATTCGCCGGCCGGTAGGCGTAGTAGGATTGATTAATCCCTGGAACCTGCCACTGCTGCTGCTGACTTGGAAGCTGGCACCCTGTTTGGCGGCTGGCAACACCACGGTGATGAAACCGGCTGAATTGACCCCTATGACGGCCACGGTTCTGGCTGAAATTTGCCGCGATGCAGGAGTGCCTGACGGTGTGGTCAACCTGGTGCACGGATTCGGACCGGATTCGGCAGGTGCCGCTTTGACTGAACATCCGGATGTGAATGCGATCTCCTTCACAGGAGAAACGACGACCGGTAAAATTATTATGTCGGCGGCCGCCAAAACACTGAAACGACTTTCCTACGAACTGGGCGGCAAAAATCCAAATATTATTTTCGCCGACTCCGATTTGGATGAAGTGATTGAAACCACCATCAAATCAAGCTTTATTAATCAAGGAGAAGTTTGCCTCTGCGGCTCCCGAATTTATGTGGAGCGTACCGCGTATGACCAATTTGTAGAAAAGTTTGTTGCAAAAACCAAACAGTTGACCGTTGGCGACCCGTTTGATCCCAATACGAAGGTGGGCGCTTTGATCAGCGAGGAGCATTTTGACCGCGTCAACAGCTATATTCAGCTGGCGAAACAGGAAGGCGGCCAAATTCTGACGGGCGGCAAGCGTCCGGAGAGTTTGCAGCAGGGATATTATCTGGAACCGACGATCATTACCGGACTGGACAACAGCTGCCGGGTGGTACGGGAAGAGATTTTTGGACCGGTTGTGACGATTACGCCGTTTGACCGGGAAGAGGAAGTGATCGAGTTGGCGAACGATACCCACTACGGATTGAGCGCCAGTCTTTGGACGAACGATCTGCGGCGGGCGCACCGGGTAGCCGGGCAGATCGAAGCAGGGATTATCTGGGTGAACACCTGGTTCCTGCGCGATCTGCGTACACCGTTTGGCGGCATGAAGCAAAGTGGTATCGGCCGTGAGGGTGGAATGCACAGTTTCGAATTTTATTCCGAGCTTTCCAATATTTGTATTAAGTTGTAGGTTGGAGGGACGATTCGTGGCACACATTGACGAGAATAAAATCAATCGATTTGCCGATCACCTGGCAGCGGCGGAAGAAACCCGCAGCGGGGTTTCCCCGTTGCTGGAACTGGATCCGCAGTTGACGACCGAAGAGGCGTACCGGGTGCAACTGGTTACGATCGAACGTAAAACAGCTACAGGGCAACGGATTGTCGGCAAGAAAATCGGCCTGACATCGCTTGCCATGCAGACGATGCTGGGAGTTGATCAGCCGGATTACGGACATCTGCTTGACGGCATGGTCGTCGAAAATGGCAGCTCCATTCCGTTTCATCGGGTTCTGCAGCCAAAGGTAGAAGCTGAAATTGCGTTTGTTTTAAAAAGGGATCTTACAGGACCCCGCGTGACAACGCTAGACGTGCTGCAGGCGACCGATTATGTGCTGCCTGCGCTTGAGATTGTAGACAGCCGTATAAAAGATTGGAAGATCAAACTGCAGGACACGATCGCCGACAATGCATCATCCGGACTCTATGTGCTGGGCGGCAAGCCTGTTGCGGTAGATCGGGTAGATCTGGCGCAGATCGGCATGGCTTTGTACAAAAACGGCGAACTGATGAACACCGGCGTGGGTGCCGCCGCCCTCGGCCATCCCGCCTATTGTGTCGCTTGGCTGGCAAACAAACTGTCTGAGTTCGACATTGTGTTGAAAGCGGGCGAAGTGATTCTGTCAGGGGCTCTATCTGCAGCGGTCAACGCCGAACCGGGAGACCATTTTCAGGCCAGGCTGGCCCATTTGGGGGCTGTGTCGGTCAGTTTCACTGATTGAGAAGGCAAAACGGAGAGGGGATGTTTACAATGGGCAAAATGAAAGCGGCTATCATCGGCTCTGGCAATATCGGGACGGACTTGATGATTAAATTGCAGCGGTCACCCGTTTTGGAAATGACGGCGATGATCGGGATTGATCCGGATTCGGACGGCTTGCGAAGAGCGAAAGAATTCGGGTATGCAGCGATTGATACGGGGATTGACGGTTTTTTGGAGCAGCCGGATCTGGCCGATATCGTATTTGACGCCACATCGGCAAAAGCGCACATGCATCATGCCAAACTGTTGCGGGAAGCGGGGAAACTGGCAATCGACCTGACTCCAGCTGCCATAGGGCCGTTTGTGGTGCCAACTGTCAATCTGGGATCGCATCTGGAAGAAATGAATATTAACATGATCACCTGCGGCGGTCAGGCTACAATCCCGATTGTGCACGCCATTAACCGCGTTTGTCCGGTTGAATACGCGGAGATCGTCGCCACCATTTCCAGTCGCAGCGCCGGTCCTGGTACGCGCGCCAACATTGACGAGTTTACGGAAACGACGGCACACGGCATCGAACAGATCGGCGGAGCCAAAAAAGGCAAAGCGATCATTATCTTGAATCCGGCGGAACCGCCTATTTTGATGCGGAATACGGTGCATGCCCTGGTGCAGGAGGGAGCCGTGGATCAGTCGGCAATTGCCCGCTCGATTGAGGAAATGGTGCAGTCGGTCCAGTCGTATGTTCCTGGCTATCGGCTGCGGACAGAGCCGATTTTTGATGGAAACAGGTTGACGGTATTCTTGGAAGTAGAGGGCGCAGGCGATTATCTGCCGAAGTATTCCGGCAATCTGGACATCATGACGGCTGCAGCTGTGAAAGTGGCGGAAGAGTTTGCCAGACACCGGCTTGCAAAAGCGGTTGTTTAACGCAAAGGGGGCGCAGTAGAGATGACAAGGGAACGGGATATTGTAATCACGGAAGTGGCGCTGCGTGACGGCAGTCATGCAATTGCCCATCAATACACGGTTGATCAGGTAATCAGCGTGGCAAGAGCGCTCGATGAAGCCAACGTGCCCTATATTGAGGTTTCGCACGGTGACGGACTGGCTGGATCTTCGCTGCAGTACGGGTTGTCTCGTACGAATGAGATGGAATTGATTGAGGCAGCGGTCTCTGTGTGTAAACAGGCGCGCATTGCCGTACTGTTGTTGCCGGGCGTCGGCACGATGCAAGAACTGAAACAGGCGGCCGGATTGGGTGTCAAAATGGCACGCATTGCCACGCACGTGACAGAAGCGGATATTTCTGCTCAGCATATTGCGCTGGCGAAAGAGTTGGGCCTGGAAACGGTCGGATTTTTGATGATGGCGCATATGGCGCCGCCGGAAAAACTGGTCGAACAGGCGAAGTTGATGGAAAGTTATGGAGCGGATACTGTCTATGTTGTGGATTCGGCTGGTGCGCTGCTGCCGCATGAAGTACGGGAACGGGTGCGGGCGTTACGGCAAAATCTGCGCGTCAACGTCGGATTCCATGCGCACAACAACCTGTCGTTGGCGATGGCGAACACCTTGGTAGCGATTGAAGAAGGGGCTACCCGGATCGATGGCAGCGTTCGGTGTCTGGGGGCAGGCGCGGGAAATGCGCAGACAGAAGTGCTGGTTGCCGTGTTGGACCGGATGAACATTCAAACGGGTGTCAATGTATACAAAATGATGGATTTGGCGGAAGAAATCGTCGCCCCGATCCTTCAAAAACCGCAGGAAATTACACGCGACAGCCTGGTACTCGGCTACGCGGGGGTGTACTCCAGCTTCCTGCTGCACGCACAGCGGGCGGCCAAACAGTTTGGATTGGATGCACGCGATATTCTGATCGAGTTAGGAAAACGGAAAGTGGTGGGCGGCCAGGAAGACATGATTGTCGACGTAGCGGCTGCCATCTCGCATGACAAAACATCGGTTTCGGTCAGATAGGGGAGCGGATTATGGGAAATTATAACTACAGGCAAATCGCCGCTTTTTTAGAACGGGCAGAGTTGGAAAAAAAGGAAATAGGCCGCATAACAGCCGACTATACGGATCTGGATGTGGCGGCGGCCTACGAAATCCAGGCTGAACTGGTAAACCTGAAGTTGGAACAGGGATACCGGGTCATCGGCCCCAAAATGGGCTTGACCAGCCAGGCCAAAATGAAACAGATGAAGGTGGAAGAGCCGATATACGGGTATATTTTTGATTATATGGTGATACCCAACGGCGGCCAACTGCGTATGCGGGATCTCATTCATCCCAAAGTCGAAGCGGAAATCGCCTTCGTAATGGGAAAAGATGTGAGCGGCCCAGGTGTAACGGGCGCACAGATCCTGGCTGCAACCGAATTTGTGACGTCCGCATTGGAAATTATCGACAGCCGCTACGAAAATTTCTCTTTTACATTGCCGGATGTAATAGCCGATAATGCGTCTTCTTCGCGAGTGATATTGGGCGATCGCCTGGTGCGGCCAGATGAAATGGAACTGGATCTGGTCGGTGTTACGCTGTCAATCAATGGTCAAATCAAAGCGTTGGGGGCGGGGGCTGCCGTATTGGGACACCCGGCCCATTCGGTGGCGATGTTGGCCAATATGCTGGCACGCAAAGGGGAATCATTGAAAGCTGGCAGCGTCATTCTGACAGGCGGTGTGACAGAAGCCATCCTGTTGCATGTTGGCGATACGGTAAGCGCCAAGCTGGATGGATTGGGAGAAATCGGGTTTCAGGTGACCGAGTAAAATTTGAGCCAAAAATCCAATAAAAAGGGGCTGTGCGATATGCCATTTGTACAAATTCAGATGCTTGAGGGCAGACCGGAGGAAAAAATCAAGCAGATGATTCGTGACGTAACGGATACGATCGTAAACACGTTAGACGTACCGAAAGAAAACGTTCGCGTTGTGGTTTCGGAAGTTCCCAAAACGCACTGGGGAATCGCGGGTACGCCTGTTTCTGACATTCCTGGACGATAGTTCCGTACCTCCCGGACGATAGTTCCCTATCCGACTTAAAGACCGTCTGATCTGTTTTGATTGGACGGTTTTTATCTGCCGATTGGCTCATCAGGCGGTTATCCGACATTGTTTCTGGCTGATGCCGCAAGAGCCAACGGGGGTAAGGTGTACACTTGCGAAAACGATTCTTTTAAGATTGAATTGGCCAAACAGACTTTTGAAAAGGCGGGACTCGACAAATACATTGAGTTGATTGAGGGAGATCTTTACAGACGGTGGCATCACTCGAGGGCCCGTGGGATTTTGTGTTTATCGATGCAGTGAAGGAAGAATACATTTTTTACCTCGCGATGGTATGGCCGAAACTCCGGTCAGGAGGACTGATAGTAGCGGATAACATGCTTTCTCATAAAGGAATATTGGGGATTACGGCCTATCAGGGATTTGTAAGACTGCAGGACGATGGAGCAACCGTAACGGTACCATCGGATCAAGCGATGAGTTCACTTGTAAATATTAGTGGAGGCTTAACTAGGCCGCTGAATTCCGAAAGGAAGCGGGGGAAACAATTTTGGGGTGAATCCGGTCGATCGATCGGTAGGGCAATCTCTTAAGCCCGAATCCGACAGCTAACCTCGTAAGTGTTTAAGAGAGGAGTGAGGACATTGTTCCAATTTCTTAATTTTACGCCCCGTAGGGATTTTTCCTATGGGGGTTTTTTAACAGCTTAGAAAATATAAAAATGTGATATTCCATCACCATTTTTATACTTTCGGCTGTCGAAAAAGGTTTCCTCTAATAGACGCCGCTTGACCGCGAATATGCTTCGGTAGAAGCCTTTTTTAGATCACGAGGAAACGACCCGCACGCGTCATGTCGGATTCGTATCTGGCGGAACCCGATTCGATTTTACGTTGACATACACCGGACACTTTTTCGGAAAAACGTTGGTGACTTGTCTTCAATCGAATCGAAGCGCGATTTTGGCTATTGACGACATGGACAACCTCGACCACCTTGTTGCGACGTTTGGCTTGAGTAAGGCAGATGCCGTTCGCTTATCAAATTTCTTAAAGGAACCGCTTGCTGATCGATTGCTTCACTCGGAGTATTAAGCATCGGAAACCTTGCTGCTATAGACACACGTCTGTGGAAAATCCGACCTTCTTTCGAGAAGGTCGTTTTCAATTTATCCAAAAATCGATCCGAAATTCATGTTTGATGTGCTCTGATTCTGGAAGTTCTCACAAATAAAACAGCCAAACAATCAAAGGTGCAAAAACAGAGCCAGAGAGCGCGCTCAACGTCATCGCAACGGAACTGATCGATACCGTTTGTTCTCCATATTCAAAAGCCTTCGCGATTCCGATCGCATGCGACGCGCTGCCCAGTGCGATTCCCCGACCCAAAAAATTGTTGATTCTGAACCAGTTGAAGATATAGGGGCCAAAGACGGGACCAGTCAATCCTGCGATCATGACAAATACAGCGGCCAGTGGAGGAATCCGCCTAAAACCGGGAGCAAATTTTTGATTAAGATGTTCCTTTGCTTATATAACGGGTAGGCAAGAGAAACAACGGATGGTCCTAACAGGAGGTTACTCCATTGCCCTCCAATCATATAGGTACTATACGGGATTTGAAAACAGACAAGAATGACAACAAGCGCGACCAATAATAGAAAAAAACCAATAATACTGCCCGGAATCGGCAAGTGCAGCAAGTTGTGCAGCCAATCTCCAACAAATGAAACAGCGTATAAAAACGCAATTTGTGCAATGATTTTCATGATTTTCATTCGTATGGTTGGATCCTAACGGATACAGCTGTAAGAGGAATACCGTCCCTCCTTGCTTTTGCATGATATTTTAGGTTCTCAATACTTTACACATAGAATAACGCATCGGGAAAGAATTGTAAAAATAGTAGTTGCAACAAAACAACAGAACTACTTAGTGTTATGTTTATGTAAGTTTACATTACACAAATATCTCGATGCACAATTATTTTATTTGATTTTTAAATTACATGTTATATATTATTACATATACATTACATATATGGTTGCATTTTTAGGAGGAGGAGAATTCGATGGGGTTTTTCGGTTGGCTGGATTTTCGTGAAGGTCTTCCGCTTTGGTGGTCTTATAAGCTTAACCGCCAAATCGCGCAGTCGGTGGAAGAAACGTTTGAAGGGATTGCCAGGACGCGAGTATCTCTGCTTTTGGATTGGGCAAATGAACAATGGGATTACATAGAGAACACCGCAACAGAAATAAGTCGAATACCCGATGAAGAGTGGAATTTCTATTTAAAAAAACGTCTGCAACAAGCAACTTATTTTACAGAGTTATTTTTGCTTACAACCAAACTTGAAGTATGCGCTGCCACATACCCGAAGCATCTGGGATTTTCCTATCATAACAATCAGAAAACGGGGATCAACAGAGCCGTCCTGCATGTTTTAAATACAAATGAAAGACTTCTCTATGGTCCATTTTCGGATCCGCTGACTATGGAGATCGGGCCACGAACTTCCAATTTTCATGACGAAGTAACGATTGTGTTCATTCAACCGGTTCGGCTAGGGAACAAGTTGAGCCATATTTTAATCGGGCGTATTCCCAACGATGTTCTAGGAGACCTGATCCAACGTGAAGCTGGCCATGTTTACCGCGATTCCGGTGACAACTATCTGTTTATGGCCAAGTCCAATTTTGATCCCGCCATCGCCCCCGGAACCGCATTGTCCCGAAGCCGTTTCGAAGACCGCGCATTTACGTTAGGGGAAAATCTGAAAGACGGGGTTCACACCAAACACTGGGGAATTGTCCGGGTTAAGGATCATACTGAATTTGAAATACGTTTTACGGACCCGGCGACCAACGAACTGCATCCCGGGGTGTGGAACACAATTCAAAACGGAAATAACATTTTCGTTCACTTTCCTGGCTATTCCGACTACCGCCACATTCCGGTAATAGGCAAAGGAGTCACTTTCCAGTTACCGGGTTCGCCCGATATATGGGGAATGATGTGCGAAGGCGATCTCGAGGAAGTTTATCGACGCCGTTCGCTTACTTGGCGACTTGGCAAGCTTTTTGCCATGTGGATGGGAGCGGGAATCATACTGCATCAACTTTTGATTCTGCCAGGCATTTTCCCGCTTTGGTCGACAATGTTGATCGAAGTAATTTACGGTCTGGTGGCAGTTTTATTGTTTTCCCGAAGAGGAGTAGAACCTGTCGCCTCCCGTTTAACAGATATGACTCGGATCATTCGTCGAATAGCGGAAGGCGGAGGCGATCTTACAATGCGTATAGACCATTCTACGCTCGAAAATGACGAATCAGGTGAATTGGGCCGTTGGGTAAATAACCTGATTGATAGTTTGGACGGACTTATGAGCAAGGTAAAGACAACTGCTCTGGGCGTGGAAACTACGAATGAATCGTTGCGCGAAAAAAACAGCCAGGGTCGAGCAAAATTCCTCTTTAGTGATCCACAGTATGGCAGAAATGTTGGAAGGAATACAGCATCAGCTAACAGACGTCCGGCAGGCTATGCTTCAAATTGACCAAGTAAGCGAAACCCTTCACAGTATAGAACAACTGTCACAGGATCAACTAAAACACGCGCAGGAACAAATTGAAAGCATTGACGAAAAAATGAAGGACATCGTGTATCGTGTTCAGGTTGCCCTTAAATTAACTGACACTTTTGCCGAGCATTCCGAAAAAATCAGCCGAATCGTTCATACCATCAACGAAGTGGCTCAACAAACCAATCTTCTGGCATTAAACGCTTCTATTGAAGCGGCCAGAGCTGGGGAACACGGCCGAGGGTTTGCAGTTGTGGCAGAAGAGATTCGTAAGTTGGCGAACCAAACAACGTCTGCTACTCAGGAAATCAGTCACACGTTGGAAGAAATCGAGGCAGATTCCCAACAGGTCCAGATGGCTATCGAGAGAAGCAACGATGAAGTCGAAAAAGGGGCCAATATTGTGGAAGCCGTTAAGAACGTCCTTACATCGATGTCTCAGACATCCGCCGCTAATCCTGATGTTACCAATCAGATGCGCGACATTATACGCAATATAGCTGCGACAAATGAACAAAATTTCAAAACTGTGGACAACGTGAATCAGTCAGCCGAACAGATGGTGCATACGATACAGGATGCAAGAAACGATTCGGAACAAAGTTCTCTCGTGGTTTCGAATCTTCGCCGCCTGGTAGACAAATTCCAACTCTCAGAAAAGTAAATAAAGTCAGGGGGGCCGCATCATTTTGGCTTGAAAAATGGGGTGGGAATTCGCACGAAATGAGGTCCGCATTTACGTTTTGGGGGTATATGACGATATGGATCGGCAACATAGTCGGAACCAAACTGATCGCTCGAATCCTTGGAAAATACTCATCGCTTGTAGCCGGGCTTCTGCTCATTGGAGTAGGCCTGCATCAAGTTTTTTAACTGTTGTTAAACCAACATTCAGTTTCCCATCAGGCTCTGTACGCCTTTTTCATTAAACTGTTTGGGCGGCCAGGCACACAGGTCAAACGGAAAATCCGATCCGGGCACAATCCGGTCTTCTCCCGCCATCAGCAACAGATATTCCAGCGCCGCTTGATTCCACAATACCGAATCATACCAGAATCGCTTCAGATATTCGGATGGAGGGGCCTGCAACGCGGCAGAAACCGGTTTCCACTGATTGTACCCTTTGTCCAGCCGACCGATTTGATAGGGCAGAAAACCGCCGCCGTGCGCTAATAAAATTTTTGCATGCGGATATTTGTCAAGTAAGCCGCTTAACAGGATATCGGTTGCACAGACGGTTGTTTCCCACGGCACCCCAATCAGGTTCGGCATCATCCGTCGCTGTAAGCGGGCATCTTCAGACAGCAGCGGATGGATAAAAACGATTGCATTCGTTTCTTCCGCCGCTTCCCAAAAAGGAACAAAAAAGTCGTCTGTCAGCATCTGCCCCCCACAACCGGGACCGATGATCGCTCCTTTTAATCTGTTCTTACATGCAGCCTTCAATTGATCAGCTGCTTTGGCCGGGTTTTGCAGGGGAACGGTGGCGAGCGCCGATAAACGGTCGGGCTGTGAAGCTGTCCAGTCGGCCAACGACCTGTTATACACGTCTGCCAATTCATTCGTTATCTCTGACGGAAATTCGTACAAAAACAATTGGGGAATCGGTGAGACCAGGGAATGGCTGACACCCGCTTCGCGTTGGCTGTTCAGGTAAAGTTCGGCATGCAAGAAAAGAGGTTTCAATTCAAAAGACCATTTGCCGTTGATTGTCAGGAATTCGGATTTTGCCGCATCTTTTTGTTCAAACTGTGCGTGGATCGTCCGGCTGTTTTCCTTCAGCCAGTCATATACATCAGAAGGAATAAAATGAGTATGAAGGTCGTACATTAAAACACCTCTTTATTTTGAATGTTATTATGTTTCTAACTATTTCGATATTGAATTGGTTTTTTAAAAATGATACGGTTTAATCAGATAAAAAAAAAGGCGGTTGTTCTTTTATGCGGAATTCGTGGAAAAAAAGGGGGAATTTCCGTGGCTAAGGGACAAGAAACTCTTTCGTCTGTTCATAATGCAATGCGTATTTTGCAGGAATTTTCAAAAGAGGGACCGGAATTAGGCATTAGCGAACTGAGTCATCGGCTGGGGCTGGCGAAAAGCACTGTTTTTCGGTTGATTCGCACCTTAAGCGAGTCACATTTGGTGCAGCAAAACAAAAAATCCCAAAAATACCACTTGGGATTGGGCGTATTCGTACTGGGTTCTTCCGTGTATCACAAAATGGAAATCCGTCAGGTCGCTCTTCCTTTCCTGGAAAAGCTGTTAAAATCCACCAATAAAGTGGTGCGCTTAGGTGTTTATGATCAAGGCGGCGTTGTGTATCTCAGCAAGCTGCCGGAAGATCAGGAGACCAGATCATTCAGTTCGATCGGCCGCCGGGTCCCGGCGTATTGTACAGCAATTGGCAAACTGTTGCTGGCCTACCAGCCGCTAACGGAGATCGAACGTGTGCTGCAGGAAGAATTGAAAGCGGTTACGCCAAATACGATCACTAGCCGTGACAAGCTGCATGAACAGTTGGATATGATCAGAAAAAACGGGTATGCGGTTACCTACGAGGAAACAAGGCCGGGCATCTGTTCTGTTGCCGTACCCGTTTTTGACGACATGCATGAAGTGGTCGCCGCTATCAGTGTAACAGGTTCGAAATCACATTTTTACCAGGTGCAGACTCAGGGCTACGTAAAAGAAATGAGAATGTACAGCCGATTGATCTCGGAACAGCTTAGTCCCGAGTGATCAAACCGCAGATGATAGAATCAGTGACGCTTCTGCCGAAGGTGTGCTTCGATAGAAGCTTTTTATTTACCTATTACTTTCCGAATTTTCGGTTTTGTGCCATATGCAAGAACAACCCGGACGCAAGTGTTGGATCGAGTATATATAGTGAATGTAAATGATTCATAAGGAGTGGCTGTGTCATGTTGAAGCCGGAGGAAAATGAACGACTGACGCGGGTGGGTCCAGGTACGCCGATGGGTGAAGTGTTTCGTCGGTATTGGATCCCCGCCCTGTTATCGGAAGAACTGCCGGAACCGGATTGTCCGCCGATACGCGTTCGACTGTTGGGGGAAAATTTGGTGGCGTTTCGGGATACGAACGGAACAGTGGGCCTGCTTGACCGATACTGCCCGCATCGCCGGGTCGAATTATTTTGGGGGCGCAATGAAGAATGCGGTTTGCGATGTGTTTACCACGGCTGGAAATTCGATGTGGCTGGCAACTGTGTAGACATGCCAAATGAACCGACGGAAAGCAATTTTAAACAAAAAGTCAAAATCACGTCTTACCCCACCTGGGAAAAGGCGGGTGTTATCTGGACCTATATGGGACCGAAAGATTGGATGCCGCCGCTGCCTGACTACGAATGGGTAAGAGCACCAGAAACACACCGCCATGTTTCCAAAACATTTGAAGCATGCAATTGGCTGCAAGGTTTGGAAGGCGGCATTGATACTTCTCATTCTTCCTTCGCGCACAACAACAACCTGGCGGACAAGAATGCGCTGCGCACGCGGGCTCCTTCTCCCAAACTGGAAGTTGTCAAAACGGACTATGGTTTCCGCTATGCAGGAATCCGGGATTTGGGGCAGGACGGGAATTATGTGCGCGCCTATCAGTACATCATGCCAGCGCAGCAGATGCGTGGCGCCATGACGAAATGGAAAGACGGTTCGCGTGAAGAATTTCCGGCAATCGCCGGTCATATTTGGGTGCCGATTGATGATGAATCAACTTGGGTGTGGAATTTTATATACTCGGCGGATAAGCAGATTCCATTTACGCCCGAGTTTGTGCTGGAACACGAAACGGCATTTGGTCGCGGACCGAATGACCTGCTTCCAGGCTACCGATTAAAACGGAATCCCTCCAATGATTACCTGATCGACCGGGAAGTACAGCGGATCCAAACGTTTACCGGAATATCGGGCATTAATACGCAGGATTATGCGTTGCAGGAAACGGCTGCTCCGATTATTGACCGTTCCCTGGAACGGTTAGGAACGGCAGATGCGGCCATCATTGCAGCCAGGCATTTATTGTTGGAAGCCACCCGGGATGTGGAACAAGGGAAGGCGCCGCGTGGTACACGTGCGGATTCGTACCGAAATGTGCGGGCATGCGACAAAATCCTGCCAGCCGGGATCGATTGGAAAGAAGCACTGAAGGAAGAGATGACAGCCCAATTTTAACAGTTTCGAAACAGTGCCGGTAACGATTAAATCATTGATTTTCCAAATCTGACAGACAGATGCAACCATCACGGAGGGAGAAAACTATGGGAGACTTCGCGGAGCTGAAAGGTAAAACGGTAGCCCTCCTCGGATATGACAATATTGCCATCGAACAGGCAAAGAAACTGAGAGAACTGGGGATTAAAGTCATTATCGGGGTCCGGGAAGGTTGGAATGAAGAAGCTGCCAAACAGGACGGTTTTCAAGTATTCAATCTGCATGAGGCGGTTGCTCAGGCAGATATTATTCAGGTTTGGTAATCTGAAAGGAAGAATGGAAAGAGGCGAGGAATCGCATTGCAGCAGCCGGGTGTATGCCGTTCGCGAGTTGTTTATATTGCAAAGTATAACGTTTTACCGTAGACTCTAAGAGAATATAGAAAACATTCTGACCTACGGAGAGAAAGCGGACGATGAGTAAGTCTTACCGGATAGGTGAATTGTCGAAACTCACCAGGGTTTCAAAAAGGACGATAGATTTCTATACCCAACTCGGTTTGCTCAAGTCTGAAAGAACCGATTCCAATCGTCGTTTGTACCCCGAAGAAACGTTGGAACGAATGAAGATCATAGAGATGTATAAAAAGGAAAAATTATCGTTGGTAGAAATTCAAACACGTTTCAAAGTGTTGGACGAAATGGACGTTTCCAAAATAGAAGTGGCTCAAAAGTTGCATCACATCTCAGAACAACTGCGCCGATTGGAAGACAGCCTGTTGGAATGCAAACTCTTATTGTCCGGTTTTGACAAAAGTCATCTGAAAAATCTTACCGCGCAAATCACCGTTCAGTTCGCTTCTGTGGCGCAAATCATGAACGAAATTTCTTGAGTATCTGTTTCACAATGGAGGAGCCTGTCACCACAGGCTCCTTCTTGTCTTTTTCGGACACGTGTCAGTTGTGGGGGAGTGAAATGGGGGGATTCGAAAATTTTTTATTTCAAAGAACGTTGAAATTTTTTATTGTTCATTAAAACGTTTTACTGTACAATTTTACATGAAAGCAGTTACACTTTGCGGACGGAGAAATTGTCCGGCGACAAATTGAATACTTGTTTCACAATGGAGGAGCCTGTCACCACGGGCTCCTTTTTGTCTTTTTTCACTTTTGTTGAAGCGCTGTATCGCTATAAACCATTTACAAGGGAGGGGCTTTATGAGGGAAATTTGCAAGTTTTTCATCGGATGGATCGTCATGTTGGTTTACCTGGGCTTCGTAATCGGGATGATTGCGAAGATGGAAGACATCGAAGATGTATCGACACAATCATTGGTTATGATCTCAATTGTGATTGTTACGATTGGCATTTCATGTTTATTCGGGTTTGTTACACGTCCCAAAGACAAGTAACGTGGCGGATATGACATCACAATAGCCAGATGCGAAACCACAACGGCTAGTTTTAGGAGGTAATATATGGAACAACAGGCAGTATTAGCGATTGGAATCTTTTTAGTTACGTACGCGCTCATCATCTCCGAAAAAATTCACCGCACCGTGGTTGCGATGCTGGGCGGCATCCTGATGATCGTGTTCGGAATCGTGAACCAGGAAACGGCGATCCACCACATCGACTTTAACACTTTGGGTCTTCTTGTCGGAATGATGATCATCGTTTCTGTCACGGCGGAAACGGGGCTTTTCAAGTACGTAGCCATTTGGTCGGCTAAAAAGGCGAAAGGAGATCCGCTTAGAATCCTTTTGGTTTTGGGGTTTATTACCGCAGTTGCGTCCGCGTTTCTCGATAATGTAACAACTGTACTTTTGATGGTGCCGGTCACCTTTAGTATCACCCGCCAATTGCGCGTGTCGCCGCTGCCGTATTTGCTTACGGAAATTTTTGCGTCAAACATTGGCGGAACGGCCACGCTCATCGGAGACCCTCCGAACATTATGATCGGCAGTGCGGTTAAGGAATTGTCTTTCCTGTCTTTTGTGAACAATCTAACCGCGATTTCGTTCTTTATCCTGTTCGTGACTCTCGCCCTTCTTGCCGTTTGGTACCGAAAACAACTGCAAACATCAACGGAACTTAAACAGGGCATCATGCAGTTGGATGAAAAGGACGAAATCACTGACAAAAAACTTCTCAGAAAATGCTTGTCGGTTCTCGCATTAACGATCGGAGGATTTTTTGTCCATCAAATCGCACACCTGGAATCGGCGACAGTCGCGTTGGCGGGCGCGTTTGTTTTGTTGCTTCTTACCGGAGAGCATTATTTGGAAGAAGCGTTGGCACGGGTGGAGTGGATTACGATTTTCTTCTTTATCGGGTTGTTTGTTCTTGTTTCAGGTCTTGTCGAAACGGGGGTTATATCGAAGCTTGCCGCACAGGCGATCGATCTCACTGGCGGCGATTTAACCATGACTGCAATGCTGATTTTGTGGATGAGCGCGTTTGCATCAGCGTTTGTCGATAACATTCCGTTCGTCGCTACGATGATACCCATGATTCAGGAGATGGGGAACATGGGGGTTACCCATTTGGAACCCCTCTGGTGGAGCCTGTCTTTAGGTGCGTGTTTGGGAGGAAACGGTACGTTGATTGGCGCAAGCGCCAACGTGATCGTAGCAGGACTCGCCGCCAAAGAAGGACACCACATTTCGTTTCTGAAATTTATGTGGATCGGTTTTCCTTTAATGATTTTATCAATCGCAATTTCTTCTGCGTATGTGTACATTCGATATCTGATGTGATGAGGAAGAATCAAAAGGATTATAAGAACAAAAGAAGGCCGCCGCCCTGAGTTTGTTGTATGGTAAGAACAAGAGCTGCAAGAAACAGGGGGCGTCCAAAATGGAAATTCATTTTCTGTCGGTGATCGCAATGGAGTTTATTTTAGGAATTAAACATGCCATCGAACCGGATCATGTGATGCCGTTTCCACAATCGCAGTCACAGCAGAAAACTTTGGCGGGCGTGTTTTGGGGAATCGGACACACTTTCACATTGTTTACTGTCTGAATCCTGCTGATTGTGCTAAAACGGGAAATCCCCTCCGCATGGGCGACCTCTATGGAGTTTACCGTCGGCCTCCTGCTTGTTTATCTCGGTTTTCATCCATGTACCGCTTTCGGCAAAAACAGGTGCATGTGCACCAGCATGAACATTCGGATGAGTCGTATGTAAAATCGGTTTTCATCGGTTTGGTTGTTTACCACTTTGATCGGTCTCCCGTTTGTGTTGAGCAGCGGCCAGATCCAGGTAAACCGGGCACTTGCCCGCGTTACAGGAGCCGTCAGCATCGTGTACGGATTTTATTACATGTACGATCAGGCGTTTAACGAAGGGTTGTTTTCCTCCTTATTGCAATAGTTTATAATATTCAGACGAGCCTGGATGGAATGGTCAGAACGCTGGCAAAGGAACTGAACAGTCAAAAATCGGACTGGCTTATCTGCTAGCTGTAACGTATATAATAAACGAGTAGTGATCGAAGTTGATTGATTGGATAGGAGCTATTCACATGACCCTCCCCCTTCGTGTTGCCGTTACCGGACTTGGCGCCGTAACTCCTTATGGGACGGGCGTTCCGATTTTCTGGGATTCCTTGTTGGCGAATAAGTCGGCTGTCAGGCAAACAACAGATGAGCAGTTGCGGCAGTGGGTCCCCGTGGTGGCAGAAGCTCTTGATTTTAAACCGGAAGATCATCTGGCAAGAAAACAGATCGCCGATACGGACCGATTTGCCCAATTGGCTCTGGTGGCGGCGAAAGAAGCGCTGGCAGATGCCAGACTGCTGTCAGAGGACGGAAAATTGGCCTTATCGCAATCCGATCCAGATCGGATAGGCATATCGCTTGGGTCCGCGAGTGATTACGAAAGCGATGCCCAATGCAGCGGCTGGATCGATAGCGCTGCAGTTTGGAATTCGGGGCCCTGTAATGACCTATGCCACCGCTTGCGCTTCTTCCGCAAACTCCATCGGCGAGGCTGTCTATTGGCTGCAAAGGGGAGAAGTCGATGCAGTTTTGGCGGGCGCCGCACTGGCGATGAAACGGGCGCTTCAATCGGCTGGGCGGCAACCGACAGACATTGATTACGTCAATGCTCATGCAACATCCACTCCTGCCGGAGATATGGCAGAATCAAACGCATTGCGCGCCGTATTTGGAGATCATCTAAAGCAAATGCCTGTCAGCTCCATAAAAGGAGCGGTAGGCCATTTGTTGGGGGCAGCAGGTGCCATCGAATCGATCGCTTGTATTAAATCGATAGAAACAGGTTGGCTGCCTCCCACTTTACATTGTCAAGAGCGGGAACCGGCGGCTCCGCCTGATGTAGTGGCAGGCACGAGCCGACAGCAGCCGATCCGTCTGGCACTCAGCAATTCATTTGGATTTGGCGGCCAGAACGGCGTTCTGATTTGGCAAGCCAATCGGTAGAAGATTAGGCTCCGCCCAATTTTTGAGCGGCCATTTCCTGCAAACGGAATTTTTGTATTTTTCCGTTGCCGGTTATAGGCCAATCGGAGGGAGAAACGAACCACACATGGCGGGGTACTTTAAAACGTGCCAGTTTGTCTTGGCACCAATTGATGATTTCCCGTCGGGTACAGGTTTCTCCCGGTCTCAGTTCAATGAAGGCGGCGCCTGTTTCCGTTGTTAATTTGTCCGGCACGCCGACTACGTAAACTTGATTCACTTTCGGATGCTTGCTGATCACTTCTTCCACTTCTTTTGGCGTCACATTTTCACCGGATACCCGGTACAATTCTTTGCTTCTGCCGAGCAGTTCGATATATCCGTCTTCGTCAAAACGTCCCAGGTCTCCTGTTCGCAGCCAGCCGTCTTTATCAATGGTCAAGGTTGTTTCTTCCGGTTTGTTGTAATATCCGCGTGTGACCGTATTGCCCCGCACCGTGAGTTCTCCGACCGAACCGTACGGCAAATTTTCCCCTGTATACGGATCAATCACTTTGTATTGAACATTCGCGCCGCCAAATTCAGGCAATCCGGTGACGCCGCCCGGTTTAATACGGCCGACGCGGGTAACCACTCTTTCGATGGGATCTCCCACCTCCGTATGTGTGGTAGAAGCGGTCGCTTCCGTGCCGCCATAGCCGGTGCAAATCTCTTTCAGGCCAAACACATCGATCGCTCGCTGCCAAATCGGAACCGGGGCTGGCGCTGCCGCACACATCAGAGCGTATAACGAGTCGAGGCGGAAGGAAGCCGCCTCCGGGTGGCTGACCAGTGCGACCAGCATGGAAGGCACGCAGAGAAAATCGTTGACTTGATACTTTTCCATCAACTGGAGTGACTGAAGCGGTGAAAATTCGCGGCTGGTCACGACGGAACCGCCGACAAACGAAACGGCCAGAATTCCTTCTTCGATTGCAAATACATGGTAAAGCGGGAGGGGGGTAAATATCCGCCGTCCCTGTTCAATCGCCCGGCTTAAACAAGTGGAATACGCACATCGCAAAAAATTGTCGTGCGACAGCATCACACCTTTCGGCAAACCGGTCGAGCCGGATGTGTAAATGATAAAAGCAAGTTCATCCGGATATTCGGACGCCCGCCAGCGTTCAACCAATGCCTGATCCGTGATCCGCAATCCGCTGCTGTAAAATGTATCCCACAGTTCAAACCGATCATCGATTGCGCTTGATCCGTTCGGAATACAAACCACCTTTTTCAGTTTGTTTCCCTGTTCCGTCAGCAGTTGATCATACACGCGCGAAACGGACCGGTTATGATCCATACCGCCTGCTGTCTGATGCATAATCAGGTAGCGGCTGTCCGATTGGCGCAGCAGATAGGCCAGCTCATCCTGGCGGAGCATCGTATTGAGCGGTACGCAAACGGCTCCCACCAACCAGATGGCGATCATCAAAGCAACAAACTCTGCCTCATTTGCCATTAAAACCGCAATGTGATCGCGCCTTTCGACGCCTGCGGCCAGCAGGGATTTTGCAATCGCCCGTGCTTGCCGCCAAATTTCTTCGTATGTATACTGCCGTTCGGGTAATAAAAGTAGAGGGTGCTTGGCGTATTTTTCAGATTGATGAGCGAAATGACTTGCAATCGTGCGCCTTGGCCAAACGGGGAATTCCGATTCCAACCATTTTCGACGCTCTTCCGCACTTGCGATCATATAGAATTTCCCCTCCCAAATCGAATCACACATATCTCTTTAAAATCGTATATACTATTCTGTTACTAGTATTATGAAATGTATTCGTAAAATTCTGTAAGGTGATCTACAAAAATTGAGGGATTAAGCAAAAATGCGGTACAGTAAGAGGACTTGCGAAATGGAAGTACCGACCGTTTTGCAATTTTATCGGAGAGGAAGGATGACATATGGCGCTCGGTGAAACGATTTTCGATTTCAGTTTGCCGGACCTGCACGGCACCCCGTTTCGATACAGGATTTTCGGGGAAAAAACCGCCTTCTCCATCGTTTGTCTGGTCAAATTGTGCTTCCACATAGGTGGTCGAAATTGGGAAAGCCCTTTTTGATAGAGACGTTGAACTGTTTGATGGGCTTTTCGTATGACGGAAACAAAGCAGCGACAAATTGCGGAACGTTCAATTTCGTCAAAATAGGTTCCTCCCTTATTACATATAGGGTGCGTTTTTTCGTAGACAGTTAGACCACAACGGGACTCGGAGTTTGTTCCATAATTCGTTTCGTGACTTCATAGGCGGAACTGAATGACAGTTCGGAAAGCTGCCCTTCTCCTTCACACCAGTCGCCCGCAAAGTACGCATTCAGCAGGCTGTAGAACTTGACGGGCATCAAACGTTGATCGTCAATCGTTTTAATTTCCTGTACTGTCGCCTTTTTCGAGATTCGCTTGGCTGCCAACAGATCCCGCCAACCAGGAAAATGCTTGTCGTATACAAATTCAATATGCTCCAGTTTCTCGTCCATCTTGTTGGCGTTTATTTCTTCTTTGTTGAGGTAAGCGACTGCTTGCATCAATTGGCCGCCCTCCGGGATGCAAGTCGGATCGTAATAGGAAATGTCGGTTATAAAAATCCTTTCCCCTTTGTGATAGATATATGTAAACGGGCTTTCAATCCGTTTTTGCAATCCGATATCGTAAACCACAACCTGATTCGATTCGTACCGATTGTATTCGGCAAGCAGTTCTCTGTAGGGCGTCGATTCAAACAGGGATACCAGGACGCTCGGCGGTACACAGAATACAAAATGATCGGCGTCATACTGATTTTCCTTGCCGATCACGGAACGAACAGCGCCGTTCTCGACGACAACCGATTCGATTTTTTCTTTGCTGACGATTTTTCCGCCATTCCGGAGCAATATCGACTCCAGGCCTTCAATGATGGACTGCCAGCCGCCGCGAATATAAGCGACCGGTTTGCGTGTCGAAAACAACCTTCGATAGTAGCGGAAGAACAGCGGGGAAGGTATTTTTTCCGGTTCGTTCGTAAAAAAGTTGGACGAACCCAGCGTCAGTAAGAAGTCGCGTACCTGCGGCGGCTCCTTTTTCAGATAATCACCGATCAATATCCCTTCTTCGCCCCGTTCCATTGTCGAAATGGTTTTGAATATATCGTAAGCGAAGCGCAGCTTGTTCTGCGCATCCAACACCTTGGTCTGCATCAACCCTTCCAGCGTGGCGGGCACCGGTGTGGTGAACGTGCCCAGGTCATAATGCGCTTTTTTAGGTGAAAAATCGGCCCAGTCTACCTTCAGACCCAATTCATGTTCATACTTTCGCAAAATGGATGTATCCCGTCCGTAAATCGCATGGGCGCCAAAATTGAAGTGAAATCCCTTGACGGGAATGGTAATGGCCCGGCCTCCAAGCTTTGGCGCTTTTTCCAGCAGCGTTACATCGAAACCGTAATGCGAAAGTCGGGCGGCTGCGCTCAATCCGGCCAATCCGCCGCCAATTACTGCAACTTTTTGTTTCAAGAGCGATCCTCTCCTTGCTTTCTATTGCAAATACAACCGGGATGCTACTTCGTAGGATTCGCAGTTTCCCTTTTCTTAATCATTTTCCCACTTTTGAACCGCTTGTGCCAACTGCTTGCTTATTTTATGAAGTCTCTCCCACGCTTGCCGCCTGTTTGCCGCGTGGTTTCGCAGCAAATCAAGCCCTAATTCCAGTTTCCAGATAGAGTCTGCAAAAAAGTCAGCCGCTAACCGGATGTCTTCCATTTCCGAACGGGTCGATCGTTGTGTGTTGCCGGATTCGGTGGAAGAGGAAAAATTGCCTGTTCCGATCTGATCAAACAATTGACTGAAAAACTGCTCTTCCGTCATTCGATCAAAAAATAACACGCCGTTCAGATGGTCAATCTCATGACAGATCACACGGGCAAGAAATCCGAACGCCTCCAATCGGATGTCTTCGCCCGAGCTGTTTTTGGCTGATACCCAGATTTTTTCCGGCCGTTCCAGTTTAAGGGTTGTACCCGGAAAGCTGAGGCAGCTTTCGACACTGCTCTGGGTCCCTTCTTCCTTCCTGATCACCGGGTTGAGCAATTCCAGAGGGCCCGTACCGATATCCACCACCGCTGCCTGCAGGCTGATACCAATTTGCGGGGCCGCCAGGCCTACTCCTGCATGATGGCACATGGTGTCTGTCAAATCGTCGAGCAGTTGCCTCACAGACTGATCAAAATCACTGATTGGTTTGCATGGTTGCCGCAAAATGGGCACGTCTCCCTTTACAATCGGACAAATAGCCATCCAAATCCCCCCTTACAGGACATTTATATAACAGTAAATGCCTCGAAACAGAAAATCGTACTCAGCGAATGCACCAATTCCGGGTCGTTACGTCCCATTCCGTGGCCCCGCTTCATATAAAAATAGGAAAGCGAAATCACAGGGGGAGCATATATGATCAAAATTCGGTCAGCAGCCGAGATCGACTGCCTGCGTGAAGCGGGACGAATCAACGCCATGGCCCATCAGGCAGCAAGTGAAATTCTGGAACCTGGTATTTCTATGAAAGAATTGGCAGAAACGATAAAACGGGTGATTGTCGAACAAGGCGGAGCCCCTTCGTTCCATCAACTGTATGGATTTCCCGCCCCTGCCTGCATTTCCGTCAATCAACAGGTCGGACATGGAGTCCCTTCTGAGCGGAAAATTGAAATCGGAGACCTCGTGAAAATCGATATTGGCGTTGAGTATAAAGGATATCACAGCGACAGCGCTTCCACTTACATCGTCGGACATGACAGGCAGAACGCCGCAAGTCTTGTGGCTGCCTGCAAACAGGCGTTTCAGCAGGCGGTTTCCTGCGCAGAGCCAAACCGGCATTTATCGGATATTTCCCATGCGATTCAACAAACGGTGGAAGCCAGTGGTTTCACTGTCGTAAAAAGTGCGTTCAGCCATGGAATTGGCCAAAAACTGCACGAAGATCCGCAAATTCCCCAATTTGGACCGGCCGGGCTTGGGCCAAGAATGCGACCGGGCATGGTGTTCACCATCGAACCGGTCATCACAAACGGTTCCCCTTATGTCAAAACGCTGCCAGATGGGTGGACGACCGCCACGGTTGACAATTCGTTGAGCGTCCATTTTGAACATACCATTCTGATAACGGAAACGGGTGCGGAGATTTTGACCCGTATTCAAGGGACAGGCAGGGAATCTGTGTTGGGCGGTGACCCTTGGTTCGGCCAGGAGTCCGGTTTGATGACCTGGCAGGTTGCAAACGAATCCTTTCGGGTTCGTCCGAAAAAGGATACGGATCATGAGCGTCTGCTCCAATTGGCGAAAAAACACATGAATCCCATTTTATTGGAGGCATGGGGACGGCCGGTACAGGAAGACGAAGTGGTGTGCGCTGACGATTCGATTACCATGGTGATTGAAGACGAGGCGGGGCGGATGGCCGGATTTTACATCTATACGCAGCAGAATCAGGCCATCCATATAAGTTCGATGATCATCGACAGTGACTATCAGGGTAAGGGCTTGGCTGCGCGAATCATAGCAGAGTGTGAGAAAATCGCCCGAACCCGTTCGCTTTCCGCCGTTGAATTGTGGGTGCAAAACAACAATCGAAAAGCGTACCGGCTCTATGATAAATTGGGTTTTCAGCCGATTTCCGCCCCTTACTTCAATACGACCGGAATGCGAAAACCGGTCTGTTATGAAGAAACGATTTCGTAAGAAAGCGGTTTTGGCTGCCATCCGGCGCCCCTGATTTGGTACAATACATATATCCAGTTCAGGGATGTGATACGAATGAGCAAAAGAAAACGCGGCAATAAATGGGGAACGATCGGCGGGATCGGATTGTTGCTGGCCAGTTTCGGCGGTAAGTTGAAATTCCTGATCCCCCTGCTGAAGCTGGGCAAAATCGGCGGAATGATCTGGAGCATGATGCTGACAATCGGTCTGTATGCGCTGATTTATCCTTGGACATTCGCTATCGGGTTGGTACTCATGTTGCTGATTCATGAAATGGGTCATCTGATTGCCGCCAGGCAGAAGGGGCTGCCTGTTTCCGCGCCTGCCTTTATTCCCTTTCTGGGGGCGTTGGTGACGATGAAAAAAATGCCGAGTGATGCGAAAACGGAAGCCTATATCGCGATTGCGGGGCCGATTTTGGGAAGTGCAGGTGCTCTGGTTGCCCTTCTGTCAGGTATGGCGACCGGTTATAAACCGTTGTTTGCGATTGCACAAGTCGGATTTTTCCTGAACCTGATCAATCTGCTGCCGATCCATCCGCTCGATGGGGGACGAATTGTGACCGCCATTTCTCGCTGGCTGTGGTGGGTAGGACTGATCGTGGGACTTGTAATCATCCTGTATTTGAAGGCAATCGTCTTCTTGTTTATATGGGCGCTGTTCGCCTGGGAATTGTACAGTGCGTATTTTCGCAAAAAGCCGAAGCTCGGTCAGGCGGAAACCAGCTCAGTGATAAAGGTGGATCGAAGCCTGTTTGAAGAAACCGGTCTGCTGCCGCAGGAATCCCATCGGCGGGAACTGCCCTTTGTTCAGTTTTGCCGATTGGAAGGGCAGCAGGAAATCTGCGCGGTAAGCTATCCAGGCGTCGGTCCGATTGGCGAGTTCGAATTCCCGGTGGGACTCATCCAGAAAGTGGAACTGGCCAAGACCACCTGGCTGGAAACGCAAGGGGTCATGCGATTGCGGGTGCAGTATGCGCCGTATCCGGAATACCGCTCCGCCCTGATACGGGAGGACGCCTATTACAAGGTTACACCGGTAACCCGCATCGGATATGGAATCGCATATTTCGGTCTGGCCGGACTGCTTGGCTGGTTGATGCGTTTTACGGCAGTGGCTGTTACAGCCGCCCCGCCAGTTGGATAAAAAGGACGCAGGAGTTTCTTAGTTCCCAAAAGACGTGGTGAGACGTGAAAAACGGAGCCGCAGAAACGGCTCCGTTTTAGTCTGGAACGACATGACTCGTTGACATTTTTTAGCTCTTTAGAGCCTCTTTCACGCTCTCGCGCAATGAAGTGAGTGAATCGCCTATCAGCTTTTGCAGGTCTCCCGAAGTACTTGCCGTCTTGCCACGGGAAATCGGACGATACATACCAAAAACCAGGAAGTTTGCGGTGTCTTCCGGTAATCCGGATTTTAACAAATATTCCTTAAAATCGGATTCTGTAGCATGGCGATGCGTTACTTTCTTGCCAGATACCTCGGACAGGATTTGGGCGAGTTGATCAAAAGTCCACGACTGTGGGGAAGTCAGTTCATATGTTTTGTTCTCATGACCCTCTTCCGCAAGGACAGTTGCAGCCGCTAAGGCTAAGTCGTTTCGAGTTGCGGTATTGAGTTTGCCGTTTCCCGCACTGGTAACCAGTTCACCACGCTCGACAGCAGCTTTGAGCCCTGGATCGACAAACAGATGGGTATAAAGGGCATTTCGTAAAAACGTAAACGGAATGCCCGTCGTACGAATCGCATGTTCCGTGGCGAGGTGGACATGGGCGAGACTCATCGATGACTTTTCCGCAAAGGCAAACCCCGTGTAGAGTATATGCCCAACCCCTGCTTTTTTCGCTGCCTCTACAGCAGACGCATGCTGACGAATACGCAAGGTATTGTCATAACTTGGACCAGAGATGAGAAGAAGCTTGGATGCTCCGGAAAAAGCTTTCTCCAACGATGTTGAACAACAAGACCGCCCAGCCCACCTGTGGCACCTGTGATAACGATTGACATAACAACTCCATTTCCTTCATCAGTTAAATTACAAAGAGGATTTTAGTGTAACCAGATCGGTGCAACCGATAGACAAACATTTGTGTAACCGAACCGATTACACCAAGCCTGAAAAAATTAGCTCCTAGACGAGCCAATTTTCTCACTCAGTTCAGTTACAAACTGTTTTAGCGTAACCTGAGCAAATATTTGTTTCATTGCGAACTGCGCCTGGAGCAGAATGGTTCGAAAAACCGACTCAATATGAGCCCCTCACTGGACAATCCGGATTGGGATGATCATGGAAGTTGAAAGGTCCTCTTTCTCGACGACCTCTACAGCCTGATAAATGTCAAGCAGAGTGATTTCTTCCAATCCCTGTTGGAGGTATGCCCCCCATATCCAGGGCGGACGTTCACCAAACCGGCTTTTTTCAGCTTACCAATGATTTTTCGTATAATCACTGGATTGGTGTTTACACTTTCCGCAATCCATTCCGATGTACAGGGTGTATCTTTACTCGTCGCTATAAGTGACATGATGTGGACTGCAATGGAAAAGCGACGGCTGATTTTCTTCATGTACGTCACCCTCTTGATGTAATCATCATAGTTACAGCGAGACTGTTCCGTTAACTTCTATTGTTTTCAAACCGGCCCACTGCCTCGTTCATGATATTAGCCTCCGAATGGGACACTCCGTTGATCACCCCGCTTTGCCCGACAACAGCAGTCCAATATGTAAAGTATATCTCATCACCGTCGGCACACACTAGCAGGTAAAGGAAACAGGGGGGATTCGCGGATGGGGGAGCGGGCGGTATTTCTTGACCGGGATGGCGTGATCAATGACGCCAGACGACCGGTTAACAATCCGGATGATTTCGTTTTGCTGCCAGGTGTCGGAAAAGCTGTGAAACGGCTGAATGATGCGGGTTTCCATGTGTATGTGGTGACGAACCAGGGCGGCGTCGGGCTGGGGTATATGACGGAAGAGGATTTGCGGCAGGTTCACGAAAAAATGGTCCATGAGCTGGCGAAAGACGGTGCGGTGATCGAAGATATTCGCTACTGTGCGCACAAACCGCAGGCCGGTTGCCGTTGTCGTAAACCGGAAGCGGGAATGATTTTGAATTTGGCAAAACAAAACGGGATCGATTTGACGCAGAGTGTGATAGTGGGGGACAGGGATTTTGACATGGAAGCGGGGCGGCGGGCCGGCACCCGGACGGTTTTTATCGGGCCAAAGCATGGAAATGCAGATGCAACTGCGCCTGATCTGCCGCATGCAGTCGAACTGATCTTGCAGGGAGCCGTTTTTCCGGAACGGCAATTGATTTAAGTTGGAGGGAATTGCGATGGTCATGACCACTATGGATACAAAAGTACGCATTTCGAAAGATTCGCTGGGAGAAGTAAAGGTTCCCGCCAGTGCTTACTACGGGGCGCAGACAGAACGGGCACGGCAAAATTTCCCGATTTCCGGATTGTATCTGCCGCCCCGTTTTATTCGGGCCCAAGGCATTATCAAACGGGCTGCGGCGATAGCCAATCGCGATGTGGGAGAACTTGACCGCGAAAAGGCGAATGCGATTATTCAAGCGGCTGAAGAAGTGATACATGGAAAGTGGAACGACCAATTTGTGGTCGATGTGTATCAGGCGGGTGCCGGTACGTCACAGAACATGAATGCAAACGAAGTGATCGCCAACCGTGCTTGCGAACTGTTGGGAGGCGAGCGGGGCGACACGTCGCTCGTACACCCGAACGATCATGTCAACATGGCACAGTCAACCAATGATACGATCCATGTGGCGATCAACATTTCCGCGATGGAGGCCATTACGCATGATCTGCTGCCGAGTCTCCGTCACTTGGAAGATGAACTTAACGAGAAGGCAAAACAGTGGGATCCTATCATAAAATCGGGTCGCACACATTTGCAGGATGCGGTTCCGATGCGGCTTGGACAGGAATTTTCGGGATATGCGACGGCTGTTCAAATGCGCCGGGAAATGATTGAGCAGGTCAGCCGTCGGTTGCTTTTGATCGGGCTTGGCGGAAACGCGGTCGGCACAGGCATTAACGCCCATCCGGAATATTCGGAACGAGCCATAGCGGAAATCGCCAAGTTTACAGGATTGCCGTTCCAAAAACCGCGTAATTTCTTCACATTTGTTCAAAATCCGGATGCGGCGGTGGAAATCAGCGGGCAGCTCCGGGCGCTCGCCGTTACATTAATGAAAATCGCCAATGACATTCGCCTGCTGGCATCTGGTCCGCGCACCGGATTTGCCGAAATTCAACTGCCTGCGGTGCAGCCGGGATCTTCCATTATGCCAGGCAAGGTAAATCCGGTTTTGGCCGAAATGATGAACATGATCTGCTATCAGGTACTGGGCTGCGACATGACCGTATCGTCAGCCGGATCTGCTTCCCAATTGGAACTGAACGTAATGATGCCGGTGATCGCTTACAATTTGCTGCATGAAATCAATATTCTGGCAACCGGGGTCCGGGCGTTTACGGATCGCTGCATTGTCGGCATGGAAGCAAATGAAGAACGGTGCCGGTATTACGCAGAAATGAGCACATCAGTGGCAACCGCGCTAAATCCGCTGATCGGTTATGACAAAGCGGCCGAATTGGCCAAACAGTCGTTCCGCGAAAACAAAACGGTGCGCGAGGCAGCCCGCGAGACGGGAATCAGCGAACAGGACCTGGATAAATATCTTGACCTGCGGGAAATGACAGGTCATTAACTGGAAGATCAAAAGGCATACGGGTGTTTGCCCATTTTTTTGAGGGCAAGCGCCCTTTTTTTGATTGCCGCATAATCTGGAGTATGCCGTGAATAGGCGATGGACCATGGAGGGGAGTATGCCTTATGACAGAAGAAAATCGGAATCTGACGGATAACGGATTTCAGGCAGTCGATGAAAACAGTTGGGTAGGTCAGGAAGGTGTGGCACGTTACGGTACGGTGCCGGGCGTCGGTGGTGTACCAGGTTACGGTACGGTGCCGGGCGTCGGTGGTGTACCAGGTTACGGTACGGTGCCGGGCGTCGGTGGTGTACCAGGTTACGGCACTATGCCGGGTGTCGGTGGTACACCAGGTTATGGCACTGTACCGACGGGGGGTGGCACACCGGGATACGGCACTATGCCGAGTGATGGTGAAACGATTGAACACGACGGTGAACCAGGAGGTTATTGGCAACAGGTTCCCTATGCACCACCTTTCCATATGGCGCCAGGGGGTGGTTACCCGCAAGTGTATCAAGTGCCTTGGAGCCATTTCCCCGGCTTCCCGTATCGTTATGAACAGAACGGCGAAACGGGTGACGAACAGGAAGAGGCAAGTCGCCAGTGGATGCAAAGACCATTCGGATATCATCCGTATGGCGGGTACCCATATGGCGGATATCCATATAGTGGGTACCATCCGTATGGCGGATACCCGTATGGCGGATATCATCCGTATGGTGGATATCATCCGTATGGTGGATATCCATATCATCATTGGCATTATGGCTATGGGTATCATCCCCATTTAGGAGGTCACTACGGATTTCCTTATCGAGCAAGCGAATCCGAGCAAATGGAAAACTTCGAAATCTCGGAATCAAGCGTTTCGGAAGAGAGCAGGTTTGCGCCATTTTTTGGGCCTAGGCCGTTCTACCCGGCATTTGGCTTCGGATTTCCTCCGTTTTGGGGTCCCTATCGGCCATTCCCGTTTGGTGGACCATTCTGGTGGTAAGCAAAAAACCTCCTGTCACCCCGGCAGGAGGTTTTCGGTTTCGCTTTTCACGAAACAACACAGTCGGCTTTTTTTACTTAGCAAACGGGAGCGGCAGCAGCAGTATAACCGGGAACCAGCAAGAAGAACAATACAAAGATAATCAGGAATACAACCGCCCAACGTGTGTAGCCGCCAAATATTCCGTACATCAAAAGCCCTCCTTTAGATTGTTCGGTTTCTTCTAGTCGAAGATAGTATATAAAATGCGGATGGGCTGTTTTCTGTACAGGACGGAAGCCCTATTTTCGGGAAAAGGGCGTTTGCTCAGATTTCAGAGGGTTGATGGTGTACGTTTCCGTTTTTTTAACGTTTCCTTGCTTTGCTGCAGCAAAGCGGTAACCATATCGAGTTGACTGAGTTCTGAAACGAGTGTTAAGGTGACAGCTGCCGCACCATACCGCTGTACCAGATCAGACAGTAATTTTCTATGCGCATCGGCCACCGGGCCTACTTGCAGCTCCAAATATTCCGCAATTTCGGATACTTCCTGCTGAAGATCAGGCGGTGGTGTCGTGATTTCACGGGCTTCTCTGGTCTCTCTTGCCATTCGGATCCTCTTCCTTCACAAGATTTAGGTATATCATACCCACACGCCATCAGATTGACAACCGGACGGTAAAACAACAAAATAGAGAGGTGATTTAAGCCAATCAATTTGAACGGAGGTTTTACATTGAAAAAAGGAAGCATTCGGCTGCAAAACGGCGGCGAAGTGATCATTCAGTTCTTTCCCGAAGCGGCACCTAATACGGTGGCAAACTTTGAAAAATTGGCGAACTCCGGATTTTACAACGGTTTGAAGTTTCACAGAGTGATCCAAGGGTTTGTGGCGCAGGGCGGTTGCCCGCAAGGTACAGGGTATGGCGGCGCGGGCTATACAATTAAATGTGAAACAGAAGGCAATCCACACAAGCATGTTCGCGGCTCTTTGTCGATGGCGCATGCCGGAAAAGATACGGGCAGCAGCCAGTTTTTTATCGTATATGAACCGCAGCCTCATCTGGATGGCGTACATACCGTATTTGGCCAAGTGGTGGAAGGAATGGAGTACGTCGATCAGATTCACCAAGGCGATATTATGGAAGAAGTTAAAGTGTGGGATGAAAAGTAGGATGTAATATATAAAAAATCGCCCTTCCGTTTGCATAGGGGGGCGATTTAAGTTTTGGTTTGGTGCGTTTACTCATGCACGATTCGTGTCGCCTTCCCCAAAATCCGGTCAGTTGTGCGACTTGCGTTTTGACTTTTTGTTTCAGGATGTTCCAGAGAGGTGTTTCAATTTGTTTCAATTTGAAACATGTCCAAGCTGATCAAATAGCGAGTTGTCGCGGTTGCCCGTTTGGTATATATTTTGCATGTCAAACGTGGCAGATGTATGTACCCGAAGAGCACAGCAGAAGTGATTAAGATCGAGCGGTTTCCGGACGGCAGATGTTCGTGAGGAGAATTTTCGACCCTAAGTTATCGGAAAATTGGGAATCGTTTACAAACGGGTCCGCCATGGTCGAGACTATTCCATCAGGTCACCTGCACCTCTGCTGGGTCAGCATTTTGACAGAAGTGCTTCCTTCAATTGGTTATTCGGAGACGCAGATCGAACAGTCGGTAAGCAAGGAATTCTATGAACTCATGAAAAGGAGAGGAACCGGATGGGCAAACCATTGATTTTTGCAGAAAAAAAAGGAGCCATTGCGACTGTCTTTTTCAATCGGGCAGAGAAGCGGAACGCGCTGAACATGGAAATGTGGACGGCCATTCCAAAAATAATGGAGGATTTGAAGCATGATTCGGAAGTAAAAGTGGTTATTTTCCGTGGAATCGACGAGACCGCGTTTGCTGCAGGAGCGGATATCTCCGAGTTTACAACCGTCCGGTCTACGGTGGAAGGCGCTCGATTATACCAAACCGACCATTGTCATGGTCCAACGGTCCTGTGTAGGGGGCGGCTGTGAAATTGCGCTTGCCTGCGATATGCGGTTTTCCTCGGAAAACGGCCTATTTGGCATTACACCGGCGAAATTGGGATTAATATATAATTTATCGGGAACGAAAAACCTTGTCGACTTGGTAGGCCCCGCCAAAGCGAAAGACATTCTCTATTCAGGACGTCTGCTGGATGCGACAGAAGCTTATCAGATCGGCCTGATCGATCGTGTCTACAAGAACGAAGAAGTTGTCGGGAAAACATACGAGTATGCAGAATTGATCGCATCCCGTGCACAATTGGCCGTGAAAGGCACAAAACGGATTATTGCGGAAATTCTTAACGGAGCAACGGAAGAATCGCCGGAAATTGCGCAAATCATACTGGAATCGTTTGAAAAGCAAGTTCCAACGAGAGGAACTTGCTTCATTTCACTTACTTTCTGATGGCGGCTGGAAACACACGTTGAATGATCTCGCTCAAATCATTGACCGTTTCTATCGGTTTGGGACCGGTGCTTTGATAACGGTTAAACCGGCTTATCAAAGCGGGATTGTTGGAGGAATAGACGTTTCCGATCGAGCGGTCCGCATTGCGAACCACATCTTCAATCCGCTGCTGTGTGGCCGCCGATAATGTAGATGGGGTGCCGTTGTTGTCACGGGCGGTTTGGTAATTGGCCGCCCGACCGGCCATGCCGTATTGGTTTTGAACAGCTTCATTGACGGCCACATAAGCGGTTCGCTGGCGAACCACAACGACAGCGGACGAAATGCCGGGCACTTTGCGCATGACCTGTTCCGCCAGATCAGGTCGTGAAATATAGGTCTGTCCCGTATTTTGCGCGTTTAGGATACTAAAACCTTGCGGATTGTTGGTTCTGCTTTGGTTGGCTGCCGGAGTGCAGGCGGCAGTCGACAGCAAAACAACTGCCGAAAGAATGAGAGTCACCGGCTTCATCATCCAATGTCCCCTTTCTATCTAGTCAAAAGCGAATCACAATCTTACGATTGCTTTTTCCGATAGGTCTGACAGTTTGTGTCCTGACATTCGTTCGCGTGACGGCCCGTTACTTCAATCGCTTCCGCTACACAGAGATTCCCGTCTGCCCAATATTCACAGGAGCTGACGACACAGGTGATCGTTGGACGAACCTGATCGCCCGTAAACAGGTGACTCATGGTTCCGCTCCAATTGACGTTGTCCATCGAGCCGATCATGTTAGCTACCGAGGAAGCATGTGCATAAGTTTTACACATGGTTTGCTCAATCGTTTGGGCCATACGGCCTTCTTCCTCAAATAAAATGTCAATGTTTCCCGCCGAACAATAATCCCCCGTTATATAGTGCGTACACGTATCCACCACACACTTTACGCGCGGGTAAGCATCGCCTTTTTCCATTCCGGTTACGCCCCTTTCCGATCATAATTTTCAATTTTGAAAAGCGAACGGTGAAACATAAACTCAAATCCGGCAATGATCACGCCCACTAACAGCAGATAGGTAAACGTCACAGCCGAGTTTGGCGCAAATAAATCGGCAATCCACAGAATAAGGAAGGCGGACAGCCCATCTGTCGCGGATGCGACAACATTTCGAAGATGAGGCAGCAGCAATCGGTCGGCGATCCAATCTAAACCTGCAATCAGCAAAGTCGTCACGAGCGCATACGAAAACGTGATCCGGACGGCAGGCAACAAAGCGGCCACCACATATATAACAAGAAAAAAGGTAATCAACTTAACTAACAGTTTCCCCATGTTCCCCATTTCCCACACCTCAATTCTCATTTGATACCTGTAGTTTGCGATTGACGAAAATCGTTCATGTATGCTTGTCTATGGCAATTTATGGGGAAATGGTTGGCAGATTTTTGTTAAGACATGTAGAATGGAGGTAACAGAAGGGCAGGAAGTGAAAACAATGCGGTTTTATTCGACGCATGATTGGGGAGATTCAAAAACGAAGCCGCACATTGAGAAAGCGGTTTTGAAGCGGATAGCAAGTTTTCTGATTCCTTATCGAAAACAGTTTGTACTGGTGTTTATCTGTATCGCACTGTCCGCCTTGCTGGGGCTGCTGCAACCTTTAATTATCAAATGGATTATTGACGACGCGATTCCGTCCGGACATAAGGGCTTGTTGAACGGTTTGATTGTCGCTATGGTGTTGGCGGCGGTCGCAGGCAGTTTGGTGGGGGTCGCGCAGACGTATTTTAATACATGGATCGGCCAGGGTGTTATGTATGACATCCGCAACAGCATGTACAGCCATTTGCACCGCATGTCTTTGCAGTTTTTTACAAACACCAAGACTGGAGATATCATGTCGCGCGTCAATAACGACGTGAACGGTTTGCAAAATGTCGTGACGGATACGGTATCCAGCACAATCACCAACCTTACGATTGCCGTTTCCACCATTATCACGATGTATGCGCTTGATTGGCGGCTGGCGACGCTCTCGTTAATTATTCTCCCGTTATTTGTCTGGCCCACACTGCGTGTAGGCAGGCTCAATTTTGCAGTCAAGAAGAACACACAGCAAAAAATGGGCGAGCTGTCTTCGTTGATGCAAGAGACATTATCGGTCAGCGGGGCCACATTAGTCAAAGCGTTCGTCCGGCAAAAATGGGAATGGCAGCGATTTGCCAAGGTAAATGAAGAACTGAAAAAATGGCAGATTCGACAATCGATGATCGGCAGATGGTTTTTTGCATCGATCGGTTTTTTGTCTACGGCCGGACCGGCCATTATCTATTGGTATGGAGGCCATGCTGTAATTGACCAAACGATTTCACTCGGAACGGTTGTGGCGTTTACCGCTTATCTGCAAAGACTGTTTGGACCGATTGCGGCGCTTGCGAACACACAGGTCAATATTTTTGGCTCGATTGCCTTGTTTGAACGATTGTTCGAATATTTGGATATGCCGGTTGAGATCGAAGACAGGCCAAATGCAATCCCGCTGCAGAATGTAAAAGGGGAAATCCGATTTGAGCACGTATCGTTTGGCTATCAGTCAGACCGACCGATTTTGGAAAATCTGAACTTTACTATCCGGCCGGGTCAACTGGTCGCGTTGGTCGGGCCGAGCGGTGCAGGAAAAACCACTTTGGCCAATCTGATTTCGCGGTTCTATGATCCGACGCAAGGAACTGTTCGAATTGACGGGCATGATGTACGGGATGTGACGCTGGAATCGCTTGGCGAATCGATCGGAATCGTGTCACAGGAAACGTTTTTGTTTCATGCTTCGATCCGTGATAATCTGCTGTATGGCAAATTGGATGCAACAGACCGAGAATTGACTCAGGCTGCGAAAGCGGCTCATATCCACGATTTGATCATGAGTTTGCCGCAAGGGTATGATACGATGGTGGGGGAACGAGGGCATAAACTGTCCGGGGGCGAGAAGCAGCGGATTGCGATTGCCCGCGTAATTTTGAAAGATCCGGCTATTTTATTGCTTGACGAGGCCACTTCCGCGCTTGACTCCCACTCGGAAGCTTTGGTGCAGAGCGCATTGGAGCAGTTGATGAAATCACGAACCAGCCTTGTGATCGCACATCGTTTGTCTACCATTCTGGCGGCAGACAACATATTGGTGCTTGACAAAGGCCATCTTGTCGAACAGGGAACACATGCGGAACTGTTAAATCGAAACGGGCTCTATGCGAGTTTGTATCACCAGCAATTTGCCGCGAATAACCGTCTGACGGCAGATGCGGTACGTTAATGGTGCTTTATGTTAAGAGTGCGATAGCCTAACCGTACAATAGGTTAAGAAGTAGGATACAGTTTTAGGAGGCGATAGATCGTGAATCCAAACCTGAAAGATCGGGTGCCGCCGGGGCAATTTTTGACTGAGCAATGGCCTGTATTGCATGCTGGAACGGTGCCGCGCGTCAATCTGGATACGTGGGACTTTCGAATTTTTGGTCTGGTGGATGAAGAAAAGACGCTCACCTATCAGGAGTTCATGAACCTGCCGCAAACCAAATCACAAAGCGACATCCACTGTGTGACCACTTGGTCCCGGTTGGATAATGTGTGGGAAGGTGTGCTGTTTCGGGATGTAATGAGCCTGGTTCGTGTAAAGCTGCAGGCCAAATTTGTCGTTGTCCATGCGGAGGAAGGCTGGACAACCAACCTTCCGCTGGAAGACCTGTTGTATGACAATGTGCTGTTTGCTCACAAACACGACGGCCAAACCATTAGTCCCAACCACGGTTGGCCATTGCGGCTTGTCGTGCCGCACCTTTATTTCTGGAAAAGCGCAAAATGGGTGCGGGGGATCGAGTTTAGGGAAGAAGACCAAGCGGGTTTTTGGGAAGAACGTGGCTATCATCTATACGCCGATCCCTGGCTGGAACAGCGTTACCGGGACGATCCGGAATGGGAGGAAACCGGGCTTAACACGGAAGAATATTACAAAACGATCAAAGCAAGAGTTCGAAAGGAAATGGCGGAACGGAACAAGAACCAATCAACAGGCAAATGAGCGCTTGTAAAGTCTACAGGCTGAGCGACAGAGTGCCGTTACGTTCTTCTCAAGATCGAAAAGGATACGGATATTGTCATGTACGGGCGACAGAAAAAGGGCTGCCCCAACCCTATGAGGCAGCCGGATTCCCCTTTTTCCTTATCTATAGCCCTATTCCAGTGTCAGCACGATACGACCGTTGATTTGTCCTTTTTCCATGCGGTCGAATACTTCGTTGATATCATCCAATGAAAATGTTTCGATAATCGGTTTTACTTTTCCCTGGGCCGCAAACTCCAGTGACTCCTGCAGATCTTTCCGAGTACCGACGATGGATCCTTTGACTGTGACCCCGTTCAGCACCGTATCAAAAATCGGAAGCGGGATGTCACCCGTGGGCAGTCCTACAACTACGAGTGTGCCGCCCCGTTTAATCGAACGGTATGCTTGTTCAAACGCTTTTGGTGTTACTGCCACACTAATGGCTGCCTGCACTCCTCCCACTTGTCTCTGGATTTCTTCATCCGGGCTTACCGTCTTGCCGTTAATAGTCAGGTCGGCACCCAAACTTCTGGCCAGTTCAAGCTTTTCATCCTGGATGTCGACGGCAACGACATTGAATCCCATTGCTTTTGCATATTGGAGAGCCACATGACCCAGTCCGCCTATGCCATAGATGGCGACCCAGTCCCCCGGTTTGGCGTCGGATACTTTCAGGGCCTTGTAGGTGGTTACACCGGCGCAGAAGATGGGAGCGGCTTCCTCGTAGCTGAGACCGTCCGGAATTTTTGCCACATATGCGGCAGGTGCCTTGCAATATTCCGCATACCCACCGTCGACCGAATACCCGGCATTCAATTGGTTCTTGCACAACGTTTCCCACCCGGTCAGACAATATTCACATTCACCGCAGGCTGAGTAAAGCCAGGGTACCCCGACGCGATCCCCTACTTTTAGAGAAGTGACGCCGGGACCGACTTTTTCGACGACCCCCACTCCCTCGTGACCCGGAATTAACGGCAGTTTTGGTTTGACCGGCCAATCTCCGTGCGCGGCATGCAAGTCGGTATGGCATACTCCACATGCTTTGATCTTCACCAATACCTCACCGTATCCGATTTCAGGAACCGGTACCTCTTTGATTTCAAGTGCCTGATGAAACTGGTTGACGACAGCCGCTTTCATTTCTCTTCCCCCTTGGAAAAAATGTGGACTTTGTATCCGCATACAGTAGAAAAGCAAGGTTTGTGCCAACCCTCCTATAGCGGTTTTAGACGGGCATGCAATCAGCTGGAGCCAAAATTTTTGGCAGATATGACAAAAAAACGGCAACGGAGACATTTTTTTGTACTTAGCAAAATTGTCCGAATTTTATAAACTAGAAGACAAAGGGGGATTGAACGTGGGAGTTTCCAAATTTATGGCTCCGGAAATTATTTTCGGTTTCAACTCATTGGAACAGATCGGGGAAAGCGTACTTCGTCTGGGAGCAAAAAAGGTCTTTATCGTATCCGATCCGGGAGTGGTCAGTGCGGGGTGGGTGGAGGAAGCCATTCATTACCTTAGGCAATGCAAGCTTGACTACTGCTTGTGGACAAACGTCACTTCAAATCCGAAGGACTATGAAGTGGCGGCAGGTGTTGCCGAATACATGGAATGCGGTTGCAATGCGGTGGTGGGGATCGGGGGTGGCAGCGCCATTGATGCGGCCAAATCGGTTGCTTTGCTGGGAAGCAACGGAGGATCCATCCGTCAGTATGAGGGAGTGGATCTTGTTCACCGCCCGCTTCCCCCGATGGTGATGGTGCCCACAACTGCGGGATCCGGTTCGGAAGTGTCCCAGTTTTCGATTGTGGTGGACACGGAAAGAAAAGTGAAAATGACAATCGTCTCCAAGTCACTGATCCCCGATATTGCGATTGTGGATCCCCGGACATTGATGACCAAAGACCGGAAGCTTACCGCTCATACCGGCATGGATGCGCTGACGCATGCCATCGAATCCTACATCTCTCTGGCATCCACACCCTTGACAGAAGGGTATTCGCTGCAGGCCATACGATTGATCTCCGAATTTCTGAGACCTTCTGTGGCCAGCCAGCATAACCGTGAAGCGAAAGAAGCGATGGCCATGGCAAGTTTACAGGCAGGCATCGCATTTTCCAACGCGATCCTGGGTGCTGTCCATGCCATGTCCCATCAACTGGGAGGGTTGTTGGATCTGCCCCACGGGGAGGTGAATGCCATCTTGCTTCCCCATGTGATGGAATTCAACCTGATTTCCACACCGGAGAAATACAAAAAGATCGCTTGCGCATTTGGGGAAAACGTCAATTCGACCAGTCCCGCCGATGCCGCCAAACTGGCAATTAAAGCGGTGAAAAGCCTGGCCGACGATCTCGGAATTCCGCATTCACTGCCAATCAGGAATCTGGAGGAAGATACAATCAGTTTGCTGAGCCAAAATGCGGTTCAGGATGCCTGCATGATTACCAATCCAAGAGACTTGTCGGCAGAGGACGTGAAGATGCTGTTCCAGAAGGTGTTGGGGAGTGGCCGTCAATGAACGAAAAACAGGAATTGATCGATAAACTCACAGGCATTCGTTCCTCACGCAAAAGCTATTACAGCGAGTTAAGCGCCATGGTGGAAGAGATGCGGAAACAGAATATGCAATTGGAAGTGATCAATCAATTGACACAAATTCATGTCAATAAATCGTGGGAGGAAGTCTCAACCTATATTGCCTCCAGGCTGTCGTTGGTTCTCCGTTTTGACAGGTTTGTTCTGACCTTGCTGGATGGCTCCGATTTATACTTTTACATAGCTCTACTGGAGCATGAGGATTGGGCTTGCCGGTTGGTCAAACGTCGTATGCCGGATGCCTCCTTTATGACGCTTGCCGATTTTGAAAAGCTGTTGCTGAAGGAAATCCCTGACCATTATGGAACTTCGGTTTCTTTAATCAATCAGATGGGCAGAGTAATCGGATTTTTGACTCTGCTTACCAGAACCCATGTCTCCTATACTGCAAAAGAGCTTCAGTTTTATAAGGGGGTCGGGGAACATGTGCGTGTGTCGATCGAGAATATCCTGTTGTTTAAGGATGTCAGCGAGAAAGTCAAAATCGAGGCGCAACTGATTCAATCCGCCAAATTGGCCGCACTGGGTGAAATGGCTGCAGGCATCGCCCATGAACTGAACAGTCCCCTGACTGCCATTCTTGGCAATGTTCAGTTGCTTAAACGAACCATCAATGAAGGCCGTCCCGGCAAGATGTTGGCAGACATCTATCAGTGCGGACTCAGAAGCAAGAAGATCATTCAAAACCTGTTGGCCTTCTCCAGACAGGAAGAGTATCAGTTTGAGTCCATCCATCCCTGTGACGTGGTGGAAGATACACTGAGCCTTGTCGGGTATCAGTTGTCCGTATCTGGAATCACGGTCAGGAAACATACGGATGTCACACTTCCCCCTATCAAAGGAAGCCGCCATCAAATCGAACAGGTGCTTGTCAATCTTCTGTTAAACGCAAGAGACGCTGTACAGAGGAAAGCCAACGCGGAAATTGTCATAGGAACCCGTCTGGTCCAGCTGGAACGAGATTACCTGTCCATATACGTGCGGGACAACGGAGTCGGCATTGAACAGCAGCATCTCGCACGGATCTTCAATCCGTTTTTTACAACCAAAGAGAAAACAAAAGGGACTGGTCTAGGGCTGTCCGTCAGCCTTGGCATTGCCGAATCCCACGGTGGAAAGCTTGTTGTGGACAGCAAAGCGGGTGAGTACAGCGAATTTTCGCTGCTGTTGCCAATCCCGGATCACGAAGGAGGGGACAAGGAATGAACCGTGTCCTTGTGGTGGATGATGAAGTGGAAGTGACCTCTTTTTTTCAATATTTCCTGGAAGACAAGGGGTGTGAAGTGACCGTTGCCAATTCTGGACGGGATGTGGATCAATTGCTGCAATCACCTGAAGCCTGTTTTCATCTGGCTTTGGTGGATCTGAAATTGCCTGACGCAAATGGATTGGACCTGTTGTCTAAGATCAAAAATCGGCAACCTACTTGTGAAGTTCTCATTATGACCGGTTACAGCACGGTCAAAACTGCAGTTCTGGCAATTCAGGCGGGGGCCAGAGACTACCTGGAGAAACCGTTTGATAATCTGGAGAGCCTTGGGGGGATCATTCAATCTTTATTGCAACGATCGGTGGGCAAGGAAGACCTGTTCAACCATATGGCTGCAAGTTACGGGATCGTTTATACTCCGGGCAGTGAGATGGAGAAATTATTAACGATAGCGGATAAGCTGGCCAAGAAAGCGATAAATGTGCTGATAGAAGGGGAAACGGGCACCGGCAAGGAACTGTTTGCCAGATTCATTCATGGCGTCAGTTTGCGGGCGTCTCATCCGTTTGTGGGCATCAACTGCGGCGCAGTGTCGGAATCACTGCTGGAGAGTGAATTGTTTGGCCATGAAAAAGGGGCTTTTTCCGGAGCGGTGAAAACTCGTAAGGGATACTTTGAATTGGCCCACAACGGGACCTTGTTTCTGGATGAAATCGGAGAAGCGCCGCCCTCGATCCAGGTGAAATTGCTTCGTGCCATTGAGACAGGCGAATTCATGCGGGTAGGTAGTGAAGAAACGATCAAAAGCAATGTGAGGTTTATTTCGGCCACCAATCGCAATCTTGAATTGGAGACGGAACAAAACAGGTTTCGTGCCGATCTTTTGTACCGGTTGGAAGGCGTAAAGTTAACCATCCCGCCTCTCCGGAACAGGAGGGAAGACATTGCCGTAATTGCAAACCACTATCTTGAGAAAAAGTTTGGCGGGGCCTGTCGGTTGGATCCGGAGACTGTTGAGATCCTGAAACGGTATGACTGGCCTGGAAATGTAAGACAATTGCTGAATGTGCTGAATCAAACCCACTCCATTCACGAATGTCATACGTTAAAACCCGATAAGTTGCCACCCTGGCTGATTCAGAAGGCAGTTGCCAATAAGGAAGAAACTTCCCTTCAAAAACAACTGGAATCTTTCCTGGAAAGCGAGATCAGGCTGTTTGTCGAAAACATCACAAATGGGATTGCTACCGTTGACCACATTGATTTCCCGAGTCTGATGAAGAGAATCAAAAAGATAGAAGGAGAGATCGGTCGAAGGATCATCCAAAAAGGCTTGTCTGAAACAGCGGGAAACAGACAACTGCTCAGTCACAAACTCCGGATTACGGAACGAACCCTTCGTTATATCCTGAATGAAAAATAAACGTAAAAAAACCTGCCCGAATGGTTCAAGTGGTGGTTCGCTTTTCCCATCATCTGGTCCGTGTGTACCTGCCGACAGGGGTGAAAAATAAAATGGCAGGAGGTGATCTTGATGAGGCCGTCTCAACACCGAATGGCACTGCTGGGAGCAGGCATGTTTTTGATGTTGAACGTGACGACGGGTATCCAACAGTTGCTTCCCCAAATCGAGAAATTATTTACGAATCATCAGGGATGGTCAAATCCCCGCCAAGCAGATCGGATAGGTGTCCATTCGACTGGAGCAGACGCGAATCAGCTGCCCTCAGATGATACATCTAGGCAAACGCCAACCAATAAGCAAACGCCGACCAAAGTGCACCAGCCGGTGCCGATTGCGGCCCGTCACTTATCGGAATCTTCCGTTCGATACGAGCAGCAGTCGGAGGAACAGTTGGAACTGATTCAAACAGCAGCGAACCGGATCGAAAATGTGGTGGTCCAGGCGGGAGAACAGTTTGTATTTAATGGGACAATCAATTTGTCGTTGCAACAACCTTTTTTTTCAGCACTCAACCAGGCGGCTTCAGACGCTCATATGGAAGTCGGCGAACATCGAATACAGTTTCGAAACCCGCTCGACAAACCGGTATTGATCAAAAGCTGGCTCGGCAGCGGCCGTATACATGTCGCTTTTTATGAATTGGACAATCGCCGCACATGATGGAGCAGGATTTTACATCTGAAATTTGTACCCGTATATGCAATCATTTGCTATACTGGGTATTACATATCGGCATGTCTTTGGAGGTAAAAGATGAAACGCGTATTATCAGGGGTACAGCCTACCGGGGATGTCACAATCGGCAACTATTTGGGAGCCATCAAACGGTTCGTTGACCTGCAGGATACGACCGATCCCTATTTTATGATTGTGAACTTACATGCGTGGACGGTGCCGCAAGACCCGCAGGTGTTGAAAGAGAAGACGATCAATTTGGCGGCCCTTTATTTGGCAGTCGGATTGGATCCGAAGAAAAGTGTGATTTTTGCCCAATCAGACGTTCCGGAACATACGGAACTGACGTGGCTTTTGCAATGCATCGCCTATTTTGGGGAACTGGGGCGCATGATCCAGTTTAAAGAAAAAAGCGAAGACAAGCAGAACGTGTCGGTCGGGTTGTATACATATCCGGTGTTGATGGCAGCCGACATTTTGATTTACCAAGCGGATCTGGTGCCCGTGGGGGAAGACCAAAAACAGCACCTGGAACTGACGCGCGATCTGGCGGAACGGTTCAACAACCGGTTCGGCCACACGTTTACCGTCCCCGATCCGCTGATTAACGAATTCGGGGCGCGTATTATGGGACTGGACGATCCCAGCAAAAAGATGAGCAAGAGCGCGAAAAGTCCCTATAATCGGATCACGATGATGGACACGCCTGACGAAATCAAGTCGAAAATCATGAAAGCGGTCACCGATACGGACAATCAAATCCGGTTTGACCCGGTCAACAAGCCGGGGATCAGCAACTTACTGACGATCTACAGCTTGTTTAGCGGTGAAACGATTCCCCAACTGGAAGAACGGTTGGCGGGCCAAGGATACGGCACGTTGAAGAAAGAGCTGGTAGAAGTGGTCGTCAACCACCTGCAGCCGATCCAGCAACGATTGCAACAGTTGAAAAAATCGGGCGAGGTGCTTGATGTGCTCCGGAATGGAGCCGAGCGGGCTCGCGCGGAGGCGGCCAAAACAGTTCAGGCGGCAAAAGAAAAAATGGGTCTGCTCCTGGGGTAAACATCGATTTGTGACGGTTAATCGGCAAGAATGCCGGTTGACCGTTTTTGTTTCGCCCATTACGATTTGAAAATCCGTAACATTTTCGTATTGACGGATTACAACCCCTGTAATAAACTAATACCAATAAATCCAAGCGGATAACTAAGAAAAGGATCAGGTGTATCGACAATGGCGAACGTGAGACAATGGAAATGGGCAGATGATCCCACGATCAATGATATGGAGCAGGCAAAGCTGGTCAAAGACGGTTTGGATGTGATCGAAACCATCGTTGAAAAGTATTCGAAGGAAGGCTATGATTCGATCGAAAAAACCGATATGGACCGCTTCAAGTGGGCAGGCGTTTATCAGCAACGTCCGAAAGATGGTCACTTTATGATGCGGGTGCGAATTCCGAGCGGTATTCTAAGCAGTCAGCAGGCCCGGGCGCTCGCCGGGATTGCCCGCGATTACGGTCGTGATCTGATCGATGTGACGACACGCCAAGCCATTCAGTTTCACTGGCTGACAATTGAAACGATCCCCGATATTTTTGAACGGCTGAAAGCAGTCGGACTGTCTTCGTTTGAAGCGTGCGGTGACTGCCCGCGGACGATTGTGGGCAACCCGCTGGCAGGCATTGACCCGAATGAGGTACTCGACACACGGCCGATTGTGAAAGAACTGGAACAATTTTTCGTGTTGAATCGGGATTTTTCAAACCTTCCCAGGAAATACAAAATGTCCATTTCTGCTAACGTCTACAATACGGGCCATGCAGAGATCAACGACCTGGCGTTTACACCCGCGAAGAAAACGATTAATGGCGAAGAAGTGATCGGATTTCACGTTTGGGTAGGCGGCGGACTTTCGGCCAAACCGTATCTTGCGCAAAAACTTGACGTATTCTGCCGTCCGGACGAAGTGCTTAAAGTGGCGATCGGCGTTACCACTCTTTTCCGCGATTTTGGCTATCGACAAAAGAGAACTCATGCACGTCTGAAGTTTTTGGTAGCCGATTGGGGAGCCGATAAATTCAAGGAAGAACTGCTGAAAGTTACGGGACCTCTCGAATCGCGGGGAGAAGATCTGACGCAAGGATGGAAAGCCGGATATTTCTACGGGATCCATGAGCAAAAACAGAAAGGTTTCTACTACGCGGGTCTCTCCGTACCGGTCGGACGCATGAGCGCACAGGAATTTGAACAATTGGCCGATCTGGCAGAGCGTTATGGTGATGGAACAATCGGCACCTGTAACTCACAAAACGTATTGATTCGCAATATCCCTGCCGACAAGGTCGACGCGTTCCAATCGGAAGAGTTGATTGTCAACCGGTTCAAACTGCAACCGAACACATATGTTGGATATGCGGTATCCTGTACAGGAACGGAATATTGCAATCTGGCGATTGTTGAGACAAAGGAACGGATGCGCCGATTGGCCGAATATCTCGACAGAACGGCGCCGCAGCTCGATACGCCGCTGCGTCTCCATATGGTTGGCTGCCCAAACTCCTGCGGTCAACGACAAATTGCCGACATCGGATTGCAAGGCGCATTGGTCAAAACGGAAAACGGCATGGTGGATGCGTTTGATATCTATATCGGCGGAACACTGGGAGAGAACGCCCGTTTTAATAAAAAGCTGAACGGACGAATTGAAGCGGAACAATTGGGACCCGTACTCGCTCAACTGATCGGCGTTTTTGCCGAAGAGCGCGTGCCTGGGGAAGCATACTGGCAGTATGTAGACCGGGTAGGCGTCGAGCATATTCAGGCACAATTGGACGCCATACGGAGTGCGGATGCGGTATAATGGCATTCTGACCAAAGGAGTTGTGTGATTCGTGGCAGAACCGGAAAAGGAATTCTATCTCTACAAGTTGGAAGCAGTCTTGCCCGCAGACCGGTTGCTGACTGTCATTGTAATTGCCGACTCAGACGAAAAAGCGTTTGCGTATGCAGAAAACAATATTGTTCGGCACACGATTGTCCCGCCGAAAATCGAGCAGCTTGGCATTGTCCAGAAAAAGCCATTGGGACGCGGAGGCGTCGGCTACGTGGTGGAAACGTCTCAGTTTGCCGATTCGTAAGCGAAAACAGGGAGGACATGGTTCTCCCTGTTTCTATGAATATTATTCCTACTAAACCGATTGTTTAAGCAAACGATTCAGAAAGGCGGTGAGCAATATGGCGGGAACTGTATACTTTGTTGGGGGCGGACCGGGCGACCCGAAGTTGATTACCGTCCGCGGAGCGGAACTTTTGAAAAAAGCGGATGTGATCGTGTATGACCGTTTGGTGAACCCGGAACTTCTGCAGTATGCAAAACCGGATGCCAAAAAGATTTACTGCGGCAAGGAAGCGGGTCATCACTCGATTCCACAAGCAGACATCAATCTCCTCTTGATTCAGGAAGCGCAAGCAGGCCATACGGTGGTTCGGTTAAAAGGGGGAGACCCCAGTATGTTCGGACGTGTGGGTGAAGAAGCGGAAGAATGTGTCCGGCATGGAATTCAGTTTGAAATTGTACCGGGAATCACATCTGGCATAGCCGCTCCCATTTATGCCGGAATCCCGCTCACTCATCGCGATTACAGCTCGTCTGTCGCTTTTTTAACAGGCCACTTTTGCGAGCGGAACGAAGGAAAACAGGTCGATTGGGAAAAGGTATCCGGAGTGGATACGCTTGTAATCTATATGGGAGTTAAAAATCTGCCGCAAATTCAGGAGCAGCTGCTGCGTTTCAAATCCCCTGATACTCCGGTTGCGCTTGTCAAATGGGGTACGTTGCCCGAACAGCAGAGACTGGTAGGGACTCTGCAGAATATTGCCGAGCAAGTCAAACAGTCTAATTTCACGTCGCCCGCCATCATTGTAGTGGGGGATGTAGTCAAACTGCACGGTACGTTAGACTGGTTTAGCGGGAATACGTTCGAATTGGAGAGCGCCATATGATATGGACTTATGTTGCGATTGTAATCGGGTTCTTTTTCGCCATGAACATTGGAGCAAGCGGCACGGCTGCCTCGATGGGGGCTGCCTATGGAAGCGGTGCCATCCAAAATAAACGAATCGCTATGGCGGTTGTGGCGGTTGGAGCATTTCTGGGAGCGGTTCTGGGTGGCGGAGAAGTGGTGAAGACGATCAGCCAGGGACTTCTTCCGAAGGATGTTTTAACAGTTCAAGCTGTAATCATCATTCTGGCGTCTTCTACATTCACACTGTTCTTTGCCAATCTGATTGGAATTCCTCTATCGACTAGCGAAGTCACAGTGGGTGCAGTCGTTGGGGTAGGGATTGCGTTTCACGCCTTCTATGTAGAAAAGATACTGGTCATTCTGCTCTTTTGGGTGTTAATCCCGCTGATCGCGTTTATCATTGCCTGGCTGATTGGAAAAGGAATCCTGCGAATGGAGCAACGTTGGTCGACTCTAAAGGGGCAAGGCAAGTGGAGGCGTTGGTTAGGTTATCTGCTGATTGCCTGCGGGTTTCTGGAAGCATTTTCAGCCGGCATGAACAACGTGGCAAATGCGGTCGGGCCGCTTGTCGGTGCGGGTATCATGGAAGCCTCAACAGGTATTTGGGCAGGGGGATTGTTTGTTGCTCTGGGCGCTTTTTTATTGGGCGGCAAAGTGTTGGAAACAAACGGCAAGCGGATCACAAATCTGTCTCTTCTGCAGGGAAGCACGGTTTCCTTCACGGGTGGAACTTTGGTAATTGCCGCGTCTGTTTTCGGTGTCCCTGTTCCTTTGACACAAGCTACTACTTGTGCGATTCTTGGAATAGGCACAGCGAAAAACGGATTCCGCCTCTGGCAAAAAAGCGTCATCAAACAGATTATACAGGTATGGATCGTATCGCCTTTTTCAGCGTTGGTCGTGTCGTACGCATTGGTATACGTTGTATTAATCCGTGACTTTTATACGGTGGCAGTCATTATCAGTGCTTTTATCACGACAGTCGGGCTAATCAGTCTGTACAGAGCGGTCCGTAGAGAGAAAAGTTCGTTTCAGGATCAAGGAGGCGGGATTTAATTATGGGTCTGTTATCCTATCAAACTCTTACCGCAGAGGGATTCGAACAAATCAATAAGGAATTGGAAAAGAAAGACACCATGGACGTACTGCATTGGGCGTATGACCAGTTTGGCGATGGACTGGTTTATGCTTGCAGCTTCGGGGCGGAAGGAATCGTATTGATCGATTTGATCAGTAAAGTCCGGAAAGACGCAAAGATCGTGTTTCTCGACACGAACAAACATTTTAAAGAGACATATGAAACAATCGAACGTGTGCGGGAAAAATACCCGACATTGCAGATCCAGATTGTCGAACCTTTGATCACCTTGGAGCAGCAGGCGGAACAGTTTGGCGATGAATTATGGAAAACAAACCCGAATCAATGTTGTCAAATTCGCAAAGTGGAGCCAATGGCGAAGATATTGACGGGTGTGCCCGCATGGCTGTCCGGTTTGCGTCGGGATCAATCGGCGAGCCGTGCCAATACACAGTATGTCAATCAAGACAACAAATTCCAGTCCATCAAAGTGTGTCCTCTGATCCACTGGACCTGGGACGATGTCTGGATGTATATCCGACTGAATGAATTGCCTTACAATCCGCTGCACGATCAGGGGTATCCGAGTATCGGCTGCGAAACATGCACGCTGCCTGTCGAAGAGGGCGGGGATTCCCGTGCAGGCAGATGGGCCAATTTTAACAAGACGGAATGTGGGCTTCATCAGTAACTAGATAAGCTATAGGGGGAGAGAACACAATGAGTTTGATTCAACCGCACGGAGGTACACTGGTAAATCGCTTTGATTCCAATTACGATCTGATCGGAATTGAAAAATCGGTGGAATTGGATGCATTTTCACTGTCCGATTTGGAACTGATTGCGATTGGTGCGTTCAGTCCGCTGACCGGTTTTATGACACAGCCCGATTATGACAGTGTGGTCAAACAAATGCGCCTGGCAAACGGACTGATTTGGAGTATTCCGATCACCTTGCCGGTGACCTCCGAAACAGCCGATCAGCTTTCGATCGGAGAACGGGTAAAACTGACACATAACGGCACCGTATATGGCGTTTTGGAACTGGCGGACATCTACCGTCCCGACAAAAAAGTGGAAGCGGAAAATGTCTATCGGACAACCGAATTGGCTCATCCGGGCGTCAAGAAACTGTTTGAACGGCCTGAAGTGTATCTGGGTGGTCCTATCACCATGATCAAACGGCCGGAGATAAAAAAGTTTGCCGAGTTTCATCTGGATCCGAGTGAAACCAGACAGGAATTCGCGAAACGGGGCTGGAAAACGGTCGTCGGTTTCCAAACGAGAAATCCGGTTCACCGGGCTCACGAATATATTCAAAAATCGGCGCTGGAAATCGTGGATGGTCTCTTTCTGAATCCGTTGGTCGGGGAAACCAAAGCAGATGATATTCCGGCAGATGTGCGCATGGAAAGCTATCAGGTGCTGCTTCGAAAATATTACCCGCAAGACCGCGTGTTTTTGGCGGTATTTCCGGCGGCTATGCGTTATGCCGGACCGCGCGAAGCGATTTTCCACGCGATGGTTCGCAAGAATTTCGGATGCACCCATTTTATTGTCGGCCGCGACCATGCCGGTGTCGGCAATTATTATGGCACTTATGATGCGCAGCTGATTTTTAGAAACTTCACGGCGGAAGAGTTGGGAATTACCCCCTTGTTCTTTGAACACAGCTTCTACTGCAAAGCATGCGGCAACATGGCGTCAACAAAAACCTGCCCGCACGGCAAGGAAGATCGTGTGATTCTGTCCGGCACGAAAGTTCGTGAAATGTTGAGCAATGGCGTTACACCCCCGCCGGAATTCAGCCGACCGGAAGTGGTCGAAGTATTAATCCGGGGAATGAGGCAAACCAGCCCTGCATCCTCCGTATAAACTATCTCTCTATTGAAAGGATACAGGTGATTGAAATGTCAGCTTCCCTTACTTCCAATATTCATTGGCATTCTGCTGCTGTAACGAAAAAGGATCGCCACCGGTTGAACGATCATAAAAGCTGTGTGATCTGGTTAACCGGATTGTCCGGTTCCGGTAAATCCACAATTGCCAACGCATTGGATAAACGACTTTATGAGATGAGCATCCGAAGCTACGTTCTGGATGGAGATAATATTCGGCATGGATTGAACAAATCGCTGGGTTTCAGTCCGGAAGACAGGAAAGAAAACATCCGTCGAATTGCTGAAGTTGCCAAACTGTTTGTTGACGCCGGTACGATTTCGATTACCGCATTTATCTCCCCCTACCGTGAGGACCGTTTATTGGCCCGAAATTTGCTGGAAGAAGGGGAGTTCATCGAAATTTACGTGAAATGCCCGATCGAACAGTGCGAGCAAAGGGATCCGAAAGGATTGTACAAGAAGGCCCGACGCGGAGAAATTCCTGATTTTACAGGTATTTCATCGCCATATGAGGAACCGGATTCACCCGAATTGGTTATCGAATCCAATCAATTGACAGTCGATGAGTGTGTGGATCAGATTGTTGACTTCTTAAAAAACAGAGGCATCGTTTAAGCGTCGTCTGTTGTTCCTAAGGCCAATCTTACTGGGTTGGTCTTTTTTCTACAGCGGACGTGCAGGTATCGCTTTTCCGGACAGATGCTAAGAACTGCTTCCATGACAGAAATTCGAAACCGACTTTTTGACGACGTATCACATACGCCGTGTCTCACTTGTCTCAAAACGAAGCCGGTTTCTTCTTCCCGCCCGGAAAGCATCGCATCTGAGTCCGCGCAAGCGGTACCCGAACCTCCGTTCCGGGCGATGGCAACCCTGTCTGCTAAGCGCGGTACTTTTGCAAAGGAAGACTGTTTCCGGACTGGCAAGAAGATTGTTGAAGTACCTCAATTGTTGATATACTGACAAGAGGGAGTGAGCGAATTTGCGCAATATATATATGGATCATGCAGCAACTACACCGGTCAGACGGGAAGTGATTGAAGCGATGACCGATGCTTTGCGGGAGTCGTTTGGCAACCCTTCCTCCGTTCACCAGTTCGGTCGAACGGTCCGCAAGCGGGTGGAGGAAGCACGCCGCAATACAGCAGAGGCGATTCAGGCGAAGCCGAAGGAAATCTATTTTACGAGCGGTGGCACGGAGGCAGACAATCTGGCGATCTTGGGGGCTGCTCGGGCTCATGCCGAAAAAGGCAAACATATTGTCACCTCGGCAGTGGAGCATCATGCCGTATTAGATGCCTGCCATTTTTTGGAGAAGCAGGGATTTGAGGTCACGGTATTGCCTGTTGACCAATTTGGGCAGGTGTCAGCTCAACAGTTAGAGAGCGCTCTGCGTGACGATACAATTCTTGTTTCCATCATGCATGCCAACAATGAAATTGGTACGATCAATCCGATTGAGGAGATCGGCCACATTTGTCGCGAACGCGGTGTCCTGTTTCATACGGATGCGGTTCAAAGTTTAGGAAAAATAAAGGTCGACGTCAATCGGCTGAACGTCGATTTGCTGACCGTTACAGGGCATAAAATATATGGTCCGAAAGGTACCGGAGCCTTATTTATAAGGGAAGGGATCAAGATCGATCCGCTTGTACACGGTGGCGGGCAAGAAAAGTCGATCCGTCCCGGCACGGAAAATGTGGCGGGAATTGTCGGTTTTGGAACGGCCATCCGACTTGCTGCCTCCGAACAGGAAGAAGAGGCGGAACGATTATCCGGGCTGCGTGACAGGTTGGTCGACGAGGTGATCCACTCGATTCCGGATACCCGATTGAACGGACATCCCACGATGCGGCTGCCGCACATTGCAAACTTTTCATTTCCCGGTACGGACGGCGAAATGTTAGTGCAGGGACTTGATTTTAAAGGAGTCGCCGTGTCAACCGGGTCCGCCTGTACATCCGGTTCGGTAGATCCGTCGCATGTACTGGTTGCCATCGGATTGGAACGCGGCACCGCGCTTGCTTCTGTCCGCTTCAGTCTTGGTGTGCTGACAACCCAAGAGGATGTCGAATATGCGGCAGCTGCTTTGCGGGAGACGGTGCAGATGTTGCGTTCGTAAGGCATCAGGTCCCGTTTATAACCGTATCGGGCATCTTTTGCAGTTGGGGAGTTGGTTGTATGCAAGAAAACAAGGCGGAAGAAAAGCATATAGAACCGAAAGAATTTTTGCGTAAAATGCAGGGTGGCGAACTGGATGATGCTTTTTTGCTGGATGTAAGGGAACCGTTTGAATGGTCGGACTTTCATTTGGATAAAGCCGTTTTGATCCCGATGCATACGATTCCGGCGCGGATTCATGAGATTCCCCGCGACAAACCGGTTTATTGTCTGTGCGCTCACGGAATTCGATCTTATTATACAACCATGTACCTGCTGGAAAACAGTTATTCTGACGTGACAAACGTTCGCGGCGGCATGTGTGAAATCGAACGGTATATGAAAGCGACAGGCGCAGATTGATTTTGAAAATGCAGCAATGATCAAACCGAATGCAGCAAGGAAGCCAACTGTTCGAGACCGTCAAATAAGCGTTGCGACGGACGGCAATAGAGTCCCTCTTCCAGCACATGAATTCGATTGTTGCGTATGGCCGGAATTATCTGCCAACCTTGCCGGGAAACAATTTTGTTCACATCGATTCGTTTGGGATCCACTCCTGGCCAACAAATGAGCATAAAATCCGGGCGGGATGAGATAATTTGTTCGCCCGTCTGGTCAACCACACGATCACCCGGTTGATCGCCAAATATATTCGTTCCGCCAGCAAGACGGCTGATTTCAGTCAACCAGGAATTGGCTGCCGGTGAGATAAAGGGACGGGGCCACCATTCCCAATAAAGTTTGGGCGTGTAAGCGCGATCTGCAACCTGTTCACAGACACGGGCTACTCGTTCCTGTAAGGAAATATTCAGTTCGTTTGCCTGTTTCTCCGTTCCGGTTGCATGTCCCAGCAATCGGATGTCCTCATAAATTTCCTCAATTGATTTCGGATTTAACACTACATGGGGGATTCCCCGTTCTTGCAGCTGTTCTACGTTCTTTTCCATACCGGGTACAGAAAGTGACGCGATCACCAAATCCGGCCGAAAAGACTCCAGCTTATCCATATCAATCGACAAATCGGGACCGAGGTGGGGGAGCTGTTTCGTTTGTTCGACAGGCCAATCGGAGTAATCGTCAATGGCAACCACCTGATCCAGTATACCAAGCGCATGCAAAATTTCCGTATTGCTGGGGCAAATTGAAATAATCCGCATGAGAAACCTCCCCAAAACAAATTTGTTCACCAAATCTCCAAGTACAAAGAATCATAGACAATTGTGATTCCCAGGCCGGTCATGTACAATGGGAAAAGCAAGGGTTAATGACAGAGGTGAATTATACATATGGTAATGATTATTCTTTTAGCGCTGCTGGCGCTGATCGTCTCGTTTGGCGTCGGGTTTATCTTAAACATGTTAACGAAATTCTATCTGACCAGCAGTATCGTATTTGTTGCTCTATTTATTTACATTATGGTAAGAGTGCAAGGCGGTTTGCAAGGGGGAGATTGGCTGCTTTTGGCATTGCTTGCGGTTGGTTCGTTTGCCAGCTCGATGACGATTCGCACTTTAAAAAACCGCGGATTTCGCATGTTCCAATAATCACAAAAAATCGATAGCTGCTGAAGAGTCGATAACTGCCGGATAAGTCGAAAATCCCGAACCGCTCGTTGGTTCGGGATTTTGTTGTGATTTTGCGAATAGATCCTTATTGTTTTTGATAACGGGCTTTGCACTCTTCAATCAAGCGGGCTGCCACGTCAACTCCCTGCCAGCCTTCAATCGATACTTTTTTGTTTTCGAGATCTTTATACACCTGGAAGAAGTGGGCGATCTCCTTTAAAACGTGCGGTGCCACATCATCCAAACTATGTACTTCCTTAAAGCGGGGATCTTCTGTCGGGACAGCCAGCAATTTTTCGTCTTTCCCCTTATCGTCGGTCATGATCAGAACTCCGATGACGCGCGCATCAATCACACAGCCCGGAAACGTCGGGAATGTGGTAAGCACCAGCACATCAAGCGGATCGCCGTCTTCTGCCAATGTGTTTTCAATATATCCGTATTCGGTTGGGTAGTGCATGGGGGAAAACAAAACGCGATCCAGTTTGAAACGGCCAGCTTCTTTGTCGAATTCATACTTGTTTTGGCTGCCAGTCGGGATTTCAATCAAAGCTTCTACTACTAACGAATTGGACATGTAAATAATATCCTCCTTAAGCAAATTCATCCCTCATTATAACAACAAAGAGACGGAGTGACAATCGGTGGGTTGATTGATGACCGCAGTGGGCTGACGGTTTTATTTTATGTATGCTACAATATGTTCAAATATTAAAATAATTTTGAATCAAGGAGTGGGGCGTGTGGAGCACAATCTGAAAGATTATGACGAAGCGGTCAAAAACGTAACCTGGCAGGAGGAAGAACGGTTTTTCTCCTGGCATGAAACCGGGAAAGTCAATATTGCGCATGAAGCGATTGATCGCCATGCGTTATCATCCCAGAAAGACAGGACAGCCTTGCTGTTTAAAGATGACACCCGGGAAGAAGTGTACAGTTTCGCAGAATTGAAAGCGCTTTCGGATAAATTCGCTGTTGTCCTGCGCAAAATCGGCATCAGCAAAGGGGATCGCGTGTTTATTTTCATGCCGCGCTGCCCCGAGCTGTATATCGCGCTGCTGGGGATTGTCAAAATCGGTGCGATTGCCGGTCCCTTGTTTGAAGCGTTTATGGAGGAAGCGGTCAAAGACCGGCTGCAGGACAGCGGAGCGGTAGCGGTTGTCACGACGCCCAAATTAAAACAAAGAATTTTGCGGGATCAGCTTCCCGATCTGAAACATCTGATTTTGGTCGGAACAGAAGAAGTCGGACCCGGCGAAATTTCCTATGAAAGGGAAATGGCTGTCGCATCGGCCGATTTTCAGATCGAATGGATGCAGCGGGAAGATCCTTACATCATTCATTACACCTCCGGTTCAACGGGAAAACCGAAAGGGGTTGTGCACGTTCACAATGCGATGATTCATCAGCATCGTTCCGGCAGGTGGGCATACGATTTGCGTCAGGGAGACGTATTTTGGTGTACAGCAGATCCCGGTTGGGTAACCGGAACATCGGCGGGTATGTTTGCTCCTTGGCTAAACGGGGTAACGGTGGTGTTGCGAGGCGGTCGCTTTAATCCGGAAGATTGGTACGATACGATCGAACGTTTTAAAGTGACCGTCTGGTTTGTAGCTCCCACCGCGTTTCGCATGTTGATGGCGGCCGGCGCTGATGTAGTGCGGAAATTCAATCTGTCTTCCCTGCGCCACATTTTATCGGCGGGTGAGCCGCTCAATCCGGAAGTCTACCGGTGGGGATTGGAAGCGTTTAAAATCGGTATTCACGACAACTGGTGGATGACAGAAACCGGTTCGACAACGATCAGCAATTTTCCGTCGGTGCCAATCAAGCCCGGTTCAATGGGGAAACCGGTACCCGGCATTTATGCAACGATTGTTGACGACCAAGGCAATGAGCTGCCGCCCAACCAGATGGGTAATCTGGCTATCCGTACCGGATGGCCGGCCATGATGCGGGCGATTTGGAACAATCCGGCCAAATACGAAGAATATTTCCGTTTAAAAGGTTGGTATATCTCAGGGGACTCTGCTTATAAAGACGAAGATGGCTACTTCTGGTTCCAGGGACGAATCGATGATGTAATCAACACTTCTGGCGAACGGGTCGGCCCGTTTGAGGTGGAAAGCCGTCTGGTCGAGCATCCGGCTGTCGCGGAAGCGGGTGTGATCGGCAAACCGGACCCGGTCAGGGGAGAAATTATCAAAGCGTTCATCTCACTGCGTACCGGTTATCAACCAAGCGATGAATTGAAAGAAGAGATTGCCCAGTTCGTCAAAACGGGCTTGGCCGCTCATGCCGCTCCGCGCGAAATCGAATTTCGCGATAAACTCCCGAAAACACGTTCCGGAAAAATCATGCGGCGGGTGTTGAAAGCATGGGAGCTGGGCCTGCCAACAGGCGACCTTTCCACGATGGAAGACTGATGGATAACAGATTGGCGGAAACGGTTGACTACCATTTAATAAACACATTATAATCGGAATAGGAATGACTTCCATTCAGATTTATACGATTTCTTCGTTAGGTGAGGCTTCTGCATAGATCAGACGCCACTGCCCGGAAACGTCGAGAGACGCCAATGGGTTAACAGGTATTACCGGCTTAAGGTTTTACCTAATGTGGCTGAGCCGAAAGGTTCTAGCTATGTATGTGCTAAAGCTTGGACGAGTGAAGAAGGCGAATGGTTGTGAATCATTCGGTGATTTTGCTGATGATTCATTACGATTATGTTTGCTGTGAGCCTTCAATTTTTGAAGGCTCTTTTTACATTTTTTGCACATCCTAACCCCATGGAGTTCCGAACGGAAAGGAGGTCGCGCTATGATTAAAACCTACTTTTATAATCATGAAGAAAAGAAAATGTACCACGATGTCGATCTTCTGCGCAAAGGGGAGCTTTTGCAGAACGAACAGAACCTGCTGTGGATCGATCTATACAACTGTACGGTTGACGAACTGAAGTTTGTGGGAAACATATTCGATTTTCACCCATTGGCGATTGAGGACTGTCTGCATGATTCGCCGCGTTCGAAAGTGGACAATTACGACGATTATTATTTCTTCGTGTTCCACGCGCTGCGTTATGACGAAGAAAGTGAGCGCGAGATCACTACAGAAGAGTTGAACGTGTTTCTCAGCAAAAACTATATTGTTACGGTGCATCAAAATCCGCTTCATTCAATCGGACGAATTGCGGCTCGCTCACTGCGGGAACCGCATTTTATGAACAAAGGTCCTGATTTTCTTTTATATTCGATTGTCGATGGGATTACGGACGAGTATTTTCCGATCATGGAACGAATCTCCACGCGGATTGACGAATTGGAAGACGAGATGTATGAACATCCGGCCCAGGAGATCACCGAAGAGTTCCTCGCGCTGAAACGCACCATTGTCTTGATCCGCCGGGTCATTCAGCCGAAAAAACGGATCTTCGCCAATGTGGGTGGCCGCTATTCGTTTGACGTGCAGGAAGAGAACGTCCCCTATTTTATCGACCTGGTTGACCATTTGGAGCGAATAGCCGACTCGCTCGAAGTGTTCCGTGACCTCGTATCCGGTGCGATGGAAACCTATTATTCGCTCGTTACCAGCCGGACCAACGAGGCGATGCGGGTGCTGACGATCATATCGACGGTTATGATGCCGCTGACGTTCATAACCGGATTTTTTGGAATGAATGTGCCGATTCCGTTTCAATCGCACGGGTGGGAAACGGCTGGAATCACCATTCTGATGATTTTGTTGACCGTCTGGATGTTAAAAGTGTTCCGCAACAAAAAATGGATTTGAGCTGATCCCCCTTTCTCCTAAGGGGGATTGCTGTTTGAAAGGATGTTTCGATATGGAGGAATCGATCCCGCAAGAATTGCTTGATTATGTCCAGTATATGAAAGAAAGCCGATACTTTGACGCGCATGAAGTGCTGGAGGAGTTGTGGCACAGCGACCGAAACGATTTTTACAAAGGATTGATCCAGATTGCGGTGGCCTTGTTTCATCTGCGCAATGGGAACATCAAAGGAGCCAGACATTTGTTTAAACGGGCAAGGCATTTGCTGACGCCCTGTCTTCCCGCATACCGACGCGTAGATGTCCGCTGCCTGATTGATTATCTGAATGATTGTTTACAGGTTATACCTGACGTAACCGAATTGGAGAGAAATGAGGTCGAACGCTTAGGGATACAAAATCCGCATATTGTGTTCAATAATTTGGAAATCTGACAACTTTAATATGATTTAAAAATATTGCCATTGTCGTTAACCGGGGAACATGCTATATTAATTTCACAAGCGGAATTATCAGATAAGTCGGTTAGGTCACACTACGGATTTTTTTCTGAAAATTCCGCTTAAAATTTACCGAAAAGGGGGAAGAATATGCAACCCGATTTGAACAAGAATGTAAACGCTTCCATTAGGGCGGGAAAAGCAAGCGGCTGGTCAAGCGAGGTGATGCAATCTTCTGCATTCCAATCGCTGATTGCCCAGAAACGCAACTTCATCGTACCGGCAACTGTCTTCTTTCTCGTATTTTACTTTATTCTGCCGATTCTAACCGGATTTACCACCTCGCTCAACGGAAAAGTAATCGGTGTCATTAACTGGGCTTATCTATACGCTTTTGCACAGTTTATCATGACATGGGGTTTATGCCACCTGTATATGAGCAAAGCAAACGGATATGACAAGTTAGTCGACCAGATCAAACAAGAATTTGGCGCGAAAGGGGCAAAATCAGAGTGAACACCACGGCATTTTCATTTTTTGTCGCTATCATATTGGTTACGCTTTTGATCACCTATTTTGCTGCCAGACGGAACAAATCGACAAGTGAGTTTTATGTGGCAGGCGGCAATATTACGGCATGGCAGAACGGTCTTGCGATTGCGGGAGACTATATGTCAGCCGCATCTTTCCTTGGAATTGCCGGTTCCATTGCATTAACAGGTTTTAATGGATTCTTTTATTCCATCGGTTATTTGGTTGCCTATCTGGTCGTATTGTTTATCGTGGCGGAACCGCTTCGTAACCTGGGTAAATATACGATGGCTGACATGATTGCGGCTCGTTTCAATGCAAAGAAAATCCGTTCTGTGGCTGCCTTGAACACTCTGGCAATCAGCACGTTCTATATGATTGCCCAGTTGGTAGGGGCAGGTGCCATTATAAAACTTCTGTTAGGCTTAAATTACCAAACATCCGTTATTATTATTGGTATTCTAATGACCGTTTATGTGGTGGCGGGCGGTATGCTGGCTACTACCTGGGTGCAGATTGTTAAGGCTGTTTTGCTGATGGGCGGCACCATCGCTCTATCTCTTATGGTTCTCTCCCATTTTCACTTTAATGTGGTTGAACTGTTCAACGCGGTTGCGGCAAAAGCGGGCGACAAAATGATAACGCCTCCTGCACCGACCACTTTCCTGGCTGGAATTGATTCCGTGTCCTTGAATCTGGCATTGGTGCTCGGTACAGCCGGACTCCCGCATATTCTGATCCGCTTTCTGTCCGTTAAGGATGCCCCGACTGCGCGCCGGTCAATTGTATTCGCCACCTGGATTATTGGGTTGTTTTATCTGATGACCCCCATTCTGGGCTACGGTGCCACCTACTTTGTAGGTATTGATGCTATCAGGAAGGCAAATGCGGCCGGCAACCTGGCAGCTCCGCAGTTGGCTGAACAGCTGGGCGGAAACATTTTCCTGGCGTTTATCTCGGCGGTTGCATTTGCAACCATTCTGGCCGTTGTAGCGGGTCTCGTAATTTCAGCAGCAAGCGCCTTTGCGCACGACTTCTACTCCAACGTACTGCGCGGTGGAAAGGCAACGGAGAAGGAGCAGATGAAAGCGGCCCGTTGGGCTTCTGTAGGCATTGCAGTTTTCTCGATTCTGTTGGCGCTTGGGGCGGCAGCCATCTTCCCGTTGAAAAATCCGGCAGTTATTTCTGTGCCGCTTGGATTTATCGCTTGCTTCCTGGGTACAGTGTTAAGCGCCCCGGTTAAGGCGGATGATGAACAGAAGTTTGAGGAAATCTTTGTGCAAGCACATACAGGCATCAAACCGACGAACTGATTACAGATATAATGAACAGGAAACTTCCTTTTCTTGACCGTCAATTTCCTCTTGACGGTCATTTTTACTTTGATCTGTCTCAGATAAATGTGATATATTTTGGAAAAACTCATGGTGATTGCATGTACGTTTACATTGTGGAATGTAAAGACGGGACTCTTTATACAGGTTATACAGTGGACATTAAAAACCGTATCAAGATGCATAATAACGGTTCGGGAGCGAAGTATACGCGAGGGAGGCAGCCGGTGAACCTGCGATATGTGGAACCTTGTTTCGATAAATCTACCGCTTTGAAACGAGAAAAACAGATTAAAAAATTAAACAGAAAACAAAAGGAAACCTTGATTGCTTCCGTTTGTTTACTGAGTTTGTAGGAACTGTGGAGATCGGAGTTGGAACATCATGCAAAAGTTTCTTAGCTTCATGTTGATTGTTTTTTTGCCGCTAACAATTATCGGCAATTTGATGCATTTTAATGAAATTCTTCTGTTTGGGCTGGCCTCTCTCACAATCATTCCTTTAGCGGGCATTATGGGAAGAGCCACAGAAAGCATCGCCATTCACAGCGGACCGCGAATTGGCGGGCTGTTAAATGCCACATTTGGAAACGCAGTGGAACTGATTATTGCGTTCTTGGCGTTACGACAGGGATTGACACAGGTCGTGCAGGCCTCAATCACCGGCTCCATTATCGGGAATTTGCTTTTGGTAGCAGGCTTAAGTTTTCTGGTTGGCGGAGTTAAGTATCCGATACAGAAGTTTAATCCCTCTATTGCCCGTACAAACACCTCGATGATGATGTTGGGGGTAGTGGTGGCGCTCGTCATCCCGGCTATTTTTACTTTGCAGAATGACACCATTGCCAATCAGTTAAGTCTCGTTGTGGCCGTTGTAACACTGGCCCTGTATTTATTGGGGCTGTTTTTCTCGTTGGTAACGCACCGTCATGTGTTTCATTTTACGGAGGATATGGAAGAGGAAGCAGAATGGACATTACGCAAGGCATCTATCATTCTGGCGCTTAGTACATTGGCGGTTGCGTATGTATCGGAAACGCTGGTGCATACGATCGAAGCGGTATCTCATCAACTTGGCTGGTCGGAAGTGTTTATCGGGGTGATTATCGTTGCGATTATAGGAAACGCAGCGGAACACAGCTCTGCGGTGTTAATGGCATGGAAAAACCGGATGGATCTGGCGCTGGAGATTGCGGTTGGCAGTTCCCTGCAAGTGGCTATGTTTGTAGCTCCCGTCCTTGTTTTTGTCGGCTGGTTTTTCGGAAATCCGCTGCCGCTTGTGTTTACCTGGCCCGAGTTGATTGCCATGACATTATCTGTCCTATTGATCTCATTTCTCTGTAATGATGGGGAATCCAACTGGCTGGAAGGAGCGATGGCGATCGGCGCTTACATCATAGTGGGGTTTGGCTTTTACTTTTTATAAACCGCAACCAAACAAACCTTCTGGAGCTTCCTTCGGGAAGCTTTTTTTGATAAAACGTGTTCTGCCTTACATTCTGAGATCCATTGATTGACAGTTTGGATCGAATTATATAAAATGAATACAAAATTAGAATTATTTTAAACTGATCAATAAAAACTGATATGGAGACTGTAAAAGCAGACGAAGGAGGCAATAACATGAAAAAAGCGATCGTATATTCCAGTACAGGATGTCCCTATTGTGAAAAAATTAAACGAGAATTGAAAGAATGGGGAATTGAATACGAAGAGCGCAATGTAACGGAAAACCCTGATTATTTCAATGATCTGCATGAAAAAGGGATTTTTTCAACGCCGGTCACCTTTATTGATGACCAGTCGTTTATCGGCTATCGTCCAAATAAGATGAAAGAGTATCTGGGCATCACGGAAACGGAAAGTAACAATGCAAATCAGCCGGAGCAAGAGACGTCGGAGATTTACTCCGCCGTGGCGCCTGAAATGTTTGAAGAGGTGTATGATCTGGCGATTATTGGTTCGGGGCCGGCGGGAGCATCGGCAGCCGTGTATTCGTCGCGCGGTCGGATGAAAACCATCGTGCTTGACAAAGCGCCTGGCGCAGGAGCTCTGGCGATTACACATAAAATTGCCAACTACCCGGGCGTTGGTGAAGAGCTGACAGGTCTGGAACTGGTGGATCGCATTCGTCGGCAGGCAGTCGGTTTCGGGGCTGCATTCGTACGCACCAATGTACTCTCGACCCGTTTGCAGGGTGAAATCAAAGAACTGGAGACACCGGAAGGCATCATTAAGGCAAAGGCTGTATTTATCGCAGTCGGGGCGCGCGGAAACAGTAAAAAGATTAAAGGGGAAGAAGAATTTACGGGGCGCGGCGTCAGCTACTGTTCAACCTGTGATGGCGCGTTTTTCCAGGGACGGGTCGTCGGTGTGTCGGGTGACAATGAGGAAGCGTTGACGGAAGCGATCTCGCTGGCGAAATTTGCGAAACATGTATTTTTCTTCATACCGACCAAGAAACTGCACGGCGAAGCGGATATCAACGCAGTGAAAGACTATCCGAATATCGAGGTGCTCTGGCAACATCGGGTTCGGGAAGTGGTTGGCACCGACAAATTTGAAGGCGTGTTGGTGCAAAATCCGGAAGGGGAACAGGTCACATATGATCTGGACGGTGTATTCCTTTACATGTCCGGCAACAAACCAAATACCGATTTTCTGGCAGATCAAGTAAAGCGGGACGAGGAAGGCTATATTGAAGTGGACGAATTTTTGGCAACGAACGTCGAGGGCGTTTATGCGGGCGGAGACGCGCGGCGAACTCCGGTAAAACAGGCGGTCGTTGCGGCTGCTGACGGTGCGATTGCAGCGATGAGTGCAGACGCTTATGTAAATAAACGGAAAAAGCTGATCCCTCAATACAGCTAAAGAAAGCATGGCTTCGCCAAGCCTCTGGCGCAGGTGAGGCCAGGTTTCACACCAAAGTCCGAATAAAAGCAAGCCCTCCACTTAGAACACCGGCGGAGGGCTTGTGCATTGTATCAATATCAGATTAACCCATATTGTTGTAATGATTCAGGATCGCAGCCACATAATTGCGCGTTTCAGAAAAGGGTGGAATCCCGTTGTACCGGTCTACATTGCCAGGGCCGGCATTATAGGCGGCCAAAGCGAGTTGAACATCGCCGTTATACCGATTCAGCAATCCTTTTAAATAGCGGGTGCCAGCATCGATATTTTGAGCAGGGTCGTAGGCATTGCTGACACCCAGTTCTTTCGCGGTGGAGGGCATCAATTGCATAAGTCCCATTGCTCCAACCGGAGACGTGGCATCCGTTCGAAAATTGGATTCTTGCCGAATGACCGCGCGGATTAAATTGGCGTCTACATCATATTTGGCGGCCGCTTTTTGAATCAACTGATCCATATCGTGCGGCATGGGTGAAGATGTAGGAGACACTGCCGGAAAAGGTTTTGAAAACGTCAGGTTCAACTCAGACGGCTTTACATAACGAATGGGTTTTGGTTTGCCAATCGACGTTTGCTGGTAGGATGCAGAGGGCGATGGAGAATTTTGATCGCCGATCTGTTGACTTAGCAGAAGGTTTAAATAATCATGGAACAGCCCGGAATCCCCGCTGGTTGTGGCGTTATCCGAAACAGACATCGACTGCCAAGCGTTCAATTGCATGTATGCGCCAAGGATTTTTGGGTCCATTTGAAACCACCTTTGTAACCATTCGACAAATACTAGTTTACTAAATAAAATAATACACGGTAATCTGAATGAAGTCATGGGACTTTAGTACCCAAAAGGGCATGATACACAACTAACGCAACTTGTTACCTTAGTTGTACAGATCCCCGAAAGGGGCAAGTTGCGCTATGCACCCACCCCCATAGGGGGGGCAAGTCACGCTTTGGCATCTTTGATGCCAAGTCGTGCTATGAACGGCACAAGTACCCAAAGGGCACAAGTCGCGTCAGGTATCAAAGATATCAGATTGCGCTATGTCTCGCCTTGGCGCTGACGCGCCAGTTCTCATAGGGAGGGGTTGTTGTGAAACGCTTGGTCACATATTTTGTCAACGGTATTGTGACAGTCGCACCGATCGGACTGGTCGCTTATATTGTAATCCAATTGTTTCAATTTATTGACAATTTGTTGGGACAATATTTGAAAACAAGGATGACAGAGTATATTCCGGGTATCGGTTTGGTTATCAGTGTCGTGCTGGTCACTTTGATAGGATGGTCGGCGACCCGATATGTTTCCAAGTCGTTGCTGTACTGGCTGGAGCGGATCGTGGATCGAATTCCGATCATCAAAAGTCTCTACTCTATTATTAAAGCGCGATGCGTTTTATTCTGTCCGCAGGGGTCAGCAGTCACAGCCAAAATGAGGAAGCAGCAGTTTGACATATTTGGCATACATTGATTAAAATTATAGTAGAATTTAGGAAGAGTAGGTGGAGCCGATGATGCGAACGTGTTTTGAAGAGACAATTGCGGAACTTCGTTCGAACGGTGTTCGCTTAACGCCTCAACGTCAACTGATTCTTCGTTACCTAAAAGAAACTCATCATCACCCGACGGCTGAACAGGTTCATCAGGAAGTGTCGAAAGCTTTGGGCGGTATTTCTCTGGCAACCGTCTACAATACGCTGCATACGTTGACAAAATTGGGCGTGATTCGCGAACTGGCATACGGTGACGGCTCTAGCCGTTATGACGGAAACGATACTGAACATGCGCATTTGGTCTGTGAAAGCTGTGGCGCCGTCATGGATGTAGAAGCCCCGCACTTGGAAGACATTTTACCGGCTACGGCTAACGAAAAGAGTTTTTCCGTACACTCATACCGTCTTGAGTTTTATGGGCGATGCAAAGAGTGTGAAACGAGCGAGAAAACGGCCAGCAATTAAAAGTTTCGAAAAGTTGTAATAAATTCGCGAAACAGATTTGAATAAATGGGACGGTTCAGGCGTGTTAAGCAACACGTCTTTTTGGTGTTTCACAAAAAAGTAGGCATCGCCTGTATGGTGACCTTCTCAATGCCTCGTAAGGTCGTTCATCGCACTCATGCACAGTTACAGAAGAACAACACGGTTGGAACGATCTTGTTGACAATAACCTAAAAGTGAATTAAGTTTGATAAAAAATGATTTTTGGTCTTTTGGGGGTGAGTGCATTTGGTTTTGACTGAACGCCGAAAACAATTTCTTCATAAGTTGATCGACTTGTATAAAAACACAAATTTGCCAGTTCACTATGAAACATTGGCTCAAGCTCTTGGTGTAAGTAAGTGGACGGCGTACGACATGTTAAAAGAACTTGAAAAACTTGGCTATCTGACCCGAGACTATACCGTAACCCGAGGCGAAGCAGGACGTTCTCAAATCGTTTTTTTGCCAACTGTTAAAGCTGGGGACTTATTCGAACAAAAACGGTTTGAAGTAATAAATCCGGAAGAATGGTATGATTCCAAAAATCAGTTACTGCATTTTTTAAACAGTCTAAAAGATTACAGCTTGAGCGATGCCATACAAAAGGTGTTGGAGGAGATTCCGAAAGTAAAGCTTCGGATTGCCTTTTGCGCTTACATTATTGGTCTTCTTCTTGTTTATCTTCGCAAGTTGGGAGGAAGGACTGAAACTTTAATAAAAAGTGTTGTTCAAAACGCACCAACAAACGAAATGAGGATGACCGTGTTTGTGGGGACAGTTGTTGGAACCGTAATTCAAACAATGAATCACGAAATTGGGGTTGAGGTCTCTGATTTGGTTGGAAGGTACTTGAAGTCGATCCTGGACCTTTCTGAAAATGAAAGGACAATGCTTTCCGATTTGCTAAATGAAGCGTTAGCCTGAATTGGTCAAAGGTTTTATACCTTGGCCAATTATTCGGCTGATTTTTTGGGTCTTTTGTGTAATTTGTGCTTTGTGCTTTGTGTTTGTGTGTTTTTTATAGGATATGGCCAATTTGCCTAAAACTCTCTGATGTAACACAGGGCCGTTACATGTGGGACGCATATTAGCTGCGTGAGGACGGAAGGTGTGAAAATGTTTGGAAAGTCGCGAAAATGGCTAATTCTCATTCCAATCGTTCTGGGACTCTCGATGGATCTCCTGGATATGACCATTATAAATGTAGCAATTCCTCAAATTATGATTCAATTTGGCAGTGATATTGATTTGGTGCAATACGTCATCACTGCGTATATGGTCCATTGGACTCTTCGAGCCAATTACTGCGTATTTGGCCGATACACGGGGAATGAATAAGATTTATATCATAAGTCTTTTGACTTTTATGCTAGGTTCCATGTTATACGCACTGTCCTGGAATATCGAATCGTTGATTGTTTTTCGCATTATGCAAGCGGTTGGCGGAGGCATGATTATGCCGTTGGCATTGTCTATTATCGAGAAAACATTTGATAAAAAGAAACTCTCGCTAGCGATGGGATTGATGGGGATCCCTTTATTGATTGCCCCTGCCATGGGCCCTACCATGGGTGGTTATCTGGTGGAACACCTCAGTTGGAGGTGGATTTTTTGGATCAATCTTCCAATCGGTTGCCTGGCTGCCTATTTTTCGTACACGTTAATCAGAGAGTTTGAAACTGTCAAAAAGAGATTGGATGTATGGGGATTTATTTTGTCAGCCATCGGATTTGCCGCATTATTGTTGGCGATTAGCAATGGAGCAACTGAAGGATGGACATCCGCGAGCATCGTTTTTCTGTTTATTTTGTCCGGTTTCAGCTTACTTTCTTTCTTCAATTGTCGGAATCCGTAACATCTGGGTCCAATGAGGAATGGTACTTACAGCAACTGATCTCTTATTTTCAATCAATCGGGTATGCATCAGTGCAATCGCATCAATTGGGTATTGCGACTATGATTCAGCAAATTCAAGCGGAGGCCAATGTTTTGGCTTTTCAGAATGCCTTTTTTGTATCGATCATTCTGGGATTGCTTTCCGTCATTCCTGCTCTATTTCTCTATCAAAATCTCAATTTTCCAGTCAAATTGACAACGCGTAGAAACTCCATTTCCTTAAACAGGCCAATGGGGAGAATGGTGAACGATAAGGCGGACATTGCAGAGGGGAGAACTCAATGAACCGAAAATTTATGTTGAGTCATAATTCAGAGCATCCTATGACCTATAACTATGGTGCTGCGGAAAAGTCAAATGAGTAAGAGAAACTCTCAGAAAATAAACAGTGTCGATTTCAATCGACACTGCTCTCCTTAAAAGTATTTTTTTCTGTCTTGTTCTTCTTTCAGCATTTCAACCGCTTCCCGGAATCGCTGCGAGTGGATGACTTCCCGCTCACGCAGGAATTTCAAGCCGTCCTGCAGATCCACGTCATCTGTCATATCGATCAGCCATTGATAAGTGGCCCGCGCTTTTTCTTCTGCTGCAATATCTTCGTACAAATCGGCAATCGGATCGCCTTTTGCCTGAATATAAGTGGCAGTCCAAGGGACGCCTGCGGCATTATGATAAAATAGCGCTTTATCGTGGTCGGCAAAATGAGGAGCTAGCCCGACCGCTTTTATTTGATCGGGTGTCGCGTCTTTCATCAGTTTATAGACCATAGTGGCAATCATCTCGAGGTGCGCGAGTTCCTCAGTGCCAATATCAGTCAATAGAGCGATCACCTTATCGGGAATCGTATACCGCTGGTTCAGGTAGCGGAGGGCGGCTGCCAATTCTCCGTCTGCACCGCCGTATTGTTCGATCAATAATTTGGCCATCATCGGGTCGCATTTGCAGACGCGGACTGGATATTGAAGTTTTTTCTCATAAATCCACATGGATGGGTTGCCTCCTTGTTAGACTTGCCAAGGCCAGGGTGTATTGTCCCATTGCCATGGCGCACTGGAGTAGCTGTGTCCGAAATGCTGCAGAGGTCCATAGCATGCCTCAAACTCTTGCGCAATTTTCCATCGTTCCTGCACGCACTGATTGTATTGCTGGATGGCATTCACATCTTCCGGGTGAGTGTCCAGATATAGATTCAGCTCCACCAGCACGAAGTCGATTGCCTGCAACTCCTGCAACAGTTGGTAATATCGTTCATCCATTTGATGCATCAAAACTCCCGCCTTTCATACGGACTGTACAAAATAGGCCACAACGTTCCGTGTTTCAATGCATCCATCGGGGAAAACTGCGGCAGGTTTGGCGGTTGATAGCCGATAAAAAGATTCGGCGGCACCGAATAATGTTTGACAGTTTGCGGCCGACACGGATCAAACGGACTGACATACGGATGCCAAAAACGGTAATGAGGATTCACCTCGAAACCTCCTCGCAGTCAAAGATATAGACATTTCACCATATGTCAAATACCCAGTGGGTGTGATGGGCGAGTGCCTATTGGAATCTCCAATCTGGAATACTGTCATAAATAATCCAACAAAAGCACAAAATACCGATAATGAATTGATAAAAGGAGCGACGTGCATGTTTCGCAAGAAGGCGGGGGAAGTGCTGATTGACTTGTTGATCGAATGGGGCGTTGACCATATTTATGGAATGCCCGGCGATTCGATCAACTCGATTATTGAGCCGTTACGAAAGGTACAGGACAAAATCAAATTTATTCAAGTCAGGCATGAGGAAGCCGGGGCTTTGGCGGCAGCGTCGTACGCGAAACTCACTGGGAAAATCGGGGTATGCATGGCAATCGCGGGGCCCGGTGCAATTCACCTGCTGAATGGGCTTTATGACGCGAAACTGGACCGGGTTCCTGTTTTGGCGATTACTGGACAGGTCGAATCGGATTTGCTTGGAACCGATTTTTTTCAGGAAGTGAACTTGGAGCGGATGTTTGATGATGTTGCTGTTTACAATCAACGCATCATGTCCGCCGAACAGTTACCTGCTGTTGTGAATCAGGCGATTCGTACGGCTTACACAAAAGAAGGCGTATCCGTATTAACGATTCCAGACGATATTCCCAGGTTTGAAGTCGAATCGGAAGCGCGCGGCACAAGCTCCTTTTTTGTCAGGTCGGAAATCTTTGCTCGTGAGTTTGATCTGGAGAAAGCCAGACAATTGTTGGAGCGGGCCGAGAAGCCGGTTATTCTTGCCGGGAAGGGAGCCAAGGGGGCGAGGGAATCCTTGCTGTCTTTTGCCGATCAAATAGGAGCTCCGATTGTGATTACATTGCCGGGAAAAGGAGTGATCCCGGATGAGCATCCGTTTTGTTTGGGAGGACTGGGGCTGATAGGAACCAAACCTGCGTATGAGGCGATGAGAGAAGCAGATACGCTGGTGATGGTGGGTACTTCCTATCCCTTCACAGGCTTTCTGCCGAACTCCGCGAAAACCATTCAAATCGATACGGACCCCTCACAGATTGGAAAACGGTATCCGGTGGATGTCGGTCTTGCAGGAGATGCGGATAAAACTCTTAAATGGCTGACAACGCACGTAACCAGGCATCATGACCGTTCATTTTTGGAGCGCTGTCAACAGCACATGAAGCAATGGTGGGCCAGAATGGAACGACAAGCAGAGAATTCGTCGACTCCCATCAAACCGCAACGGGTGATACAAGCGTTACAGCAGGTTGCACATGAGGATGCCGTCCTGTCTGTGGATGTCGGGAATGTAACCGTTTGGATGGCGCGTCATTTTCGGATGACGGAGCAACAATTTATTATTTCCAGTTGGTTAGCGACGCTTGGGTGTGGACTGCCTGGTGCGATTGCCGGTAAAATCGCCTATCCGGACAAGCAGGTGTTTGCCGTCTGCGGAGATGGCGGGTTTGGGATGACCATGAATGATTTTGTGACAGCCGTAAAATATGATCTTCCGATTGTGGTCGTGGTCCTTAACAATCATAAGATTGCGATGATCAAATTTGAACAGGAAGTAATGGGAAACGTGGAGTTTGGCACGAATCTGGTAAACCCGAACTTTGCCCAATATGCGGAAGCTTGCGGAGGAATCGGTTATCGGGTGGAACAGCCTGGCGATCTCCTGCCGGCGTTCCAGCAAGCGGTTTCACAAACGAAACCTTGTATTATCGATGTGCTGGTGGATGCAAATGAAGCGCCTATGCCGGCAAAAATCACTTTCGGTCAGGCTGCCGGATATGCCAAACATATGGTCAAAGAACTGTTTGCAGAAAGGAGAATCGATTTGCCGATATAAACAGCCGGTCCAAACGGATCGGCTGGCATGGAGTGTTTTTTTAAGAAAGGTTTTGGTCTTTCAACACCCATTCAATCAGGATTTCGTCGCCGTCTTTCAGGCGGGTGGTGAATTCCGCCCTCTCGCCGTTGAGTTCCATACGCAAATTTACCGCGTTCGCAGGACGTTCCCGGTCGACATGGACATACTGGAAAATGTGCGAGAAGACGGGAGTCCATTCCTCCGTAACCAGGTTGATCGTTGCAAACTCAGGTAAAACGGTGTCGAGATCAACCGATTTTCCGTTTAGTTCATAAACGGGTTTGGGGGCAAACAATTGGACTCGGTTTCCGTTTACAATCACCTGTATGCTTTGCCGCTCGTATTCCTCTTCGTGCAGAATGTCCCGCAATGTGGCCCGTTTGCGTTCTGCTGTCCGCACTTCGATTCGGTCGCCGGGTTTGACCGTTTTATGGATCGGAGCCGGAGTGCCGTTTACCAGGAGTGTTGCCGCATCCTGCCGCACGGTTCTAGTTTCGCCGTTGACAACAGCCGACAGGGTGGCAGACTGAAATAATTCTGGCCGATATCCGAGAATCGGCAGCACGTCAAGCAGGGCTTCCGGTACATGGATGGTGATTTCGGCACGATCCACAAGCGGTGTATCGGCAGACACTACCTCTCCATTCATGCGGACAATCGGATGAATCAACCGCTCCTGCCCATTTACGATAAGGGAATATGGTTCACATTCAGTCAATATATCGGCGATTGTCGCCTGTGCATCAATGCCGGGCGTACCTTCCAGAATTTCGATTTCGTCCCCATGTTGAATAATATCGTCGAGCCGGGCGGGTTGTTGGTTCAAGAGCAGGGTGGCGGGGGTACCGATCGACCCTTTCAGCACTTTCACCATTCCATGAATGTTTACAGTCAGCGCCATCCCGGGACGGCCGTGCAGTTTGCGGATATCGATATCAGCTGACAGCAGCGCATCGCCGACTGTTACCTGACGAAACTCAAATAACCGGATAGCTTGTCCATTGACCCGGATGGAAACGGATGAAATCGGCGCATGGATGGCAGCCAGCGCAATGCCAACCGGTGTAACGGCATCCGGTCCGGCCAATATTTCATGTTTGGTGATCAGTTTGCCGATCGCGTCCGCTCCACGGATGGCCACCCGTTCTTTTGGCAGCCCGAGAATGTCAGCAAGCCGCTCCGGCAAGAGCGGCGTCTGGGAACCGCCTCCTACCAGCATGACTGCCTGTGGTGACTGGCCGTTCAAGTTGCGGATTTCATTGGCGATTCGCTGCGCCAAATCGGTGACTTCCGGCAAAATGGAGGCAATTACATCGCGTGACGGCTTTTCGGTTATGACACCCAGCACATCGCTAAACGTAACGGTGTCGCTTGTAAGCAGCTCCCGTTTGAGAGATTCCGCCACCGGGAAATCCAACAGAAATTTATGGGACAGCGCTTCCGTGATTTCATCGCCGGCAAATGGCACCATTCCATATGCAGTAACCGTGCCTTCGGATGTAATGGCAATATCGGACGTTCCGGCACCGATATCGACGAGCGCCAAATTTAATTTTCGCATGGAGGGAGGAATTAAGGCGTTGATGGCAGCGATCGGTTCTAGCGTAAGGGCGGCCATTTCAAGTCCTGCCCGTTCCAGCGCAAACTGCAGCGAGTCGATAACCACCCGCGGCAGGAAGGTAGCGATAATTTCCACACTGGCTTGCAGACCCAACTGATCTACCAGTGAGCCGATCGGCGAGTCGTCCAACCGGTAATGCATGACCGTATAGCCGACACAATGGTAACGGGAAGCGTCCGGTGTTGTAGCTTGCAATTCCCGTTCTGCCTGTTGGACGGCTGACAGTTCCATCGCCAGCACATCGTCTTTTGTCAACCGCTGGTTGTTTGTGTCCCGTTCGATTTTGGTGCGGATGGTTTTCAAGGCGCGCCCGGCGGCTGCCACCGCTACTTTGTGCAGGGGACCGACCTTTGCTTCCAATGCGTTCTTGACCTTTGAAATGACAGACGCGACCTGCACCACGTCATGGATTTGTCCGTCAAGCATCGCACGGTTGGCATGCTCACTCTGTTCGGTAGCGATGATTTGCAAACCGTCTTCTTCGTATTTGCCCACAAGTCCCACCACAGATCGGGTTCCGATGTCCAGCGCGAAAATCAGGTCTGTGCCTGCCATATTTGCCACTCCTCTGCCGGTCCTTAGTGCACCGTGTAAATAAAGCCTTCTTCACTCAGTCTTCTAAGAATTCGTTCGATGTGGCTGCGATCCCTTGTTTCCAAATTGATTTCCACTTCCGCCTGGCCCAGGACGATTCGCTCACCGTGGCGGTGATGATGAATGGAGATCACATTCGATTTTTCTTCCGCAAATATTTTTGCCATTGTCAAAAGAATACCCGGGCGATCCGGAACAATTGTTACGAGCCGCAGATAACGTCCTGCTTCTACCAAACCGCGTTCGATAATTTTCGAGAGAAGATTGACGTCAACATTGCCGCCGGACAGCAGCACGACGATTTTTTTGCCGATGCAGTGGATCTTTGAGTCGAGCATGGCGGCTAACCCGACCGCCCCGGCCCCCTCCACGATCAGTTTGCTTCGTTCCATCAACAAAAGCATCGCTTTCATGATTTGTTCGTCACCCACAGTAACCACTTGATCAACGTATTTCCGAACCAATTCGAATGGCAAATCACCAGGTCGTTTCACCTGGATTCCGTCCGCAATTGTTTCCACATGATCCAGTGTTTCGACGCGTCCGGATTTGAGGGATGTTAGCATATTGGCGGCTCCTTCCGCCTCGACGCCGATGACTTGAATGTTCGGCTTGACCAGTTTTGCGGCCAGCGCCACTCCGGCTGCCAAGCCGCCGCCGCCGATTGGTGTGACGATGATATCCGCATCCGGCAGCTGTTCCAAAATTTCCAAAGAAATCGTTCCCTGCCCGGCGATCACTGCCTCGTCGTCAAACGCATGTACGAATGTCATGCCGTTTGCCTGCTGCAGTTGCAAAGCATACTGGTAGGACGCATCGTAATTGGCGCCATGCAGCACAATTTTCGCTCCGTAACTGGACGTAGCCTCTACTTTAGTCAGGGGAGCTCCTTCTGGCATCACAATGGTACAGGGGATGCCGAGACGGCTCGCCGCATAAGCGACACCTTGCGCATGGTTGCCGGCAGACGCGGCAATCACGCCCCGTTTTCGTTCCTCTTCTGTCAATGACAGAATTTTATTGGTGGCGCCACGGATTTTGAATGCGCCTGTGCGCTGCAGGTTCTCCATTTTTAAATAGATGTCGTTATGGGTCATCTTACTGTAGGTGTGTGAGTGTTCGAGCGGTGTAAGATGTATGATATCGGAAAGTTTTTGGCGAGCGGCTTGAAAGTCATCCAATTGCAACATTTACATTTTATCCTCCTTAGCGAGACCTGGTGGCTATGCCACCAAGGGGAGACTTGTGCCCGTTGGGTGCTTAGCGACCTGGCGGTTTTCCGCCGCAACAAGCTGTCAAATTGCGAATGATACCCCATTGTCTGAAAACACAATATTGTGGTACGATACGTTCTAATATACCAAAAAGTTTCGGACTACGGGAGTGTGGATTCAAATGTCAAAAGATGTTTTAAAATTTGTTCGCCCTTCTTTGCATGGATTAAAACCTTACATTCCCGGCAAGCCGATTGCGGAAGTGCAAAAAGAGTTTGGATTGACAGAGGTTGTGAAACTGGCATCCAATGAAAATCCGATTGGTCCCTCAAAACATGCACAACAGGCCATTCAAGCGGCACTTGGCGATCTGCATCGCTATCCGGATGGCGGCCAATTGGAATTGAAACACGAACTGGCCAAATTTTACAATATATCGGAAGACATGATTATTGTCGGCAACGGTTCGGATGAGGTAATTACACTTTTTTGTACGACGTTCCTGGAGCCAGGCGATGAAATCATTGTGCCGAGCCCTACTTTTTCAGAGTACATGTTTGGTTCCACATTGATGGCAGGGAAAACGGTGGAAGTCCCGTTGCGGGAAGGATTTGCCTATGACCTGGCCGATTTTGCAAAGGCGATTACCGACCGGACTCGCATGATTTTCCTGTGTGTGCCGAACAACCCAACCGGTACCTATATCAAACACGCGGAACTGGAATCGTTCCTGCAAAACATTTCTCCAGATATTCTGGTTGTGCTTGACGAAGCGTACAATGAGTATGTGGAATCGGAAGACTGTGCGCAGGGATTGGAATTTTTGCGGAAAGGGTACAACGTGGCGGTGATGCGTACGTTTTCCAAACTGTATGCGTTGGCGGCGCTGCGAATTGGATACACGATGGCAAAGCCGGAAGTAATCGGGTTTGTAAACCGCGTACGGGAACCGTTCAATGTCAACCATCTGGCACAGGTGGGGGCCATTGCGGCACTGCATGACAAAGAACATACGGAAAGCAGCCGTCGTGTCAATTCGCAAGGAAAACGCGTTTTGTACGAAGGGTTCACAAAACTCGGGCTGCGCTACATTCCTACAGAAGCCAATTTTATTTTAGTGAATGCCGGTGTGGATTCGATGCAACTGTTTCAGTCGTTATTGAAAGAAGGTGTGATTGTTCGTGCAGGCAGCTTTTTCGGATTGCCGAGTTGGATTCGGGTGTCAATTGGGCTGCCGGAAGAAAATGAACGCCTTTTGCAGGCATTGGCCGTATCGTTGCAGGAATTGAAGGCAACCGTTTAGGAATATAAAACCAATCTAAATTTTTCGTAAAAAAAAGGCCAATTGCGACAATTTTGTGTTATTATTCTATGTAATTCTGTTTGAGCAGAGATTAGTTTAGCGGAGCGTCCGTTCACCCAAAAGGTGCCGTGACGGAGCACAAGGAGGAGAAACCGAATGAAAACAAGTGAAAGAATGGAAGAAATCCGGTTGCAACTGGATGAAATCAATTTGGAAATTCTTGGTTTGTTATCTCGCCGAGCGGAGCTGGTGCAGGAAATCGGCGAATTGAAAAAACAAAAAGGAACCGAACGGTTTGATCCGATTCGTGAAAAGGAAATGTTGGATAACTTGGTGGAAGCCAATCCAGGACCGTTTGACGACAATACAGTACGTCATTTGTTCAAGCAAATTTTCCAAGCGTCGCTTGGTTTAATGGAAGAGGAAAAGAAAGCGCTGCTGGTTTCCCGAAAGAAACAGGCGCAAGACACGGTCATTGAGATTAACGGAGTCCGCATCGGCGGCGGCCAACCGGTAATCATTGCGGGGCCTTGCTCGGTTGAAACACGGGAGCAGATGGATACAGTCGGGGCAGGTTTGCAGATGCAGGGGATTAAACTGCTGCGCGGCGGCGCTTATAAGCCGCGCACATCCCCGTATGATTTTCAGGGACTTGGCAAAAAAGGCCTGGAACTGATTCGACAAACGGCTGACAAATACGGAATGGCTGTGATTTCCGAGATTGTATCGCCATCTGATATTGAAATGTCGCTGGACTATGTGGACGTGATTCAAATCGGCGCACGCAACATGCAGAATTTTGAGCTTTTGAAAGAAGCGGGCAATGTGCGCAAACCGGTTTTGCTGAAGCGAGGCATGTCTGCCACGATCGAAGAGCTTCTGTTTGCGGCCGAATATATTGTTTCCCGCGGCAATGAACGGGTAATCCTCTGTGAACGGGGCATTCGCACCTACGAAAAAGCGACCCGCAACACGCTTGATATTTCGGCGGTGCCGATTCTCAAACAGGAAAGCCACTTGCCTGTAATCGTTGATATTACTCATTCGACCGGACGCAAAGACATCATGTTCCCCATTGCAAAAGCCGCATTGGCAGTTGGAGCGGATGGACTGATTGTGGAAGTCCATCCGGAACCGAGCGTCGCGCTGTCTGATGCAAAACAACAAATGGACATTCCGGAATTCAATCGCTTTATGAAAGGATTGCAGGAAAGCGGTTATTTGCAAGGGGTTAGTCCGATTGCAGTGAAATAAGTTATGCCTATTGTGATAACAACAAGGAGGAGCCGGGATTTGCACCGGCTCCTTTTTTCCAAATGGAGGAATGTTGGTGAACTGGAAGCATTGGGTATTTGCATTGGCTGCGGCAGCGGTTTTGGCTGCGGAAACGTTTTTGCCGATTCAATCCGTAAGTCCGAGCCGGTACATACAGATTCGCTATGGATTGGAAATCGCTTATTTCGTCCTGTTGTTGATGCTGGGAGTGGCTGTTGGGCAGACAGTGCAGGAGCGGTTCCTGAACCGTGCCGGTGAACAGGAATATCGTAAAAATATCAAAATCTACCAGCTGTTTGCTGTTCTGTTCGTGATTGCATCCGGTTTGTATCTGTTTGCGGGCTGGCTGCCCGCTTGGGTCGGTCGCCATATTATTTTTTTTGCCGGGTATTATTACAGGCTGTCAAGGCTGAAAGTTCACAAAAAAGAATAGCCCAACCGATTTTGCTGGGCTAATCAGGACTCCTCAAAGCGAACATCATATCGCCGCTGGCCATCGCGCCAACTGCTTTTTGAATCATGTTAGGATCAATGGAAAAATTGGCATCACTCATCATGAAAACCCCTTCATCAAGCAGGATCGGTTGTATACACTCCCCCATTAAAATTGTTTTTGCCATAGATATCCATACGCCCGGGCTGCCGCGACACGAGCTGAAAAAAGCAAAAAGGCGGACCGTGGTCCACCTTTTTACCGGGCGGCAAACGCGTGATTCCCGATTCGCGCCACCACGCGGAGATTTCGAATCCAGGGATCGGTTGCCGTATTCGGGTTATAAAAATAGAGAGCGTCCGGTACGGGGTTTTCTCCTGCTAGCACTCGTTTTGCTGCTTCGACCGCAGAGGAAGACGGTTCGTTGTAAATCGTTTCCTCGCGGACAGGATCGAACTGCCCCTTTGCGAAAATCACGTCTTTGATGGTCTTCGGAAAGTGCGGATCGCGCACCCGGTTCACAACGACGGCTCCTACTGCAATTTGGCCTTCTAAACTTTCCCCTTTGGCTTCCGATGAAATCACATGCGCCAGCCAATAAAGATCTTCTTCTGTATACGCAGGCTGTTGATTTTGTAATAGACCGCTGCGGGAAGACAAAACACCTGCATTCGCAGGATTTTGCTCCTTTTGCTCGGCAGTTTCCGCAGTGGATTGCTCCACAGCTTGTCCTACAGGAGTTGCTGCAGGACTTCCTTCCACCGGGTTCCTGTTATCTGCCGCTACGGCAACAGCGACCGGTGAAGAGGCATGGATGGCGCCAGCCGGCTGAATCCCTGTCTGATTAGACATCAAATCGGGACCCAGTCTGACGGTGAGGGCTACCACCACCGTCATGACCAGCGTCATCATAGCAGTTTGTTCCCTCATTGATTTCCCCTTTCTTCATCTCCCCGCGATAAAGCGGAAAGATGCACCTTCCGGTTTCCCCCCAGAAAACGAAAGGCATTAGGTAAAAAATGGTTCCGCGTGGCCATGTCCAATTGGACACTTTAACCAAAATATACTAAAAAAATCCTGCTGTCAAATTGACAACAGGAAAAGTTAAATTATATGCATAAAGTTAAGCTTCCGGCAGGTTAATATTAATTGGAATATTAATCCTGAACCGCGATATGATCGGCTCCGAACTCTGCAAAAATTTTTTTCATCTCGTTTACATCCGGCTCTGAAATTTCGGCAGACACCAAAACACTCCCCGACTCCACTGCTTCAGTCAGTGTTTTGGCGGATGTCGGATTGATTCCCAGATCAACTAATCCGCCTACGATACCGCCTGACATACCGCCGTAGAGTGCGCCGAACAAAGGACCAAAACCTGTAATCAAGGGAGAGCCGCCTGGTAATAAAGCGGATCCGGCGGCAAACGCGATTCCGATCGCACCTCCAATGGCGGCACCAAGTAGGCCTCCATCAATCGGCAAGTCCGCTTTTGGGTGTGTTTCAGTGTCCGGCATCTGTTCCGATTTTGTGATCAGGGATATCTTATCTTTTGGAATTCGTCTGGAAAGTTCCTGAATCAGACTTTCTGCCGTTTCCCTTCGATCGAACGAACCTATCAAATGTTTCAAAACGGATCCCCCCCGTCGTGATTGCCAGCGTACAAGATTTTACTTAAGTGTCTGCAGATACAGTTTAACTGCTTGAATTTGATCTTCATTCAAACCGAGCGAAGTGGGGTTGGGCATCCCTTTTTCCGGGCGGCCGTTATGTAGCACCGTATCCAGCCCTTGATCTCCCAATCGCTGTTCGACACCCAACAGACCGGGCCCTACAATTCGTTGTGAAGTGACGGCGTGACAACCTGTACATGTCGTGTTGAAAATTTCTTTGCCTGCTTCCGCTGTGACTTGCACGGGAGTAGTCGCTTTCGACCTGTCATCAATGGTGGTGGCGGTGAGGGCATAGTAAGCCGCCCAACCTGCCAATATGACATAAGTCGCTTTCAGAAACTTGGGAACCCTCGTTTCTTTGACTGGAATGTCGTTTATCTCTTCCGTGTCCCCATAGTATTTGAATACATCTTCTTCATTGCGGGTTTGATTTTTTTCCTGCTCCATCAATAGCCCTCCCGCTCGTGATCTTTAAGCATGCGATATTTGATCGATTCTGTATCTTTAAACTGGCCGCCCTTTTTGGCCCAATAGAACATGGCCCCGGCGCTGAACGACATCGACAGCATTACGATTAACAGTATCCACGCCTGTATCGTCATGAGTTCCTCCCTTAGTGACTGGCCGTTCTTGCCTTTTCAGCGGGTGCCGGTTTTAAACTCATCAGGTATGCCACAAGATCCTTTTTATCCTGTTCCGACAGGTAATTGAATTTTGGCATGATCGAACCGGAATAAAATTTTTGCGGATTGTTCAGATGCTGATATTGCCATTCCGGACTGTAACGGCTGCCTACCCAGGTCAAGTCAGGGCCTGTCCGCTGTGTCATAATGAGAGGTGGCCTGTCGTAGTAATAGTCACCCGGCACCGATACAGGACCTAATTTTGAATCCGCCTGGACCGGTCGGACAGCCTGTGAATGACACCAGATGCATCCTTCCCGGATGTAGACATCCCGTCCCCTTGCTTCTGCTGAATTGACCGGATAATGCCTCATTTTTGCGTTGGCGGTGGGGGTGCTGACAGATGCATCAAAGAATGGCAATACGCATGTACCGATCACCCCGATTAAAAAGAGGGAAACGGCTCCCCCCAGCAAAACACCGATATGTTTTTCCGATTGACTGGACAAAACATTCACCTCTTTCCCAAAATCTGTTGGTTATCGCAATGCGGGCATGGGTTCTTCGGCTCCTGCCCGTTTTCCGGCTGTTGCCGTTTTGTAGATATTCCATGCGAAAACGATTGCACCCATGAACATCATGCTGCCGCCAATCGCCCGTGCGAACAGATATATGTGGAGCGATTCCACCAGTTTGACGAAACCGGCTCCGATCTGATTGCCGTCTATCCAGCCAAACCCTTGCAGCGCCCCTGCCAGCCACATCGAAAAAGCAAAAATCAGGAATCCGATGACCGATAGCCAATAATGCCAATTCATCAGAACCGTACTGTATATTTTCCGCCCGACGATTCGCGGCAAAGCGTAATAGTAACCGGAGAATGCCACAAGCGTAAATGCCCCGAACAAAGGCAAATGTGCGTGACCGACCGTCCAATAGGTAAAATGCAGGATGGCGTTGGGCGCCATTAATGCCTGAAATGGCCCTTGAATACAGGCCAGGAAATAGAACAGCCCTCCGGTCAGCAAAAATTTCAGCTCAATATTCTCCGCTACTTTATACCAAGCGCCTTTCATTGTCCCGAGAAAATTGGCCAGAACGGTCCACACGGGTATGATCATCAATAAACTGGGTACGATGCCCGCTTTCATCAACCACAGTGGAAGCGGTCCGTTTACCAGATGGTGAGGCCCATTCCAGATGTAAAACGTGGCGATCGTCCAGAACCCGATCAATGACAGTTTGTGGCTGTAAAGCGGTTTGCCGCTTAATTTGGGCAGCAGGAAATACATGGTGCCGACACCGACAGGTGTAAACCAGACTCCGATAATGTTGTGTACCCACGTATAGGCCATGGAAAACTCGCCGATACCGGGAAGCGAAGCATATTCGGGAATGAATCCGACAATCCAGATCATGGGCAGCCAAATACTGGTTCCCAAATAGTACCACAAAGTAACGTACATCACTTTTTCTTTCCGGTTTAATATCGTGCGAAGCAGGTTATAACCTGCCAGCGCCGCCAGGAAAATGACAATAATGTCGATCAAAAGAGGAGATTCATGGTATTCAACCGGCGTTTGTTTGCCCATGAACAGTAACAGAATCCAGACGATCAGCACGAAATTCCACAGCCAAACGGACATTATTCCCAACCGTTCACTGTATAAGGGGGATTTTGTCAATACAGGTGTGATGTAATACCACATCGCAAAAAAAGCGGGTGTGAGCCAACCGTACAGCACGATATTCGTATGAATGGGGCGTATTCTTCCATACGTAAAATATTGTTGAAAGAAATGGTTAAACGTCAAAAAATCGGGGTGCACCGATTTGATGGCAACCAAAAGCGCCATGATCATGCCAAGCAGTAACCAGACGATCGAAGAATACATAAACATTTTGGAAGTCGTATACGGACGTACCGCAGTAGTCGACATCGATTCAAATCCCTCCCGGTATTCGTCGCAATGTTTGGATTTCCATCAAAGTTTTTCCTTGTCGCCCGGAATTATGTATGCAAACAGAAAAAAGCACTGCAGACAGGATCGTTTCCCAACAATCCTGTCTGCAGTGCTTTTTTCTGCGGGCGTGCCTTTTCGATTTGGTGTCTTCCCTCGTCAGGGAGCGGAGACAAGGTTACCGTCCGTCCTACAACAAAAACGGTGCACCGAACAGGGAGCGCCTGACGGTGATGCGATTTTTTTCCTCAATTTCGGCCCGACGAGGAATGGGTGGAAACAGGTCGGGCGGATCAAGGAACGAAGTGGGAAGTGTGACAGGCGCTTGCGGCTGCCATTTGTCGATCCATGTTTGGGGGATTTCGTCCGGCAGTGTCTGTTCGGACAACTCTGCCCAGAGCATTGTCCACGCGCGCGGTACAACGCGCCAAATATCATAACCTCCACCGCCTACGGCAATCCACCGTCCTTCACATACTTCGTGTGCCAACTGATGGACCATTTTTGGAATATCCCGATAAATGCGGGTAGTCGCCGACAGATGTGTTAAAGGATCGAAATGGTGCGCGTCACAGCCATTTTGTGAAATGACGACATCGGGTCTGAATTTATGAAACAGGTGGGGAATGATCGATTCGAACGTCGTCAACCAGGATTCGTCTTCTGTAAACGGTTCCAAAGGAATGTTTAACGAATACCCGTAGCCGCGTCCTGTTCCGCGTTCTTCGATATCTCCCGTGCCCGGATACAAATATTTTCCGGTTTCGTGAAAAGAGACGGTCAGCACATCCGGGTCATCGTAGAACATCCATTGTACCCCGTCACCGTGATGGGCATCTGTATCGATATAAAGCACACGCGCATGATAGCGGTCTTTTATGTAAGCGATGGCCGCACCGATGTCGTTATACACACAGAAGCCGGATGCCTCACTGCGACGGGCATGGTGCAGGCCGCCTGCCAGGTTTAACGCATGGTTGACTTTGCCGGACATGACCAAATCGGCCGCCACAACGGTGCCGCCGACTACCAGGCTGGTCGCTTCATGCATGTTCGGAAAAATAGGCGTATCTTCCGTCCCCAGTCCGAACCCGATATCGGACCCATCCTGCCCGGGTGGAAGCTTTCCCGCTTTTTGCACGGCATGCACAAAATTCGGGTCGTGCACCCGAAACAGTTCCTCCAAAGTGGCGGGTCTTGGCTGAAAGATATGCTTTTGCTGCAACAAACCCAGTTCCCGAATCAGATCAACCGTCAACTCCACGCGTTTCGGATTAAACGGATGTTCTTCCCCAAATTTGTAAGCAAGAAACGCATCGCTGTAAATAAACGCTGTGCGGTCCATCATGCATGCTCCGCATTGGATACAGGAGGTTCCACAACGGTATATCCTGCATTCTGGACGTCGGCAATAAACCCACGCGGATCCATTGTTTTTAGGCGCAGGACGATCGACTTTTGATTTTTACTGGTGAGGCTGGGGAACACCATCACGCTGGTAACGTTAATGTTTCGGGCACGTAAAAAATCGGTCACGGCGGCCAGCATTCCAGGTTTGTCAGGCACTTCAACCTCCACGCGGGAGGAGGGAGACGATACGCCCATCATCTCAACTAACGTGTGTAAAATGTCTCGTTCTGTGATAATTCCGACTAATTTTCCGCAGCCAACAACAGGCAGGCAGCCAATCCGCTTTTGATAAAGGATATTTGCCGCATCCTCCACAAAATCAAGCGGATGTACAGTGATGACTTCCGTTTGCATAATGGAGCGGATCGGGGTGTCCTTCAGACAGGCGATCTGCTCCTCACCCAGCGTGGAGGGCATAGCATTGCGGATATCGCGGTCAGATACGATGCCAACCAGCGTTTCGCCTTCTACTACAGGCAGGTGGCGGATGCGGTTGACAGTGGTAATGGCCAACGCTTCCTCAATCGGTGTATTGGGGGTCACGCAGAGAACTTTATCGGTCATTACTTTTTCGACTAGCATAATGCACCGTCCTAAAACAGATTTTTATTTTTAAAACGGATCTTGTTAAAACGATCGATTGATGTTTGCGGAACTCGACTGCCAATGCGCGCCATCAGCATGTTTGCCGGATGGCAGGTGATTTCCGGATCGTCTGTCGAAAATACTTCCATTCCAACGGAACCCATTACTTTTCGCATCACTTCTTTATATTCCCAGACGGTGAGCCCTGTATCTTTCAGATCCCAATGCCAGTAATACTCAGTCGAGATCACAATGTAATCATTCATTGCGTCGTCCATAAACGAAATTTCCAACAATGCTTTCGCCACGCCGTGGGAACGGAATTCGGAAACCACTTCAATCGCTCCCAGTTCCAACAAATCATCCAACCGCGCTTCCGACCATCGTTCTAACGGATCAGGATATACGTATGTGACATAACCAACAACCGTTTTTCCCTGGCGGGCGATAATGATGCGGCCTTCAGGCAGTCCGGCAATTTCTACCATCGCCTGATGTTGTTGGGGTGCCGGTCGGAATGCTTTCAGACCTTCGTGAAATTCAAGAGAGGCAAGCACCTCGGGACTTATGGGACCTTCAATCAATAACGTTCCATTCGCTGTAGACAGTTCTTTTGCATAGTATGTTTTTTTATGTTCAAGGCTGGTCATTCCAACCACCTCCGTTTCCTAGTGTTATTATACATGAGCCAATACGAACTTGATGTTTCAGTTTGATGAAGTCTGTGAAAATATCGTGAAAAGTTTCACGTGTGTAGGCTCGGATTGTCGACGATATGTCAGTATGATAAAATAAACGAAGTAATGCTAATAGTCAAAAACATTCGAGAAAAAGGGGGCGGAGATATGACAGAACAGGCGAAAGAACAAGAATTGATTCCCGTACTGACTACAAACAACAATTTGCAAGATTATGAGGAAGCGTATAAAAATTTCAAATGGGAAGACGTAGAGAAAGAATTTAGCTGGTCGAAGACCGGTAAGGTGAACATAGCTTACGAAGCGGTAGACCGCCATGTGGATGAAGGACGGGGCGACAAGATTGCGCTCCTGTTTAACGATGCTACCCGTGATGAATCTTATACATTCGCTCAGATGAAAGCCCTTTCAAACAAATTCGGCAATGTGCTGCGTTCCCTGGGAATTAGCAAGGGGGATCGTGTGTTCATATTTATGCCGCGTTCCCCTGAACTGTATTCCTCTTACGTAGGGGCAGTAAAAATCGGTGCGATTGTAGGGCCGCTTTTTGAAGCATTTATGGAGGGGGCTGTCAAAGATCGTCTGCAGGACTCGGAAGCGGTCGCGATTGTAACAACCCCGCAATTAAAAAGCCGGATTCCGGTTGCCGAACTGCCCGCCTTAAAACATGTAATCGTGGTTGGGGCAGAAGGGGAACTTGGCGAACGGGAACTGAGTTATGAAAAGTTAATGGAGTCTGCGTCGGACGAATTGCAGATCCAGTGGGTGGACCGGGAAGACGGTATGCAGCTTCATTATACGTCCGGTTCCACAGGGAAACCGAAAGGCGTATTGCACGTTCACAACGCGATGATCCAGCATTTGCAGACAGGTAAATGGGTGTTAGACCTGAAACCGGATGATATTTACTGGTGTACGGCAGACCCCGGCTGGGTGACGGGAACCGTCTATGGCATGTGGTCCCCCTGGTTGAACGGGGTAACGAGTGTGGTGCGAGGCGGTCGCTTTTTGCCGGAAAACTGGTACAAAACAATTGAAAAATACAAGGTGACGGTCTGGTACTCCGCTCCTACCTCGTTCCGCATGTTGATGGCGGCTGGCGATGAGTTGATGAAACAATTCGATCTGTCCTCGTTGCGGCACATTTTGTCCGTTGGGGAACCGCTAAATGCGGAAGTGGTGCGTTGGGGGATGAAAGTGTACGGTAAACGAATCCACGATAACTGGTGGATGACTGAAACCGGCGGTCAATTGATCAGCAACTATCCCTGCATGCCAATGAAACCGGGCTCGATGGGCAAACCGTTTCCTGGCATCTATGCGACGATCGTTGACAATCAAGGTAACGAATTGCCGCCTTATCAAATGGGCAACTTGGCGATTCGCGCTCCCTGGCCGTCGATAATGCGGCAAATTTGGAACAATCCGGCCAAATACGAAGAATACTTCCGCCTTCAGCCGTGGTATATTTCCGGTGACTCAGCCTATAAAGACGAAGATGGCTATTTCTGGTTCCAGGGCCGGGTTGACGATGTGATCAATACGGCTGGTGAACGGGTGGGTCCGTTTGAGGTGGAAAGCAAACTGGTCGAGCACCCGGCTGTCGCCGAAGCGGGTGTAATCGGAAAACCGGATCCGGTGCGCGGGGAAATCATCAAGGCTTTCATTTCCTTGCGGGAAGGGTATCAGCCTTCCGATGAGTTGATTAAAGAAATTCAAGAATTCGTCAAAAAAGGATTGGCAGCTCATGCGGCGCCCCGCGAAATAGAGTTCCGCGACAAACTGCCGAAAACTCGCTCCGGAAAAATTATGCGCCGCGTCTTGAAATCATGGGAATTGGGATTGCCAACAGGCGATCTGTCAACGCTGGAAGACTGATTGTTTATAATCTGCAAAATTCGCCGCAACCAATAGTGATTGGTTGCGGCGTTTTAAATTGGGTCTTTCAGCCAACTTGTTTTGGGGCGCTATAAGCCTATTTTTACTAGGACTTACAACCATAGACGGATTCCTCAATATAGTGAATTGACTAAAAAATAAGCACATAAAGCGAACCTCACTAAGGAGGAATGGGAATGTATCCGATGCCGTATTATGTCCCTGTCCGTGACACGGTTAGCAGCAGTGGTCACCTCGCCCCGCATGAAACGCTTGAGTTGCATGAAATTCTTGCATTTAAAACGAACGGTTTGATGAGACAGAAAATGGCGTTGCCGCACATCCATGATCCGGAGTTGCGCCGGTTGTACATGGAAAGTATGACAGCCACCGAACGTCATATTCGAGAGATTGTCGAGCTGCTGCAGCATCGTCCGATGATTTCGTAATCCGATTTCACAAGCAGGAGGAAATCAATATGAATCAACATGACGCACATATGGCGGGAGAGTTGCTTGGCTTTGCAAAGACGGGAGTTCGCAATCTGGCTGCTGCCATTACCGAAACGGCCACTCCGCGGGTACGGGAAGTATTGAACAGGCAGCTGCATGACAGTATCCGATCACATGCGCATATTTTCAACTATATGTATGAGCGGGGATTATATCCGGCCTACTCATTGGAACAGATCATTCAAGGGGATTTGCGTAGGGCGAATATGGCGCTGCAAATGGCAGTCGACGAGAGATATTAGTAGTGTAAAGTTCCGGAAGGGGAGGGCTGATTGCCTTCTCCTTCTTTAGTTGATGACGCTGTCAGAAGAGCGTAAAAGTCACAGAGTTGTTACATGTTTTTGTATATTTATTACACATTATCTTATGCGGTTAAATTTATAATTTACACTTAGACTAAGTGTTTAATTTCTCTAGAACCAGCCAGCGGGGGTTGACTTCATACTCTTACATGGATTTAATGATGCCACATTCGGATATTGACAAAAGAATTATTCGCTCCGTATAATACCTATGTGGGTATATACCTGCATAGGTATTTACGTAAGGTGATGTTGCTGACCACTTGGAGTCACCTTTTATTTAAGTAAAGAGGTGGAACATATGTATGTTATAAATGGAAAAGGGAATTTAATTCGACTAATCGCCGGAATATTTATTCTTTTAAGTCTGCTTTTAGGTCTTTACGTTAGTCCATATTGGTTATTGTTCACAGCTTTTGTCGGTGTAAATTTAATTATTTCATCCCTCACCGGTTTTTGTTTATTAGAAAAAATATTGGTCAGGTTTGGAGTTGAGAAAATTTACATATCTGAATCAAATGATCAAACATTCTCTTGATCAAAAACCTGCCGTAAAGTGTTTGAAAATATTTTTTTTAGAGAGAAATTATTAAGGGGAGCGGCAGATGGCAAGATAATGAAACTGTTTCCGGTTCACTTGCCGCTCCCCCTTCGGTTCCGATCATGCGGGTTCAGCATTTTGGGACGCTTTCGGCGCGGCAGAACGAACAAGGAACGTTTTATATCACTTAAATTTAATGGCGCGAGCGGAGCCAGAAAAGGCACTCCGAAGGATCGTATGTTCGCCATATAGGTAAGAATGGCAAAAAACAGAGATCAAGAAACCAAACACTCAAAAAAGGCAGACACAAGCAGCACCACAATCCGCAAGACACTGACAATTCCGGTTAAAGATTGATTAACTAGATTGAAGGTTGCCACTGCGGTGCTTCCTGCGATAACCAGCATGGCGGGACTGGTCAACCCGGCGCGAATGGCTGATTCTCCAATGATTAACCCCCCCGACCACAGCCAATGTTTGTCCGACTGCACTCGGCAACCGTAAACCGGCTTCGCGAAATATTTCAAACACGACATCATAATAATTGTTTCCAGCGGCGTCGGAAACGGAACCCGCTGCCGGCATACACCATTCCTTTTAAAACAGGGTCAAACCCATGTTCAAAAACGGGAAGTAACAGCGAGTAATCTTTATTGGGAATATTCGAGAGAGCGACAAACCAGCCGAATATAACTACAAATGGCAATAATATACCGTTCGTAATCGCCATTGTACGGATTCCTGAATAAGCGGAGTATAAGCAAATTGAGCCGAATAAGAGTACAAGTATAAGATTCGGGGTTTTAGGCAAATACGAAATATTGGTCCAAACGGTTGTGTCGCGGAGTGTGAACGCGCCCGTAAAAAACAGCAGTACGTTCACCATTGCAATAATTGTCCAGGCAATTGCCGCTCCGGTACGTTGTTTGAGCCAATCCAGAATGTGTTGTTTTTCCATCCGTTTGATTATAAAGTAAATCCATAGGATCCATCCTGCAAAAATCACGCCAGCAAATAAAATGGAAAGCCATGAGTCGCGGCCCGCAGATTGGAGTAGCATAGGGATCACAATTACGTGGTCAATAATACCCGCCGATGACATCAGTATCATGGAAACTTGTAGAACGCTGACGGTTTCGGTTCTTTTGTCCATACGAAGGATCCTTTCGGGATAACTGGAAGGATTTGCACATTATCCTTTAACATTCAAGATTTCCCAGTACGGATAAATTATGTATAACCTTCAAGACACGGAAAAAAAAGTTCATCCCTGACTGAACAGGAATGAACTGAGAATATGTAATATCAAGTACTATTAACAGTTTTAAAAGACTATGCCGTCTCGCGGTTTTGTTTCATGCTTACGCTAGGTTTTCGGTTTACCAAATAAATGCTGACAGCGATTAAAAGAAGTCCAATCAAAAGAGAAACCGTGAACGGTTCGCCCAAGAACAATGTTCCGCTAAAGACAGAGATGAGCGGAACGAGAAACGTATATGAGGCTACCTTGCTTGCGTCACCGGCCTTAACCAGTGTGAAATAGACTACCCAGGCCGTTGAGATTCCCAACACGACCCCAAAGACGAGACCGAATACATAAGGAACATTCCAAATGATCTCTGACCAGTTTTCATAGACGAAACCGCTGCCGGTGAGGATGATTCCTCCAATGATACATTGAAATGCTGAAAGCCACATAGCGTCCACTCGGTGGCCCACTTTCTTTGAGTATATCGTCCCAACTGCCCAACCAACTGCTGTCACGAGAGCCAATACGATACCAAGACCGGAAATATGACCTGTGAATCCCTCTGAACTGACCGCCGCCACACCAAAGAATCCTAAAATCAACCCGATCACCTTTAATGCGGTCATTGATTCTCCCAACCAGAGCCAGGCGAAAATACCGATGAGAATCGGTTGCAGATAAACGATCACCGAAAACAATCCTGCCGGTATATATCGAAGCCCAATCGACTGTACACCATAAAATATTACAACATTGAATATGGACGAAATCAGATAGATCGACCGGTTTTCTTTCCAGCGGAGCAGTTTCCGTTTCGGCAATAATAGTACGGCTAGAAAAAGACCTCCTAACAACGTACGCATCCCTGCGAATAGAAGAGGAGGGGTGTAAGCCAATGCGATTTTGTATATAGGCCAGGCTACTCCCCATACAACAACGAGAAAGGTAATGAGAACGGTAGTTTTCGTACGTGAAAGTTGTCCCATGATGGCTGTCTCCTTTATTTCATTCCTCTTCCGACTCATGACAAAAACGAAATCATTATATTCCATAATTACTTTCCCTGTATGTATGATAGACTACATTGTTATGATTTCCACAGGAAGCCTCGCATCACGAGATAGACAAACTTTCAGGCGAAAATGGATTTTTTGAGGAACAAAAAAGGCACGGAGCATCGTGTCCATGCCTTACCAGTTTTACAAATCTGGATCGTTTTACAACACGGCCGGTTTTACAATCCCGGCAGTTCGTTGCTGTCCGGTACTTTAAAATCGCTGGTCGTCGGGTTCTCATCCTGAAACCGGCTCACCACATGTTGACCCGCTTTCCAATCGGTTGCTTTGCCGATCGGTTGATCCACGTACATCGTGGATCCGTAGGCGCCTTCCGGAAATTCTTCTGGCAAAATATCTTTCTGCCACGCTTGCACAATTTCCAACTCCTGATTTCCCTGCATTCGGCGTGAACGGTCTGCCGGATTTTCGGAAAGCTTGTAATAGCCCATCCCTTCATCCTCCTTTCCATTGGATGCAAAGCGTTACGTTTCCTCTAGTATTTGCCATCCTGACAAAAACATTCCGATATGAGAAAAGACGTTTTAATTTTGGTTCTTTTTGCCATACTAAAGACTTGAAACCGGAGGTGTACCGTATCTGGGGCTGCTGCTTCCTTTAATGGCCGTGCGTTTGTTCCTGTTGTGATCCTGATTTGATTAACGTGTAGGGGGGCGAAGAGGCAAGCGTATGACGAAGAGTGAATATGTATTGGCCAAGTATGAGTCGTTTGTTAACCCGGGGCTGGCGAAACTGTTGCGGTTTATGGGATTGTCGGCTGTGGAGCGGGAGGCGCAGGGCTCAATTGTCACCGACTGGGAAGGCAAGCGGATGATCGATTGCGTGGGCGGGTATGGCACGTTTGCGTTCGGCCACCGACATCCGCGCATTGTGCAGGCGGTAGAGGAGCAACTGCACAAAATGCCGCTTTCCAGCAAAGTCATGCTGTGTGAACCGATGGCCGATTTATGCGAAAAATTGGCGCAGATCACACCCGGCGATTTGCGCTATACGTTCGTTTGCAACTCGGGAACGGAGGCGGTCGAAGGAGCGATCAAACTGGCCCGTATCGCGACGGGAAAAACGAAAATCATTTCGATGTTCAATTCGTTTCACGGCAAAACGTACGGTTCTCTGTCGGCCTCGGGCAAAGAGCTGTACCGGGCGCCGTTTGAACCGCTTTTACCAGGGTTTGTGCATGTTCCGTTTGGAGACTTGGAAAAATTGGAAATGGCGATCGACAAACAAACGGCTGCCGTACTGCTGGAACCGATCCAAGGGGAAGCGGGCGTGATCGTTCCGCCTGCAGGGTACTTGCGGGCGGTGAGAGAAATGTGCGACCGTAAAGGCGTTTTGTTGATTGCCGATGAGGTGCAGACGGGCATGGGGCGGACCGGTCGGATTTTTGCGTGTGAAGAAGAGGAGGTGACGCCTGACATTCTCTGTTTGGCGAAAGCGCTCGGCGGCGGTGTCATGCCGATTGGGGCTTACATCGCACGCAGTTGTCTGTACGAAGCTTACCTGCAGGCGCCTTTGTTGCATACCTCTACATTTGGCGGAAATCCTCTCGCATGCGCTGCGGCAAATGCGGCAATAGACGCATTGCGGGAGGAAAAATTGGCGGAACAGGCTGCCGTAAAAGGGGACTATCTGATCAAACGACTGCAATCGACGGCAGACCGTTATCCAGGAACTGTAAAGGAAATTCGCGGTCGAGGCTTGCTGATCGGAATCGAATTTACTTCCCCGGAAATTGGCGGGCTGGTAATGGCCGAACTGATCGAAAACGGCGTGTTGACCGCATTCGCCTTGAACAAACTGCAGGTCACCCGGATGGAACCGCCATTAACGATCGAGAAAAGGGAACTCGAGCAGGTGGCGGATGCATTTGATGATGCGCTGCAGCAGGGATGTGAACTGTTGGAGATTTCCTGATCAGGCGACGGATGTAAGACGGATTCTCATATGCGACGGAGGGATGTAAATTGCCGCTGGTGGAAGTGCAGGAAACGATTGAAGGCCGGCCGGACGAAATTTATAACTTGTTAAAAGATATGGAATCCTATCCGAAGTTTATGCCATCCCTGAATGACGTGCGGGTCGTCGAACAGGGAGACGGATGGACCATCACCGCCTGGGATGCGGTGTTAAACGGGCAGTCATTCAAGTGGCAGGAACGGGACGAGTTTATGGAAGACGATTATCGAATCCGTTATACGCAAACGGAAGGCGATTTGAAAAAATTCGAAGGCGAGTGGCGATTGGAACAAAACGGCGAGCAGACGGTCGTGCGGCTGACGGTCGATTTTGATTTTGGCGTTCCCATGTTGTCGGGACTGCTCAATCCGGTAGCGAAACTGAAGTTGAAACAGAACAGCGAGTCGATGCTGAAAGCGGTCAAACAGCGTTTCGAAGGAAGAGGAAGAACCTAACTGCTAACTAGGAGATGACCGAATGGATACGTTTGGATTTGTGGTGCACCCGCAAGATGTATCAGATGTGGCGAAAAAGTTCCCCGCTTTGCAAAACTGGCCGCCGTCCCTTTTGGAAAACATGATGCGGTACAGCCCTCCCATTCTGGTCGATCATTTACGGTATATTGAGTCGGAACACAATCGGGCGGAAGGCTGGTTTGTGGCGACAACGTTGACAGCCAGACAGATATTGGAACTGCCGCTGCAGACGGTGCTGCAAAAAATCATCCGGGCCGGCAGACGGGCGGAACGGGCAGGCGCTAAAATTTTGGGGCTGGGAGCGTTTACTTCCGTTGTCGGTGATGCCGGAATCACGATTGCCAAACATCTGCGAATCCCTGTCACAACAGGTAACAGTTACACGGTAGCGACCGCTATTCAGGCCACCAGGCAGGCAGCGGTTCTGATGGATATGGAACCGGAAAAATCGGAATTGGTCGTTGTAGGGGCTACCGGTTCGATCGGTTCAATATGTGCCCGCATGCTGGCTCCGCATGTAGGAAAATTAACGCTGGTTGCCCGCGATCAGAAGAAACTGGAACATCTGGCAGGCCTCATCATGAGTGAATCGGGTAAATCAGTGGATATTTCAACAAATCCCCGGCAGACTGTCCGCCGTGCCCACATCATCGTGACTGTAACCGGGAGTCCGAATGAAGTGATTTTTCCGGGCGATTTACGCCCCGGAGCGTTGGTTTGCGATGTGGCCAGGCCGCGTGATGTGGCAAAAGCAGTGGCGGAGCAACGGTCGGATGTACTGGTGATCGAGGGAGGGCTGGTGGAAGTTCCGTCCGATTACGCTTCCAAATTGCGTTTTGGCCTGCCAAAGGGGGTTGTATATGCTTGCATGGCGGAAACGATGCTGCTTGCATTGGAAAGAAGGTATGAGTGCTTCACACTGGGTCGTAATATTTCAATCGAGCAAGTAAGAGAAATCGATTCAATGGCGAGAAAGCACGGATTTAAGCTGGCCGGTTTCCGCTCATTCGAAAGACAGCTGACACCAGAGATGGTACGAGCGATTCGGCAGCAAACAACGCTGCAAGCCGGTGTCGGTTCAGGCCAACCGGAGAGTCGTCAGTAAGATTTTTACAAAAAATAATTGACAAATAATTGTATAGTTTGGTATATTAATCGACGCGTGAACATCGCTTCGCGCTGAACGGGGTTTTGATCTGGTTTAGGGGATTTCATACGGACGAATCAACTGAGGAAACTGGATGGGGACGAATCCCATTTTTTATTCATGGCGAAGCGAATTCGTCATGCACAGGCAGGACAGCAAGGGTGGCTGTCAAATTCGACAGCGCAGGTGGGGCTGTCGAACTGGCCGGTCGTTTGCTCTGCTGAATACAGCGGGTGAATGGCTGGCCCTTTTGTTAACTAAAAAGCTTTGTGCTGAGGAGACAGGGTTGCCGTCTGCACGGTATATGCATTAAACGGCTCTCTTACCGTGTGACCGAAGCCGGACACGGAACGGTGTATCACATACGCTGCAAATCACTTGTTCCGAAACGGTTCGTTTTCGATCTACACTATGAGAGCCATGCATGCGAGCCGAAGGTTACGGTCTCCTTTCTTGTGGCCGTGGTGGAGCATTCTTTGTATTGACAACTGTACAATTCATAAAGTAATCTTAGACATATAATCTATTTGAATAGTGTGGAACCGCTCTTATCAAGAGTTCGGCTGAGGGACTGGCCCGATGAAGCCGCAGCAACCGACTTTACGGGAAAGCAGGCAGCCAGGGCTGCTGCTGCAAATGACCGTATGTAGCACGGTGCCAATTCCGACGAGAATCTGATTCTCGAAAGATGAGAGAGGGTTGCTGGCGATACATAGCAAACCTCTTTCTCCAGAATGAGAAAGAGGTTTTTGTATGTGGACCCTCGCAGAGAGAGGTTTCAGGGAGGAGCGTAAAGATGTACCAAATTCACGGATTAAGAGAGAAACTGCAGCTTGGCAAAAGTGTTGTGACAGTCGAATTGGAGCCGCCGAAAGGGGCCGATCCGATGCCGACGATGCTCACTGCGAAACATCTGCGGGGGTATGTGGATGCTGTCAATATTGCGGATTCGCCGATGGCGACGCTGCGAATGAGTCCGATTGCACTGTCTCATATTGTACAGCAGGATCTTGGGTTAGAGGCGATTTTTCATCTGACCTGCCGCGACCGAAATATTCTGGGCCTGCAGTCGGAGCTTTTGGGGGCCGCCGCATTGGGCGTGCGGAACATTCTGACATTGACGGGCGACCAACCAAGCCGGGGCGATCATCCGGATGCACAGGGTGTATTTGAAGTCGATGCGATCGGGCTTGTGAATATCGCCAAGACTTTGAATGAAGGACAGGATTTGGCGGGTAAATCGTTGAATGCGAAAACCGATTTTTTTATTGGAGGAGCAGCGAATCCGGGTGCGGAAGATCAGGAAGTGGAATTTTCCAAGCTGCGGGCCAAGACCTCAGCTGGTGTCCGGTTTGTGCAGACACAGCCGGTGTTTGACGTAGAGACGGCGCTTCGTTATCAGGAACGGGTCGAAAAAGAGGGACTGCCTGTTTATGTGCTGTTCGGGATTCTGCCGTTAAAGAGCGGTAAGCAGGCGCGATTCCTGAATGAAAAAGTGCCGGGAATCAGTATTTCTCAGGAAATTATTGATCGCGTGGAAGCATTTGGACGTGAAGCAGGCGTGGAAATCGCACAGGAACTTTATCATGCGCTGAAACCGCATGTGGCGGGGGTCCATCTGTATCCATTGAACAATTTGCAGACCGTTTATGACGTGCTGGACATCCGGGTGGATCAGTCGGTAGCGCTGTAAGCCGGAGGCTTCTTATCAGGAAACATATCCTTTCCCGCATCACAGGAGTGGTGCGTTGAAACACATAAATGAGGTGAAGTAAAACGCCCTGGAACGACTGGTCATTCCAAGGCGTTTTACTATCTTAGCCGATAGAAATTTATATATTTTATCCTATTGACATAAGATACTTTGCCTCGCCTGCGCTTGGGCCTGGCGAACCAAGTTTTCTTTAGGGCAAAATTGTGTATGATATAATTTAATATAGAAGAAAGAGTTTGCACAAAGCGAAGGGTGATAATCGTGAGTTCGCCTATAAATCATCCAAAGCGGAAGTATAGTTATCAGGACTACATGAACTGTCCAAATGAAGAACGCTGTGGAAGGTAAGACAGACGAACAGATTACGAATGTCGTACAGCCTGATATCACTGTGGTTTGTGATCCGAAGAAATTGGACGACAAAGGATGTAAAGGAAGTCCTGACCTGATCATTGAAATTCGCTCCCCATCAACAGGAAAGATTGACCGTTGGATCAAGTATAAGTTGTATGAGTCTGCAGGAGTTAAAGAATACTGGATTGTTGAGCCAGCCAACAGTACAATCGAAGTTTTTACCTTGAATTTGAAGGGTTGCTATGAATTGAATGCAGTTTATGGGAAAGAGGACAAGGCAAAAGCTGGTATTTTCGATGATCTGCTGATTGACTTGCAATTGTTTTCAAAGAATAATAATTTACTACGTCCTAGCGGGCTTAGAAGAGCTTTTTGGGACGTTTTGCCGTTATTGGGATAAACTTTAATTTGTATCGTGCGGGTCCAGGCATTATTTAAATTGATGAGGAAGTCAAACTGGCGGACACCCGGTGGGGAAAAGAAAATTCGCGTTTAATAACGCGAATTTCCGGAGTAGAGATAATGATTCACTTTATTTGGCCGCTTTGCTCGGAGCCGGAACCGGTTGACTGCTGTTCTGTTTCAAGTGCTGCACAAACTGTCCGATTCGGCCAAGCGCTTTTTGAATGTTTTCGGTAGAAGTTGCGTAAGAACAGCGAACAAATCCTTCGCCGCCTTCGCCAAAAACGTTGCCTGGCACGACGGCGACACCGTAGTGTAAAAGCTGTTCCGCAAACTGTTCCGAAGTCAAGCCGGTGGATCGAATGTCAGGAAACGCATAAAAAGCGCCTTTTGGCTCGTGACAAGCCAAACCGATATCACGAAATCCTTTGACAATCAAACGGCGTCGCTGGTCGTATCGTTCGACCATGTGGCGCTTTTCCGATTCGCCGTGCAAAAGCGCTTCCAGTGCGGCTTTTTGTCCCATGATGGGAGCGCACATGATGGTGTATTGATGAATCTTCAGCATTAAATTCAAAATTTCGGGCGGTGCGGCAGCATAGCCGATTCTCCACCCGGTCATCGCGAACGCTTTCGACATCCCGCTGATCACAACGGTTCGTTCTTTCATGCCAGGCAGTGATGCGATGCTGACATGCTCTCCTTCGTAAGTCAACTCTGCGTAAATTTCATCTGAAACCACGAACAGGTCATGTTCGATCACTACGTCGGCAATCGCCTGCAAATCCTGCCGGGTCATGATGGCTCCCGTCGGATTGCTGGGGAAGCAGAGAATCAGCACTTTTGACTGAGGCGTAATTCTCGCCCTTAGATGTTCCGGCATCAGACGAAAGTCATCTGCCGCGAATGTGGGTATGCCAACCGCACGACCGCCCGCCAACACCGCGCAGGGACGGTAGGACACGTAGGCAGGTTCCGGAATCAGAACTTCATCTCCGGGGCAGATCAGCGTGCGCAGGGCGATATCGATCGCTTCGCTGCCGCCGACGGTGACCACCAATTCCTCCGGGTCGTACTGCAGATCGAATTTTTGCAGGTAATCGGCGATTGCCTTTCGTAATTCGGGCAATCCTTTATTGGATGTATACGTGGTAAATCCGCGTTCCAACGAGTAAAAACAGGCCTCCCGCACATGCCACGGAGTTACGAAGTCAGGTTCTCCCACCCCCAGCGAGATCACATCTTCCATTTGGTTGGCCAGATCAAAAAAACGGCGAATGCCCGATGGGGGCAACGTTTGGACAACGGGAGACAGTCGATCATAGAGGGAACTCACGGCGCGATCACCAGCCGTTGATCATCTTCGTGATCGTCAAAAATGACGCCGTCCGATTTATATGTTTTTAAAAGAAAATGGGTAGTCGTCGAATTGACGTGTTCGACAGTTGACAGCTTCTGGGCAACAAACCGGGCCACGTCTTGCAAATGATTTTCTTCTACGATCACTTGAAGATCATAGGCGCCTGACATAAGGGAGACAGACTTGACTTCCGGGAACCGGTAAATTCGCTCTGCGATCGCGTCAAAACCGACCTCGCGCTGCGGTGTCACTTTCACGTCGATGACGGCGGTTACTTTTTGTTTTTCTACTTTGTCCCAGTTGATGACAGCCGAATAGCGGAGAATCACTCTTTCTTTTTCAAGCTGTTGAATGATGGAAGTTACTTCAGCCGTTTCGATGCCTAGCATCGTCGCGATCGTTTCATGCGAAAGCTGCGAATTTTCATGAAGCAGGTGAAGAATTTGGTTGCTCGTGCTGTTTATGTCCATTTCAGTACCTCGCGTATCCTAATTGTCTTTTATCTATTATGTCAAAACTTCTCGAAAGGAGAAAGAGATTTTGGGAAATTTTTCGTTTTTTTTGCGGGGAGGCCGTCTCGTTATTTCTGTTATAATAGGGAACTGCAAGGTAAAACGGGATAACGTCCGCGTGCGGAGAGTGGGGTCTGGATGAGTTCAGTTCGAAAACCTTTACCGAAGATAAGCGGGCTGCTGGTCGGCGGCTTTATCGCAGCTATTGCCTGTCTCGCTGTATTTGCCAATTTGGCGGAAGATGTGATAGAGCCGGGAACCATCTCATTTGACCAAACGGCCGGCGATTTGCTGCGAGGAGTTGCTGCCCCTTGGTTGACCAGAGGGATGATCGCGGTAACCGAATTGGGCTCGTTATATGTGCTGCTTCCGCTGTTTGTCATAGTGGTCGGGTATCTCTGGTTCCGATTGCACCGCTTCTGGGAAGCGATGATGTTTGTGATCAGCGGTATCGGATCGCTCGCCCTGAATGTGATTTTAAAGCAGCTGTTTCAGCGTTCCCGGCCCGACCTGCAGCATTTGGTGGAAGCGGGCGGATACAGTTTCCCGAGCGGTCATGCGATGGTGGCGGCCGGATCTTATGGGATGCTCGGCTATTTGATCTGGTATTTCCTGCGAAAACAAGGCAGGCCCAATTGGTATGTGCCGATTTTAACGGTGGCGTGGGTACTGCTGATCGGAGTAAGCCGGGTGTATCTGGGTGTTCATTACGCAAGCGACGTATTGGCGGGCTTTGCAGCGGGCGGTTTCTGGCTTTTGGCCTGCATTTTTGCGCTGCATTTGATTCGTTACTATAAATCGTAGGGTGAATGTAAGTTCAGTAACAGGAATCTACCGGATTGGTGATGGGAATGACAACACGCGAAAATATCAAGGGAAAATTGGCGCTGCTGCCCGCCAAACCGGGCGTCTATCTAATGAAAGACAAGCATGGCGAGATCATTTACGTCGGCAAGGCAAAAGCGTTAAAAAACCGTGTGCGCTCTTATTTTGCAGGATCGCATGACGGCAAGACACAACTGCTTGTTTCAAACATTGCCGATTTTGAATATATTGTGACCGATACGGTCGTGGAAGCGTTGATTCTGGAAAACAACCTGATCAAAAAGCACACACCGCATTTCAACATTGCGCTGAAAGACGACAAGACGTATCCGTACATTAAAATTACGAACGAAGAGCATCCTAGGCTGGAGATCGTGCGGCGGGTCAAAAAAGACGGCGGGCGCTATTTCGGGCCTTATCCAAACGCAGGCGCCGCGGCTGAGACAAAGAAACTGCTTGACCGGTTGTACCCGCTTCGCAAATGCGTGAAGTTAAAACCGAAAGTCTGTCTGTACTATCATATCAACCAATGTGTCGCGCCTTGCGAATTTCCGGTGGATCCGAATGAGTATGACCGGATGGTCAAGGAAATCAGCCAATTTTTGAATGGCGGGCACAACGTGATCAAACAGCAGTTGACAGAAAAGATGCAAACAGAAGCGGAAGCGCTCCATTTTGAGCGGGCGAAGGAACTGCGTGACCTGATTCAGCATATTGACAAAGTAATGGAGAAGCAAAAGATCGACCTTGGCGACACGGTCCACCGCGATGTGTTTGGCTACTATGCGAACAAGGGCATGATGTGCGTCCAGGTGTTTTACGTTCGCTCCGGCAAGCTGATTGAGCGTGACGTAGCGATTTTTCAGCATCACGGCGAGGAAAAAGAAGATTTTCTGTCATACGTCACCCAGTTTTATTTTGAAAATGCGGATCTGCCGAAAGAGATTTTGCTGCCGATCGGCCTTGATACCGATGTGATCGAAGAGTGGCTGTCGGTTAAAATCAGAGTGCCGATGCGGGGCGACAAGAAGCAGTTGGTCGACATGGCCTGTGAAAATGCAAGAATCGCCCTGGAAGAGCGCTTTAAAATGATGGACCGCGACATGGACCGGACGGTCCGCGCGGTACAGCAGTTGGGTGAAATTCTTGCGATTCCAACGCCGGTCCGGATCGAATCGTTTGACAACTCGAACATTCAGGGAGCCGACCCGGTGGCGGCGATGGTGGTGTTTATCAACGGCCAACCGGCGAAAAAAGAATACCGAAAATACAAAATCCGTACCGTGCAAGGTCCGGATGATTACGAGTCGATGCGGGAAGTAATCCGCCGCCGGTTTATCCGCGCTTTGAAAGAAAAGCAGCCGCTGCCCGATCTTATTGTCATAGACGGCGGCAAGGGGCAGATTCATGCGGCGCTTGACGTGTTGGAAAATGAGCTGGATCTCGAAGTGCCCGTATGCGGATTGGCGAAAGACGACCGTCACCGCACCAGTCAGCTTTTTTTCGGGCATGAACCGGACCCGCTGCCGATTGATCGTTCGTCACAGGCATTTTATCTGCTGACGCGTATTCAGGATGAAGTGCATCGCTTTGCGATTGCGTTTCATCGCAATACGCATGGGAAAGAGGCGATTCGCTCGGTGTTGGACGACATACCGGGCGTAGGGGAAAAGCGCCGCAAGCAGCTTCTGAAACACTTCGGGTCGCTTGATGCGATAAAAGGAGCGCCTGTCGAAGAATTCCGCAAGATCGGGATCGGCGACAAACTGGCTCGGGAGATTTTGCAATTTTTGCGGCAGACGTGAAGAATTTCGGAAACCAAACATGAAAATATAAATTGTGGACAAAAATATAGAAAAGCTAAAAACTTCCCAATAGCGCCAGAAAACCAGAAGACGGGAAGTGACCTGCTTGTCCACGGAACGATTGATTTCATTGGTTGCTTGGTTGATTATGGCGTACTTGCTGTGGAAATTTGTGCCGCGCAATAAAATCCGGGAAGCGCACGTTATTTTTCTGTTTAAACAGGCGATGACGTGGGTTTTTGGCCTGATGGTGGCCCATTGGGAGCTGATTGAATATCCTGTGCGAATCTTCGCGGGGGGAACCCAAAGCAGTTTTACGTATGACTATTTTATCGATCCGTCGATCGCTGTGTTATTTAACCTGCGCTACCCGGAAAACGGAGGGAGATGGCGAAAATTTCTGCATTACGTCATTTACTGCTCCGCTGTCGTTTTTCCTGAATGGATATTGGAAGATTATACTGACTTGATTGAATATAAAAAATGGGCCTGGTATTGGTCCTGGATTACCCTGTTTGCAACGCTTTTTATTTCGCGCCAGTATTACCTCTGGTTTTTTAAAATTAAAAGGTAGACCGATTGGAAAGCGAATGATATAATACGTTTAAAATTGAACATGAATTATAGATTGCCTCATCTCTGAAGGGGTGAGGTAGAGGCGCGAACGATCATGAGTAGCTTTGACGAGAGACGGGTTCTTGACGACTCATCGCGAAAGGGATGTTCGCCGAAGCGGACATTTACCCGGAATGTCTGGCTGGGTCTGCACCGAACAGGTGCAGGACTGTCACTGCAGATTCCCCTGATCTGCCGTGGAGCACTATCTCACTGAGATGACAAAGGGGAGTGGAATGGGTCTGTGGTTAGCGGTGCCTGTGGGCGCGGCAGCGGGCCGATTTTGCCAAGAGGAGGCACTATGACGCCAGTATGTACACAAGGCGGCAGTAGACAGGTGACTCTGAATCAACCTTCTATTGCCGCTTTTATTGTTTGGAGGGATTATCCCTATTACCAAACGGGATTCTGTAAAATTTGAGAATAGATGCAAGGAGTGGGGAGTGTGGCTTTAATCGTTCAGAAGTTTGGGGGAAGTTCCGTAGCGAGCCCCGAACACATCAAACGGGTGGCGAAACGCGTGGCCTCGACAGCTGATCAGGGACATTCGGTGGTTGTTGTTGTATCTGCGATGGGAGATACGACTGACGATCTGATTGAACTGGCGGAAAAAGTATCCAGCAAACGGTCCGCTCGTGAAATGGATATGCTGTTGACAACCGGCGAGCAGATTTCGATCGCTCTTTTGGCGATGGCGCTGCAGGATATCGGCAAGGACAGCATTTCCCTGACGGGCGGTCAGGCAGGCATCCGGACAGAGGCGGTTCACAGCAAAGCTCGCATTACCGATATGAACCCGTCCCGGATTCATAGTGAACTGGCGAAAGGGAAAATCGTTGTGGTGGCCGGCTTTCAGGGCGTAACGGAAGCAGGCGACATCAGCACATTGGGACGCGGCGGCTCCGATACGACCGCAGTTGCTTTGGCGGCCGGACTGAAAGCGAATCTTTGCGAAATTTATACAGACGTGGAAGGCGTGTACTCGACCGATCCGCGTGTTGTAAAATTTGCCCGCAAGATTCCGGAAATCTCGTATGACGAGATGCTGGAACTGGCCAATCTGGGGGCGGCCGTGCTGCATCCGCGCGCCGTCGAATACGCGAAACAGTACAATGTGCCGTTGATGGTTCGTTCGAGCTTTACTACAAATCCGGGAACATTGGTGAAAGAGGAGGCCGTTATGGAAAAAGGGATTGCAGTGCGCGGCATCGCGCATGATCTGAATGTAGCAAAAGTGGCATTGGTATGCGTGCCAAATCGTCTGGAAAATCTGCAGACCGTTTTTGAAACGTTGGGCCAGGAAAGCGTCAATGTCGATATTATCGTGCAAAGCGTTGTGCAAAACGACTGTACGGACATTTCCTTTACCGTAGCCAAAAACGATCTGGACCGCGCGTTGGAAGTGTTGAACGATTTGCAATCCAGGCTGGGGGCGCAGGAAGTCATTAGCGAACAGGGTGTGGCGAAAGTGTCGATCGTTGGAGCCGGCATGATCAGCAATCCGGGTGTGGCGGCTCAGATGTTCAGAACGCTGACGGAAAACAACATTGAGATCAAGATGGTCAGCACATCGGAAATCAAGGTTTCCTGTGTGATCGATGCCAACGAAGTGCACAAAGCGGTGCAGGTGCTGCACACCGCGTTCAACTTGGACTCGGTGGAAGTGGCCACGGTGGCGAAGTAAGCAAGATAAAATCAATAGTGACAATATCGCGGAAACCGGCTATGGAATCTTTTCCAAGCCGGTTTTCCTTGCCTGTAAACAATTTAACTGTTTTTTAATCATCCTGTTGTAAAAAATGATATACAACTGATTTTTTGCTGTTTGACTAAAAATTACGAAGAAAGCAAAGGTGAAAAAATGTCTCAAGCGATACATAAGCCTTGGATTCAAAATATAAAGGAACGCAGAAGGGGATTTTTAGCGATTGTTTTAGCGGTGGTAATCATTTTGATGGGCATCTGGAAAATGTATCATATCCTGCCGAATGACTTTCATACGCGTCAGTTTAAATTTTTATTTAAAAATTACGGTTCGTTGGCTCGAATTGCCCTTTTCTTTGTTCTGGCAAACTATATATTTGCGTTGATTGTTCAAAAGCGGCTGGCAAATCGTTGGGATATCCTCAAGAAATGGATGATTTCTTTGTCCCGGTTTACTCGTGCGTACCATACTCCGATTGCTATCCTGGCCATCGGGCTGATCGTTCTTCATGTGGCTGGGGCTTTTCTTTACGGTTTTACGTTTGATTTCTATTACCTTAGCGGATTTCTTGCTTTATTGGTTCTTCTGCCTGTTCCAATATCCGGGTTGTTCAGATATCGAAGAATGGACCGAAAATGGCATTTGCGATTCGGATTGGCTTTTGCAGTTCTATTTCTGATTCATGCGTTTCTGTAACTTCAGTTTCCCGAAACTGAAGTTGATGTTTTCCTCGTTAATGACTTCATATATTCAATTACTTACTCACTCAGATTGGAAGTACAATTCGGACAACGCGTCGCTTTCAAAGGAATCTCACTGATGCAAAACTGACATTGTTTGGTGGTAGGGGCCTCTTCCTCTCTGCGGTGAAAACGGTTGATCTGGCGAACCGCCAGAAAGATGATGAACGAAACAATCAGAAAATCAAGCACGTTATTGAGGAACTGTCCATAGTTGAGGGTCGGGGCACCAGCTGCTTTGGCCTCTGCCAAACTAGCATAATGCCTGTCAGATAAATTGATATACAGATTGCCGAAATCGACTTTTGCCAGCAGTAAGCCGATCGGCGGCATGATGATGTCGTTGACCAGCGATGTGACGATTTTTCCGAAAGCGCCGCCAATGATGACCCCGATCGCCAGATCCAACACGTTTCCCTGTACGGCGAACTTCTTGAATTCTCTGAACATCGCAATCATCTCCCAAGATTTCTTTGCAGTGGATTTTCATCAAAAGTAGCATATGCATGCGAAATGGACAACCACGGTGAGCGGTGCATGCAGAATGTCTGGGGCTTCCGATCTGTCTTGACGTTTTGTGCGGCAGCGTGTTACACTCGTTTCAAGATTTTCTGAACGAAATAGGTGAACTCTTATCTAGAGTGGCGGAGGGACTGGCCCGATGAAGCCCGGCAACCGGAATCGTACGGAACGGATCGTTTCGATTCTTGGTGCCAATTCCTGCAGAATCATTGGTATTCTGGCAGATAAGAGGTGGTGCGACAATAAAGCCCCCTCTTGCGGAGGGCTTTTTTTATTGTTAATTGTTTTTTTATTACGGACTATGACAGTTGCATTCTAGAGGGAAGGCGAGGTGATCGCATGGCCGTTCAACTTGAAGAAGTCGCCCGAAGGGAATTCCAGTTGCCGGATATGATGTTGCAAAGCGGACAATGGTTGCGCAATGCTGTTCTGGTTTACGAAACATTCGGAACGCTGAATGAGCAAAAGGATAACGCGATTCTGGTTTGTCATGCGCTGACAGGGGATTCTCATGCGGGCAGCACGAGCGGCAACCCTGGCTGGTGGGATGGTTTGATTGGTCCTGGCAAAGCGCTTGATACAGACCGTTACTTCATGATTTGCGCTAACGTGCTGGGGGGGTGTTCCGGTTCCAGCGGACCCGCCTCAGTGAATCCGGCAGACGGGAAGCCTTATGGCATGCGATTTCCCGTTGTTACCATACGGGATATGGTGCAGGCACAGTATTATCTCGTCAAAAGTTTTGGCATCGACCGCTTGTTTTCAGTAATTGGCGGTTCCATGGGCGGCATGCAGGTTTACGAATGGGCGGTCAGTTATCCGCAGATGATGGAAACCTATATTCCGATTGCGACATGCACCCGTTTTTCCTCGATGGGCATTGCCTTCAACAATGTGATGAAGCAGGCAATTCTAAACGATCCGGATTGGCATAACGGCGATTATTACGGTCGCTCGTTTCCCGAAAAAGGGTTGAATTTGGCCCGCCGTTTAGGCATGATTACGTACCGCAGCTTCGAGTTATATGAGGAACGGTTTGGGTTGTCGATGGTGTCGAGCGACGATCCGTATGCGATGGAGTCTCAGTTTCAAGTGGAACAATATTTGAGTTATCAGGGGTCGAAGCTGGTCAAACGGTTTGATGCCAATTCGTACTTGTATCTGCTCAAGTCGATGGATCTGCATGATATTTCACGTGGCCGCGCTCCCTACGAATCGGTTTTGGAACAGATCGAAGCGAAATCTTTAATGATAGGCATTGATTCGGACTTTTTGTTTCCGGCTAGCGAGATGGTTGGAACATACGAATTGCTGAAAGCAAAAGAGAAATCGGTCGAATACCGGGAAATCCGTTCTGTATACGGACATGATGGATTTTTAATTGAATTTGAGATTATGAATGAATGGGTCGGAGGGTTTTTGGAAAAAAACAGATAACAAACGATGCGGGCGATAAGCCCGCATATATTTTTGCTATTTTGCCCAATTTAGGAAAGACCGCTGAATATGTCTGTGAAGGCTGTTTTTTGCTGAAAAACAATTGTTACATTCTTGACACATCTGTAAATAAGTGCGAATATTTTCTTGTGTATTTGATTGGTAAGGATTGTTTATAGATAAAAGGGGGCACATGTTAGCAGAGAAGAACAGTCTTGTCAGCATGGTGAAAATTTTAAGGAAAGCAGATTACAAGTGGAATTTCGGAGGGAGGACCAGAACTCAGTGGTACAACAACAAAAAGATTTTTGGTTCCGAAGGTTGCATTCGTTATTGGGCGTGTTGCCAGTAGGCCTTTTTTTGCTTTTTCACTTATTTACGAACGCAAAAGCCAGAGGCGGGGCGGATCATTATAACCAAGCGGTGGCAGATATTGCCGGGATCCCGTTTCTGCCTGTGGTAGAAACGATCTTTATTTTTCTGCCGCTCCTGTATCATGGCGTTTATGGGATGTTTATCGCGTTTACTTCCGGATACAATGTCGGTCAGTTTTCTTGGTTCCGCAACCAGATGTTTGTTTGGCAGCGTATTACAGGCGTTATCACGTTTATTTTTGTTGTTTATCATTTGTGGACAACCCGTTTCAGCGGAAATGCTCCCAGCTTCGATATGGTGGCAACGCTTGTCAACAGTCCGTTCACATTCTGGTTTATGATCATTGGGGTTGTAGCGGCCGCTTTCCATTTTGCAAACGGCCTCTGGAGTTTCCTGATTCACTGGGGTTTGACAGTAGGTCCCCGCTCGCAGCGCGTATCGGCGTATGTTATGAGCGGTATTTGGGTGGTAATTTCATTCCTTGGAGTTAGCGCTTTGGTTGCGTTTAAATATCCTGGAGCGTAAAGGAGGGGCAGAACAATGAGTCAACGAGTTATAGTTGTGGGCGGCGGCTTGTCCGGTTTGATGACAACCATCAAAATTGCGGAAGAAGGCGTGCCTGTTGATCTTTTTTCACTAGTTCCCGTTAAACGTTCGCACTCCGCTTGCGCGCAAGGCGGTATTAACGGAGCGGTCAATACAAAAGGGGAAGGAGACTCCCCGTGGGAACATTTTGACGACACGGTTTACGGCGGTGACTTTTTGGCAAACCAGCCGCCTGTTCTGGCAATGTGTGAAGCGGCTCCCGGCATTATTCACCTGTTGGACCGGATGGGCGTTATGTTTAACCGTACACCGGAAGGATTGTTGGACTTCCGCCGCTTTGGGGGCACAAAACACCACAGAACGGCGTTTGCCGGTGCGACAACTGGCCAGCAATTGCTGTACGCGCTGGATGAGCAGGTTCGTCGCTTTGAGGCGGCCGGACTGGTTCAAAAATATGAGGGCTGGGAATTCCTGTCGATGGTACAGGACGAGGAAGGAACTTGTCGAGGTATTGTAGCGCAGGATTTGCGTTCAATGGAAATTCACAGTTTTGTCGGTGATGCGGTGGTTTTGGCAACGGGTGGACCTGGTTTGATTTTTGGTCGTACCACAAACTCGATCATCAACACCGGTACGGCTGCCAGCGCTGTGTATCAGCAGGGCGTCAAGTACGCAAACGGAGAGTTTATTCAAATCCATCCGACTGCCATTCCGGGCGACGACAAGCTGCGTTTGATGTCCGAATCCGCTCGTGGCGAAGGCGGACGCGTATGGACGTATAAAGACGGTAAACCATGGTACTTCTTGGAAGAAAAATATCCGGCTTACGGAAACCTGGTTCCGCGGGATATTGCGACTCGTGAAATTTTCCACGTTTGTGTGGACATGGGACTTGGCATAAATGGCGAGAACATGGTGTATCTGGACGTTTCTCATATTCCGAAAGAAGTGTTGAACGTCAAATTGGGCGGTATCCTTGAAATTTATGAAAAATTTGTCGGGGAAGATCCGCGCAAAGTTCCGATGCGCATATTCCCGGCCGTTCACTATTCGATGGGCGGTTTGTGGGTTGACTACGATCAGCACACGAATGTGGAAGGATTGTTTGCAGTCGGCGAATGCGATTATTCGCAGCACGGAGCAAACCGTCTGGGTGCAAACTCGCTATTGTCCGCCATCTATAGCGGCATGGTGGCTGGACCGAATGTAGTTCATTATATTAAGGGCATGAAAAAAGCTTCCGGCGACGTAGCGCAGCACCTGTTTGAAACAGAGCGCAAGAAACGCGAAGAACAGTATGAAAACATTCTCAAAATGGACGGCAATGAAAACCCGTACCAGATTCACCGCGAATTGGGCCAATGGATGACTGACAACGTTACGGTGGTCCGCCACAACGACCGGTTGAAAAAGACGGACGAAAAGATTCTCGAGTTGATGGAGCGCTACAAGCGGATCGGCATGGCAGACACGTCCCGTTGGGAAAACCAGATGGCGCCGTTTACCCGCCAATTGTGGAACATGCTTCAGTTGGCCCGCGTGATCACGATTGGCGCATTGAACCGTAATGAGTCCCGCGGTGCTCATTACAAGCCGGAATTCCCGAAGCGGGATGATGCAAACTGGCTGAAAACGACAATTGCGAAATATAGTCCGGACGGCCCGGTTTTTGAATATGAAGATGTTGATGTTTCTCTGATTCCACCGCGGGAGCGCAACTACAGCGTGGATAAGGAGGAGAGCAAATCATGAGCGAACAAAAAATGGTTCACGTTATTATTGAGCGGCAAGACTCGAATGATTCCGTTTCTTATACGGAAGAGTTTAAAATTCCGCAGCGTCCCGGCATGAACGTGATTGCCCTGTTGATGGAAATTCAACGGAATCCGGTCAACGCGCAAGGCAAAAAGACCGCCCCGGTTGCATGGGAATGCAACTGCTTAGAAGAAATTTGCGGCGCTTGCATGATGGTCATCAACGGCAAACCGCGCCAGGCTTGCTCCGCGTTGGTTGACCAGTTGGAGCAGCCGATTCGTTTAAAACCGGCTCGCACGTTCCCGGTCGTTCGTGACTTGGTAATTGACCGGTCCCGCATGTTCGAGGCGTTAAAACGTGTCAAGGCTTGGGTTCCGATCGACGGAACGTATGATCTGGGGCCTGGTCCCCGCATGGCGGAACGGGATCGTCAATGGGCGTATGAACTGTCCAAATGCTTTACTTGCGGTGCATGTGTTGAGGCGTGTCCGAACGTAAACGACAGAACTTCGTTTATTGGCCCGTTTGCGATCTCGCAAGCCCGTCTTTTCAACGAGCATCCGACCGGTGCCATGCATTCGCATGAGCGTCTGGAAGCGCTGATGGGAGAAGGCGGCATTCATGAGTGCGGCAACTCGCAAAACTGTGTGCAGGTTTGTCCGAAAAATATCCCGCTGACTACCTCAATCGCGGCGATGAACGGACAGGTTAACCGTTATGCACTGACCAGTTGGCTGCGGAAATAGCTTTACACGTGCGAAAATAAACTTTACACCTTCTGTTTAGACCTTCTGCTTCGTGAACGGGTGCTGCCCGGTTCACTCCGGCAGAAGGTCTTTTACAGTTGGATTTGATTCAAATAAAGCGATGAATGAGATTTTCTTAAAATTGTTGATGCCTGACTGCACCAACAAATGCAACTTGACATAGTATAATTTGACTGTATCCCTTGACCTTGTCAATCATGACCCGAGCAAGGAGGGATCGAAGAAGTGTCTGTGGGAAAGGACGCACGTGGCAAATCACTTCTCACCAACCGTGAACGAGAGGTATTCGAGTTGTTGGTACAAGACAAGACGACCAAAGAAATTGCGGAAGTCCTTTTTATCAGCGAGAAGACCGTTCGAAATCATATCAGCAATGTTATGAAAAAGCTAAATGTAAAAGGACGGTCGCAGGCCGTGGTGGAATTGGTGCGGCTGGAGGAAATAAAGATTTAACTACCTGGTTATGCCCTACTGACGAGTAGGGTCTTTTACTTTTTTCAGCCAGTTTGTCTATTCAGGTGTATACTAGAAGCGACCGATTCCCTCGGTCAGAAAGGATGATTTCGGTGTCAAGCTACAAGCCGATCGGTTTGTTCGATTCGGGGGTCGGGGGACTCACGGTGGTGAAGGAAATGTTTCGGCAATTGCCGCAGGAAAATTTGGTGTATGTGGGCGATAATGCCCGCTGTCCATACGGAAATCGCCCGCCCGAACAAGTGCGGCAATTTACGTTTCAAATTATGGATTTTCTTATGCAACAGGATGTCAAAATGATCATCATTGCCTGCAATACAGCAACCGCTGCCGCTCTTACACAGGCCTCACAACACTATCCAATCCCCGTGCTGGGCGTCATAACACCGGGCAGCCGGGCTGCCATCAGCGCGACGCGAACGGGCCGGATTGGGGTTATTGGTACGGAAGTCACCGTTCAAACCGGAGCGTATGCCAGAGAGATTCACCGCATCAATCCGCGCTTGCAGGTGATCAGCCAAGCCTGTGGTCCGTTCGTACAGCTTGTGGAAGACAACGATCTGGATTCGCCGCAGGCGGAACAAATTGTGGAGCAATATTTGGCGCCTCTTAAGGAAGAAATGATGGACGTGCTGATTCTCGGATGTACACACTATCCGATTTTAAGTAAATTGATTCAAAAAGTGGCTGGGAAGGATGTGCAGCTCATTTCATCTGCCGAAGAAACGGCGCGGGAAGCTTCCTTGCTATTGGCCGACCGCAATCTGTTAAATGACAATAACTTATCGCCCGTTCACAAATTCTACACTACGGGAGATCAGCAGCATTTTACGGAAGTGGCGGAAAAATGGTTACAGCAGCCGATCGCCCTGCAGCATTTAACCTTGCCGTAATTTGTCCATGAAAACAAGCATACTTCGTCCACCCCGCCGTATACATAGAGTAGAAAACAGGTGGAGGAGGACGTAGTCATGCGCCATCATAAAAAATTGTTGGCTGGTGTTTTAGTGCTTGGTCTGGCCGGAACGACGGGATGTGGAATGTTGAACAAAACGTCAAGTCCGGTCTCCCCCCGGCCGCCGAAAGGAGATCAAGCGGCGCAACCTGCAACAGAGATGTATGCGGTCAATCTCTATTTTGCGGATGAAAAAGGATTTGTTGTGCCTTTGCGGGTAAACATTCCGAAGGTGGAGGGGATTGCTAACCAAGCCCTGACATATTTGACGCCTGAAAAATCGGGCGGATTGCTAACCGGAACTGGCCTGCATGCCTTGATCCCCTCAGGTGCCAAAATGTCGGTCAACATCAAAGATAATCTGGCGGTGGTCGATTTCAGCCAAGAAGTGCTGAAGATGAAAGATGCCAAAGCGGAACAGCAGCTTGTCGATTCGGTCGTCTGGACATTGACTGAATTCCCCAGCATCAAACAGGTGCAGATTAAAGTAAATGGCAATGTGATCCCGGCTCTGCCGACCAGCGGGACTCCGATTGGTCAACCGTTAAGCCGCGCAAATGGAATTAACCTGCAAGTGGCGCCAAACATCAATCCGGCGGAAACCACAAAACTCACCCTCTATTATCAAGGAACCAACAGCGCGGGGAATTTCAATTATCTGGTGCCCGTCACCCGCATAATTGGCAAAACCAATGAAGATTTGATTAAAACTACGATTGCGGAGCTGGCTGCCGGTCCAAAGGTTCAAGGGTTATCACCGACCGTTTCGCCTGCTCTGAAATTGTTGAGCGAAAGTCAGTCGGGTGACACGGTGTCGCTTGATTTGGATAACTTGCTGACAGAGGGGGCCAGTACGGAACAAAGCAAGGTCCTCAATTCGATCGTATTGTCCGTTCTGGAAAACACGCCTGCCCGGAAAGTCAAAATAACCGTCAAGGGCCAACCGCCGACGCTTGCCGGTGTCGACCTGAGCAAACCGGTCAGTCGTCCGCAGGTAGTCAATCAGAAACAGTTGTAATCAATGATTTCGTTCCGTGCGAAACGGGTACACTGACAGACAGTGGTGGGAGGTCTGTCAGTTCATTTTTTTCCTGTTGGATTTTACTGGAATGGGTATGCTACTATAGTTCTGAGAATCGGTCGGGCACAGAGCATGAACGGGGGGGCACAGAATGAGAGCAGACGGGCGCAGGGAAAACGAAACACGTGACATCCGGATCGAACGAGGATATGTAAAGCATCCGGAAGGGTCCGTTCTTATAACGTTTGGCGAGACGAAAGTGATATGCACGGCGACGATTGAGGAGAAAGTGCCGCCCTTTTTACGGGGCAGCGGACAAGGCTGGATTACAGCGGAATATTCAATGCTGCCGCGTGCTACGCCCACGCGCAACCAAAGAGAAGCAACAAAAGGCAAAGTCGGCGGTCGGACAATGGAGATTCAACGGCTGATTGGACGTGCGCTGCGATCGGTCGTCGATCTGAAAAAAATGGGAGAACGCACACTATGGATCGATTGCGATGTCATTCAGGCGGACGGTGGAACCCGTACCGCGTCCATTACCGGAGGGTTTGTCGCGATGGCAGAGGCGATGCATAAACTGATGGAAAAAGGCGTTTATGAAAAAATTCCGCTTACCGATTATCTGGCGGCTGTCAGTGTCGGCATTGTGAGCGGAGCGGCTGTACTGGATCTGAACTATGCGGAGGATTCCACCGCGCAAGTGGACATGAACGTTGTGATGACCGGTAAAGGGGAATATGTGGAAATTCAGGGAACCGGTGAAGAACGGCCTTTTTCCGCACCGGAACTGACCAATATGCTGTCTTTGGCAAAGGAAGGCATAGATTATATAATGGGGAAGCAGCGCGAATCGTTAGGTGAAATTGCAAGTCAAATCGGCGATCTCGTAGGACAGCAATCGTAGGTGAGCGGAATGAAACTGGTTTTGGCAAGTCGCAACAAAGGGAAACTGCGTGAATTTCAGGAAGCTCTGGTCAAATTCGGATATACGGTTGAACCGATGCCGGAAAACCTGCCAGAAGTCGTCGAAGATGGCTTGACATTTGAGGAAAATGCAGCCAAAAAGGCGGAGTCGGTCGCCGCTTGGCTGAACGTTCCGGTATTGGCGGATGATTCCGGCTTGGAAGTAGATGCAATTGGCGGGCGACCGGGTGTTTTTTCAGCCCGTTATTCCGGTTTGCATGCAACCGATCAAGAAAATAACAGCAAATTGTTGAAAGAGTTGTCAGGTATCGCGAAAGACCGGCGCACTGCCCGATTTGTCTGCGTGCTGGCGTTTGCAAGGCCTGGCGAAAATACGATCTTGGCGCGTGGCGAATGTGAGGGGCTGATCCTGGAAGCTCCGCAGGGGGATGCGGGATTTGGTTACGACCCGTTGTTTTTGGTTCCACAGTTTGGGAAAACATTTGGCGAACTTTCCCTGTCAGAGAAAAATCAGGTGAGCCACCGCGCCAACGCCATTCGGATGCTGACCGAACAGATGCACCCTTGATTTTCCGCATTTTCCTGTCGATTTCACTTGACGTGGAGAAGCAGATTTTCATATACTTAGTTTTGTTCGGGATTTTCTTCAGTTTGTGTCTATAGCTCAGCTGGATAGAGCATTCGCCTTCTAAGCGAAGGGTCGCAGGTTCGAATCCTGCTAGGCACACCAAATCGACAAGAGCGGCGTAAACCGCTCTTTTTTCTTTGTTTTTCCAATGGGCGAATATCTATTTGAAACCCAAATCAGTTATGCTATAATGAGGAAGTTCATCCGTATAGACATAATGTCAACAATGCCATACATATTCTGCGTTGGGGATTTACAAGGAGGAAAAATTTGCAATGTCTGTAAAATGGGAAAAGAAAGAAAGCAACATTGGAATATTGGAAGTGGAAGTGGAAAGCGCAAAGGTCGATCAGGCGATCGATCAGGCTTTCAAAAAAGTTGTCAAACAGGTGAACCTTCCGGGCTTCCGTAAAGGGAAAGTACCGCGCCCGATTTTTGAGCAGCGTTTCGGAACGGCCGTATTATATCAGGACGCGTTGGACATCCTGCTACCAGAAGCGTATACCAATGCAGTCAAGGAAACCGACATTCAACCGGTTTCCCGCCCGGAAATTGATGTCGTACAGATTGAAAAAGGCAAGCCGCTGATTTTCAAGGCGACTGTTACCGTTCGACCGGAAGTGCAGCTCGGCGAGTACAAGAACACTACGATTGAACCGAAAGAATTTGCGGTAACGGAGGAAGATGTCCAGAAGGAACTGGAAAACCTCCGGAAATCCCATGCGGAAATCGTCGTTGTGGAAGATGACGGTTCGATTCAGGAAGGAGACACCGTTCTGATCGACTTTAAAGGGTTTGTCGATGACGAACCGTTTGAAGGCGGCGAAGCGGAAAAATATCAGTTGGAAATCGGATCGGGCACATTCATCCCCGGTTTTGAAGAACAGCTGATTGGTATGAAAAAAGGGGAAGACCGCGATGTGAACGTGACTTTCCCGGAAAACTATCATGTTGTTGCGTTGGCGGGCAAGCCAGCCGTGTTCAAAGTGCATCTGCATGAAATCAAGCGCAAACAGTTGCCCGTATTGGATGACGAGTTCGCGAAGGACATTTCCGAATTTGACACGCTGGATGAGCTGAAGGCTGATGTCGAGAAAAGGCTGAAGGAAAAAGCGGAGACAGACAAAAAGAACTACATCGAAGAACAAGTGATTGATAAAGCGGTTGCAAACGCGACAATCGATTTGCCGCCAGTCATGATCGAAAACGAGACAGACGTCATGCTGGAGGATTTCAAACAACGTTTGCAAATGCAGGGAATTCCGTATGATGCTTACCTGCAGTTTACGGGCGTTTCAGAAGACAACCTGCGTAATGACATGAAAGAAAATGCGGAAAAGCGGGTTCGCACACGACTTGTTTTGGAGGAAATCGGCAAAGCGGAAAATATCGAAGTCACACAAGATGATATTCAGGAAGAAATTGCAAAAGTGGCGGATATGGCAAAAATGGATTTTGATCAGGTGAAAACGATTCTGGAATCGCGCGATCCGAATTTTGAAGGATTGCGGTCAGACATTCTCAGCCGCAAGACGATTTCTTTCTTGACAGACCATAGCAAACTGGCGTAAGATCGTGTATCATTATAGATAAGCATGCGAAAAATAAGCACGCGGCAAGGCACTTTTTATAAAGTGCCTTGTTTTCCACTATGCGTCATGGGGAGGGAATCATTTTTGAATCTGGTACCGATTGTGGTGGAACAAACGAGCAGGGGCGAACGTTCCTATGACATATATTCGCGCTTGTTGAAAGACCGAATCATTTTTATTGGTACGCCGATCAACGATGATGTGGCCAATTTGGTAGTCGCGCAATTGCTGTTCTTGGCCGCTGAAGACCCGGAAAAAGACATACATATCTACATCAACAGTCCTGGTGGTTCGATTACGGCGGGTATGGCGATTTACGATACGATGCAGTTTATTAAACCGGATGTGTCTACCATTTGCATTGGAATGGCCGCGTCAATGGGATCCTTTTTGCTGATGGCGGGGGCCAAAGGTAAACGGTATGCGCTTCCCCACAGTGAAGTTATGATTCACCAACCGCTGGGCGGTGTACAGGGGCAGGCGGCCGATATCAAAATTCATGCTGACTGGATTCTTCGCACCAAACAAAAAATCAATCGGATCTATGCGGAACGTACCGGACAACCGATTGAAAAAATCGAACAGGACACGGACCGAGACAATTTTATGTCAGCTGAAGAGGCCAAACGGTATGGCCTGATTGACGAGGTTCTCTCCCGTAATGATTTGAAATAAGGGGTGAAGAGATGTTTAAGTTTAACGACGAAAAAGGTCAACTGAAATGTTCATTCTGTGGCAAAACGCAGGATCAGGTCCGTAAACTGGTGGCAGGTCCAGGTGTATATATTTGTGACGAATGTATTGAGCTCTGTAACGAGATCGTCGAGGAAGAACTTGGCGAAGAGCAAGAATTCGAATTGAAAGATATTCCGAAACCGAGTGAAATCCGGGATATTCTGGATCAGTATGTGATCGGCCAGGAAACAGCCAAGAAATCTTTGTCGGTAGCCGTCTACAACCACTATAAGCGAATTAATACGGCACAAAAGAGCAACGATGATGTAGAACTTTCGAAAAGCAATATTCTGCTGATCGGACCGACTGGCAGCGGGAAAACATTGCTGGCGCAGACATTGGCGCGCATTCTGAATGTGCCGTTTGCGATCGCAGATGCCACTTCCTTGACGGAAGCGGGATACGTAGGGGAAGACGTTGAAAATATCCTGTTGAAGATTATTCAGGCGGCCGATTACGATGTGGAAAAAGCGGAAAAAGGCATTATCTACATCGACGAAATCGATAAAATTGCCCGCAAATCGGAAAATCCGTCGATTACACGCGATGTTTCCGGGGAAGGCGTACAGCAGGCCCTTTTGAAAATTCTGGAGGGCACGGTTGCCAGCGTTCCGCCGCAAGGTGGCCGCAAGCACCCGCATCAGGAGTTTATCCAGATTGATACCAGCAACATCCTGTTTATCTGCGGGGGTGCGTTCGACGGGCTCGAGCAGATTATCAAGCGCCGACTGGGCAAAAAGGTGATCGGCTTTGGAACGAATGAGGAACAGGTGGCAAACGAAAACAAACCGGGTTCCTACTTGCAGAAAGTGCTGCCGGAAGATCTTTTAAAATTCGGTTTGATTCCGGAGTTTGTCGGTCGTCTGCCGGTGCTCACCACGTTGGAAGCGTTGGACGAGGCGGCTCTGATCCAAATTTTGACGGAACCGAAAAACGCTCTTGTCAAACAGTACCAGAAATTGATGGAAATGGACGATGTGCAGCTTGAGTTTTCCGAGGAGGCGCTGGCTGAAATCGCCAAAGAAGCGATCAAACGGAATACCGGTGCGCGCGGCCTGCGGGCGATTATCGAAAGCATCATGCTCGATGTGATGTATGAAGTCCCGTCCCGTCTCGATATATCAAAATGCGTTGTGACAAAAGAGACGGTCATATCCAAAGAGCCGCCCGTGCTGCTCACATCTGACAACCGCAAGAAGAAAAAGAAAGAAGAAACTGCATAAAGAGATCGTACCAAGGCAGGAGAACAACTCCTGCCTTCGTTTATTTTTACCTCCTCTGGGCATACTGGTTTCTAGACATAACTGGCGCCGAGGGGGGTTATCTGGTGAACGTGATGACAATTGTAAGTCTGGTTCAGGTATTTTTTGCCGTTGTGATCGGGCTTTATTTTTGGAATCTGTTGAAGTCGCAGCAAAATAATCGGTTTGCAGTGGAACGCGAATCGAAAAAGGAGCTGGAGAAACTCCGAAAACTTCGGGCTATTTCACTAACGGAGCCATTGGCGGAAAAAACGCGTCCAGCTACGATGGATGATATTGTGGGTCAACAGGAAGGATTGCGTGCTTTGCGGGCAGCCATTTGCGGCCCGAATCCGCAGCATGTGATTATTTATGGACCACCTGGGGTGGGAAAAACGGCGGCTGCCAGAGTAGTTTTGGAAGAAGCGAAAAAAAATCCGCTGTCTCCATTCAATGCGGATGCAAAATTTGTCGAATTGGATGCCACAACGGCTCGGTTTGACGAACGGGGAATTGCCGATCCGCTGATTGGTTCGGTGCATGATCCGATCTATCAAGGGGCGGGCGCTATGGGAATGGCGGGAATCCCGCAGCCGAAAGCAGGCGCCGTAACAAAAGCGCATGGCGGCATGCTGTTTATCGACGAAATCGGTGAACTCCATTCGATCCAGATGAACAAGCTGCTGAAAGTGCTGGAAGATCGTAAAGTGTTTCTGGAAAGTGCGTATTACAGTTCGGAAGACAACAACATTCCAAACCATATTCACGATATATTCCAAAATGGGCTGCCGGCCGATTTTCGACTGGTGGGTGCCACGACCCGGACTGCCAACGAAATTCCACCGGCGATCCGCTCCCGTTGTGTGGAGATTTTCTTTCGATTGCTGACACCGGATGAAATCGGTACCATTGTCCGGAAGGCGGCTGAAAAAATCCAGTTCCCGATTGAGGAACGGGCGGTCGAGGTTGTCAAGCGGTATGCGACAAACGGGCGTGAAGCCGTCAATGTAGTACAGATTTCGGCCGGTATCGCGTTATCGGAAAACCGCCACTCGATCGAGTCGGAGGATGTCGAATGGGTGATTCATTCCTCCCAGATCTCTCCACGTCCGGAAAAATCGGTGCCTGCACACCCGCAAGTCGGATTCGTCAACGGGTTGGCCGTTTACGGACCGAACATGGGAATGCTGCTGGAGCTGGAAGTAACGGCACAGGAAGCGAAGGAATCGGGTCGTGGCAGATTGACGATTACCGGCGTTGTGGAAGAAGAGGAAATGGGTGGCGGTCAGCGCGTGATGAAACGCAAAAGCATGGCGCGCGGCTCCATTGAAAACGTCATGACGGCGCTGCAGCGCACAATGAATGTCAATCCGTTTGACTATGATATACATGTCAACTTTCCTGGCGGCACACCGATTGACGGACCGTCCGCCGGTATTACGATGGCAACTGCGATCTATTCAGCCATTAAAGGAATTCCGGTCGATAATTACACTGCCATGACGGGCGAGGTTTCGATTCGCGGCTTTGTCAAACCGGTCGGAGGAGTTGTCGCCAAAGTGGAAGCGGCGCGTGAAGCGGGCGTCAAGCGAGTGTTCATTCCCCGTGATAATTGGCAGGAAATTTTTCGCAACATGCAAGACATTCAGGTACTTCCGGTCGACCGGATTGAGCAGGTGATCGATCAGGCGCTGGTGAAGGAAGAGAACGTGGAGAGAGTGCCGATTGTCTCTCCATCAACAGGGGTTTTGAGTGCTTCTCCGTCCGTACAATCTTTGCCGTAAGCAAAATTACATCCGGCGGAAGAGGCCGTCTGTTAGACTAGCAGGGGGATTGCTCCCTGCTTTTTGTGTGTATGCCGATTGCATGAAGAGAGACGGATAGGGTACAATGTATTCCATACTTTTCTAATTCGGATTTTGGAATGAACCTGTGGAGGTGGCCCGATTGAATATCAACCCTTCTTCCAAAAAGAATTTGCCTCTTTTACCGCTTCGCGGGTTATTGGTATATCCCACAATGGTGCTGCATCTTGACGTGGGTCGGGAAAAATCTGTCCGAGCATTGGAAAAAGCAATGGTCGGTGAAAACTTGATCGTGCTTGCCTCCCAAACGGAAACGAATATAGATGATCCGGAACCGAACGATATTTTTGACATGGGAACCGTCGCGCGCGTGAAACAGATGTTGAAACTGCCGAACGGGACAATCCGCGTTTTGGTAGAGGGAGTCTCCCGTGCCAAAGTGCTTGAATATACCGAGACGGATGACCATTATGAAGTCGAAGTGTTTGAAATCCATGAAACGGAAGAGACGGACCCGGAAGTGGAAGCCCTGATGCGGGCGGTTTTGCAGCAGTTCGAACAATACGTAAAAGTATCGAAAAAAACCAATCATGAGATGATTGCGGCTGTAACCGATATTGAGGAACCGGGCCGTTTGGCGGATGCGATCGCCTCCCATTTGACGCTGAAAATCAAAGACAAGCAGTCCATCCTGGAAGCGGTTGATGTCAAGGCGCGGCTGGAAACTTTAATGCGGATTTTGTCGGACGAGCGGGAAGTGCTGGAACTGGAACGGAAAATCCATCAGCGCGTCCGCAAGCAGATGGAAAAAACGCAGAAAGAATACTACCTGCGCGAACAGATGAAAGCGATCCAGAAAGAACTGGGGGAAAAAGAAGGCCGCCAGGCGGAAGTGGATGAACTGCGCGACAAAATCGCGAAAATGACGCTGCCGGAAGCAGTTGTGGAAAAAGTTGAGAAAGAGATTGACCGGCTGGAAAAAATGCCTGCCACATCGGCGGAAGGCACTGTAGTCCGGACTTATATCGATTGGATTCTATCGCTGCCTTGGTCGGATAAAACAACAGACGAGATTGACATTGACAAAGCGGAGAAAATATTGAACGACGAGCATGCCGGATTGGAGAAGGTAAAAGAACGCATCCTCGAATATTTGGCGGTACAGAAGCTGGTCAAGCATATGCGGGGACCGATCCTCTGTCTTGTCGGGCCGCCTGGTGTAGGGAAGACATCATTGGCCAAATCAATCGCCAACTCGCTGGGGCGTAAATTCGTACGGGTTTCGCTTGGCGGTGTGCGGGATGAAGCGGAGATTCGCGGCCATCGCCGCACCTATATCGGCGCGATGCCAGGCCGGATTTTGCAGGGAATGAAAACGGCGGGGTCGATAAACCCTGTGTTCCTGCTGGATGAAATCGACAAGATGTCGAACGATTTCCGTGGCGATCCCTCTTCGGCCATGCTGGAAGTACTGGACCCGGAGCAAAACAACTCGTTCAGCGACCATTACATCGAGCTGCCCTATGACCTGTCGAACGTGCTGTTCATCTGTACGGCGAACGTGGCGCAAAACATTCCAAGGCCGCTTCTGGACCGGATGGAAATGATTTATATTCCAGGCTATACGGAGCTGGAGAAGCTCGCGATTGTGAAAAAACACCTGCTGCCGAAGCAGTTAAAGGCACACGGGTTAACGAAAGAAAAAATGAGCTTGTCCGATGAAACGATTTTGCAGATCATTCGCGATTACACAAGGGAATCGGGCGTGCGGAACCTGGAAAGGCAAATCGGTGCGCTCTGCCGGAAAGCAGCCAAGCAAATCGTATCCGACGAGAAAAAGCGGGTTTCCATTACGCCGAAGAATCTCAGTAAATATTTAGGCGCAGCCCGATTCCGCTTTGGATTGGCAGAAACGGAGGATCAGGTCGGCGTAGTGACAGGTCTGGCTTGGACGGAGATGGGGGGCGATACGCTTTCGATTGAAGTATCGGTCGTACCCGGCAAAGGAAAGCTGCAGTTGACCGGTCAACTGGGTGATGTCATGAAAGAGAGCGCGCAGGCGGCTTTCAGCTATATCCGTTCACGCGCGGAGGATCTCAAGATTCAAGCCGATTTTTATGAAAAATTTGATATACACATTCACGTTCCGGAAGGGGCAATTCCCAAAGACGGTCCGTCCGCCGGAATTTCAATGGCTACTGCGTTGATGTCCGCACTGACCAGGATTCCGGTATCGCGGGAAGTGGCAATGACCGGCGAGATTACGCTGCGCGGTCGGGTACTGCCTATCGGCGGTGTCAAGGAAAAATGTCTGGCTGCCCACCGGGCGGGCGTCAAGAAAGTTCTGCTGCCAAAGGACAATGGCAAGGATGTCGATGATATACCGGAAAGTGTCCGGAAAGAATTGAAAATCGTATTGGTCGACCATCTCGACCAGGTACTGGAACAGGCGTTGGTACGGCAATGATTATTCGTTCTGCTGAATTTATCATATCGGCGGTCGGTCCGAAACAGTATCCGGAAGGCAATCAGCCGGAAATTGCGCTGGCTGGCCGTTCCAACGTGGGCAAATCCTCCTTGATCAATAAGATGATCAACCGGAAAAATTTGGCCCGCACGTCGTCTACACCGGGGAAGACGCAAACATTGAATTTCTATCATATTAACGAATCGTTTTATTTTGTCGATCTGCCGGGATACGGATTTGCGAAAGTGCCAAAACCGGTTCAGGCGCAATGGTCCAAATTTATTGAACAATACTTGTCCAAACGGGATTGTTTGAAAGCGGTGCTGCAGTTGGTCGATCTGCGCCATCCGCCGAGCAAAGAGGATATACATATGTTTGAGTGGCTGGGCCATTTTGGTATCCCGCGGATTGTAGTGACCACCAAAGCGGACAAGATTTCGCGCGGGCATTGGCCGAAGCATCAGAAAGTCATCCGGCAAGCATTACAACTTCCGAAAAATGTGCCAATGGTGCTGTTCTCATCTGAAACCGGACAAGGCAAGGATGAGTTGTGGGGTCTGCTGGCTCCTTATCTGGTGGGTGAGGATACGGAGACGGAAAGCATGCCGCAGGCATAAGGAAAGCGGGACGAGTGTCGCGAGACGTGTGTCCCGCTTTTTTCATGTCTTGCGACCTCCTTGTTCGCTACTCCCGTATACAATCATTTTCTTTCGGGTGAACCGTGTAGCCATCAGCCACCCAACCGCCAGAAGGGCGGGAGGGTACAAACATGCCCGGCCGCTAAACGGATACAGGACGACGCATACAACCAGTGAAACCAACGCCATCCACCATCCGTAGTCCCTGGTCGGCAGCAGTTTAAGTGCGGAGGCCATCGCCACCGTGTAAAGGACCCAAAATATGATACTCGGCCACTGAATCATGGCTCCAAGGTTTGGGTGAAATAACCCGTAGATAGTTAAAATCACAGTGAACACTACTGCCAAGCCCGATAATGCCGCCAACGGGGTCTTGTAGACAGGGTGCAAATCAGCAAAAATTCTCGGAAAGTCGCCGACCTTTGCCTGTGCATACACCATTCGTGAGAACCCGGCAATGTTCATGTGAAGCCCTCCAAAAGTCCAGCAGGATCGCTGCCAAACCGGTCATTGTCCAGTTTGGCAGATGAAAGACAGCACCAACGTAATTGGCGCCAACCAGTGCGATGATGGGAACCCCGATCGGAATCCGGACGGAAATGAAGTTTCCCTGCAAATCGTGGAACGGCCCGATCCGGCAAACAACCGCACAGATTGGACATTCAGTCCGGGTACGGCTTCTTCATTGAGTGCTGACTCGACAGTACAATGGAACGAGTTGTATGCCAACAAAAATCATACATCGATAGGGATTGCCGGGCCGGATATGGACAAACAATTTCTTTTACAGATCGGGAATTCGATGAATGTTTATACTCCTGTTGACGGGCAAGCGGTAAAAATTCCGTTACAGTTGGAAGAAGCGCTGTTCCTGCCAGAACAAATTGAACATTACACCGGAATTCCGATGAAGTTTCAGTCGTACAAAATCGAAGATGTACAAAATGGAGTTTATCTAAACGGTGTCATTACTCACTCGGGCTATCAGTTCTTTACCCTGTATTCGAAGGTGGACTGGGATAATGCGCAAACGATACAAGCGCAATTGGACGCTGAAACAATAAAAGTATATGTAAACGAGCAGAAAGCCGGTTCGCAAGATCCGGCAAAAGAACATGTCGTTTACACAATCAAAACGGTGGAACGCTCGATTCGATATGAGGTATATCGGAACAACGTTTTGGAAAAAACGGCTCCGATTGTGTATGGAATTGAATAAGATTATTGCAATTTTATAAGGGTAATCGGTTCGCTCAATCAAGAAGGCGTATACGACAGCTGCAATTCCTATACCTGTCAAAACGGCTGCCCAGACGACGGTGTTTCGCAAATCCATTCGGACCAGTTCCTCCACTTGTTCGGTTACTCCCATTGCAGATATTGGAAATCGCGTAATGGCCGGAAAATCCTATGCAGTACAAGGATTAGGGAACAGGTCTCGTATCCGGCATCCGCTCCGTTTTTTCCTGGCTGCCGCCCAGTTCGGCCAGGATCATGCCGACCAAAATCAGCAGACAGCCCACCACCGCCTGCAGGGTTAACCGCTCGTCCGCCCAGAGATATCCGGCCAATGCGGCAAATACCGGTTCCATTGAGAAAATCAGGGCGGTGCGGGTAGCGGTCGTGAATTTTTGCACAACCGCCTGTGTCACATAAGCGAATACGGTCGCGAATAAGGCACAGATGATAATCGCGGCGATGACAGTCGAGTTCAACAGCACATGTGGCCGCAGAGCAGATTGCCACGGTTCAAACAAAACCGCTCCGAGCGCATTGAGAATGGTAATGACAATAATCTGCACCAATACAAACGGCAGCGCAGGAAACAGTGGAGCATATTTGCCAACCAGAAGAATCTGCATGGCGTATGAAAAGGCGCCAAAAAAAACCAACAGGTCGCCAAAATTGGCCGCTTCCACCCGATTCAAAGAAAGCATTGCGAGTCCGACAGAGGCCATTCCAGCTCCCGCAATCGTCCAACGGGTGGGCATCATACGCAGCATCCAAATCGCCAACAGAGGCACCAAAATCACAGATAACCCGGTGATAAAACCGGCCTTTGAGGCGGTCGTATATTGCAAACCGAAAGTTTGGAAGGCGTACCCGGCAAACAGCCAGAAACCGGCGATGGCGCCAGCCGACCAGATTTTTTTGCGGAAACGGAGTTGATCCGGTTTCCAAATCAACAAAATCAGGTACAATAGCACAGCGGCAACGGCAAACCGAACAGCCAGAAAGCTGAACGGCGGCATCGATTCGGTCGCATCCTGCACTAATACAAATGTGGCTCCCCAAATAAATGTGACAAGTAATAATGTCAGATCGGCTAGCAGTGTTTTACGGTTCAGCAGGAGCACCTTCTTTACGTGATAAATACTGTGCCTTTTACGCGATAAAATACAGTATTTCGTGATAAAATACAGTATTTATTGTACAAAAAAAACAGGATTGCGAGAACCCTGTTTTGCGATCGCAAACAGTTCCCTCCCATTCATTCGGTTAGCTGGCTGTTGAATCCACCAGCTAATCGCGCCAGGTTTGCCAGTGTTTTTCCAGCAGAGAAACGGCTTGATACATCAAAGTGGCCAGTAAAGAGACGAACAGTAAGCTCATCATCACCAACGTCAGATTGAAAACCTGGAATCCGTAAATCATTAGATAACCAAGTCCCGCTTTGGCGGTCAGGAACTCGCCAACAATGACTCCAATCCAAGAGAGGCCGACGTTTACTTTCAGCGACGACAGAATCGTCGGACGGGCAGCGGGAAATACTACCTTTCGGAAAATATGCCAGCGATTGGCTCCGAATGTCCGGACCATCTTGATCATGTTGGCGTCCACTTCCTGAAACGCCGTGTACACCACAATGGTTGTAATGATAACCGTTATGGCGAGCGCCATCATTATGATGGAGAGGTATCCCTGACCGAACGCCACAATAAAAATCGGCCCGAGCGCCACTTTCGGCATGGCGTTGAATACGACGATATAGGGATCGAGCACTCGGCTGAGAAACGGAGACCACCAGATCAAGACGGCCAATATCGTGCCGGCCAGGGTGCCGATTACAAATCCGACGACAGTTTCGGTGATGGTGATCGCCGAATGGTGGAGCAGGCTGCCGTCCTGTAGCTTGCTGACAAACAGATCCCAGATTTTACTCGGGTATGAGAAAATAAACGGATTGATCCAGTTGTTGCGCGCGGCCATTTCCCACAACACGAGCAGAACGACCAGCAGCCCCCATTGGGAAAATATCACTTTTAACTTCAGGCGCCGCTGTTGCCGGATATATTCCAGGTGTTCATTGCTCATTTTGCAAATCCTCCCATAACTGCCGGAACAACGGGTGAAAATCAGGGTGTTCACGCGCCTCCATAGGTGCTAAACGGCGGATTTCCTGCGGCACATCGACGACGTTTTTTAAACGGCCGGGGCGGCTCGCCATGACCAGCACACGATCACACATGGCAATCGCTTCGCCCAAATCGTGCGTTACCAGAACGGATGTCATCCGGTATTTTTGCAGTGTTTTCGCAATCAGTTCTTCGAGCTGCAGTTTGATCTGATAATCCAGGGCGGAGAATGGTTCATCCAGCAGCAATACTTTCGGTTTTACGGCCAAGGTGCGGACCAGCGCGGCCCGTTGCCGCATACCGCCCGACAATTGATGCGGGTATTTGTTTTCCGTGCCGGAAAGCCCCATTTCGATAAGCAGTTCGCGCGCGTAATCAATCGTTTCTTTATTTTTCAGTCCACGGATTTCAAGTCCAATGCAGACGTTGTCGAGAATGGTGCGCCAGGGCAGCAAATAGTCCTGCTGCAGCATATACCCGATGGCTGGCGAAGGTTGGGTGACCGATTCGCCAAACAGTCGCACGTCGCCAACGGTGGGGCGAAAGAGGCCGGCCAGCAGAGAAAGCAGAGTGCTTTTGCCGCATCCGCTCGGTCCTACAATGCCGATAAACTCACCTTCCTCAATCTTACAGTCGAACTGTTCGACCGCCGTTGTTTCGCCTGACAACGACAAATACTTTTGTGTGATGTGTTGAAACGCGATGGCAGCTGTCAATTGTCATCCCTCCTGTCTAGGCTTTTATCACCATATGAAAAAAATGGGCAATCGGTGTATAAACAAGCCCGAATCAGGAAAAGATGATCATGAAACCCATATTTCTCCTCTCCTTTTAGAGGGTGTCCCGAAAGCCTGGCTTAGGGACACCCTCTTTTTTGGAAAAAATAACAAGAAAACCGTTCTCTTTGGTATAATTTAGTCACCACAACCAACTAACCAAAGAAAGGAACGGTTTTCTTATGTATGTTCAGTATAACATGGATCCATTAATTCTTCCAATGGATCTTGAAATCCTCATTCCCAATCAACATCTTAGCCGCATTGTCCATACCGCTGTGGAAAAGATGGTCCCCAATATCCTGAACCAACTCTTTCCCGGTGGGGGCCGTCCTTCTTTTCATCCTAAAATGATGTTAAAAGTTATTCTTTACGCCTACACCAACCGAATCTACTCTTCTCGCCAAATTGCTAAACAACTGGGCGAAAATATTTATTTCATGTCTATCGAGGCCGTTGACAAGGAACAGACGGAGGCATGGAAGGAACAGGTCGGTCGTGTGGAAAACATGACCTATGACGAAGAGCTAGATGAGTGGATTTGTGCCAACCAAAAACGACTCACGTTCCAATATGAAAAATACAAGCAAAGAAAGATAGACGTGGAACCTGTCTTTGGCCAAATCAAATACAATCGCGGGTTTGACCGTTTTTCCCTAAGAGGCCTATCCAAAAACACCACGGATTGGGGTCTTATTTGCATTGCCCATAATCTGAAAAAATGGGAAGGACATACCCAAAAGAAACTCAAAAAGTGTAAAGAATAGAGTCAAAAACCTTCATAACATCTACTTAACCCCATTTTTATCCAACGAATTAAGAAAAAGAAAAAGGCTGCTCCCAAGAAATCCGTTTTTACCGACCTTTTGGGACAGCCTCCTACTCGATTAACAGGCACAACTGCCCAGAAGGGCACATATAGTAGACCACAGGTGAATTGTCGAATGGATGGGGACGACTTGCTTACATACTTTCTGGAGGTGACAGACATCATGCCTGGACTCTTGGCGACAGTCGCATGGTTGATTCGGGAAGTGGCGCTGTTTGTCTCGTACATTAAAAACAACGCATTTCCCCAACCGCTCTCCGAATCGGATGAAGAGAAACACCTGACACTGATGGCTGCCGGCGACGAAAACTCCCGTAATGTGCTGATCGAACACAACCTGCGGCTGGTGGTGCACATTGTCAACACGTTGTGAAAACGAACCAATGTAAGGAAGCGGTGCGTTTGTATGCAGCGGGAGGTTTGTGCGGTTAGGGTGAACGAGGCGATTCATCCACTGGATGGCTCCTTCTTTATCCGTTGTCGGCAGGTTATAATGTTGTCAAATCGCAACTGGAAGGAGGCTGTTTCGCTATGTCCACACCGAAAAAGTTGGATCGACAAACGGCCAATGAACTTCGTTCCATTTTGACCAGCCGTTTTACCCCCTTAACCCGTTGATCCACTACAAAAGTTCTCGAATAAAGCAGGAATTGTAACATTATATGACGGGTGCATGTAAAACTTGTAGAGGGTGATTCACTGACAAGTCCGCAGATTGACAAAGAAGTATTCATTTCTGAGCGTTTCAAGCAGCAATGCAACAGAATTTCTGACGTTTTTGTTACGGTAAAAAAGTGGTTCATGGGACGAAATATTTAAGAAACAACAGGATCGAGGACGTGGCGACACGTCCTTTTTTCTATAGACAGGCACAACTGCCCAGAAGGGCACATATAGTAGACCACAGGCGAATTGTCGAATGGATGGGGACGACTTGCTTACATACTTTCTGGAGGTGACAGACATCATGCCTGGACTCTTGGCGACAGTCGCATGGTTGATTCGGGAAGTGGCGCTGTTTGTCTCGTACATTAAAAACAACGCATTTCCCCAACCGCTCTCCGAATCGGATGAAGAGAAACACCTGACACTGATGGCTGCCGGCGACGAAAACTCCCGTAATGTTCTGATCGAACACAACCTGCGGCTGGTCGTGCACATCGTAAAGAAGTTTGAGAACACGGGCGAAGATAACGAAGATTTAATCTCCATCGGCACGATTGGTCTGATCAAGGCAATTGAAAGTTTTCAACCGAATAAGGGAACCAAACTGGCCACCTATGCTGCCAGGTGTATTGAAAACGAAATCCTTATGCATCTTCGTTCCTTGAAGAAAACACGCAAGGATGTGTCACTGCATGATCCGATTGGAACGGATAAGGAAGGGAATGAAATCACATTAATCGACGTGCTGGGAACCGAATCGGACGATGTGATCGATAAAGTCCAGTTAAAACTGGAGAAAGCAAAAATTTACTCCCATCTGTCGCTTTTGGACGAGCGAGAACAGGAAGTGATACGCGGGCGATTTGGGCTGCCGGACGGGGAAGAGAAAACCCAGCGAGAAATTGCGGAAGAACTGGGAATCTCGCGCTCTTATGTATCTCGTATTGAAAAGAGAGCACTAACGAAATTGCTTCATGAGTTCCGGCCGAAAAATCGGGCATAAAGTTGCGGGCACCTTTTCCGGGTGCCTTTCATTTATTGCATACGGTGAAAAGGGGGTACGTTGTACGGACAATTTGGTGGTTTCACCCGTTGGGCTGTTGTGTTTCTGATCATCTTTGTGTTGTTCATGCCCAGTAGGTCTCATATTTTGCATCTTTTTCGGATGAACCAGGTAACTTTTACATAGTCTAATCAGTGTTACGGATAACCGCAGCAACAAATTCAGCCCGCACAACAACAGGTGGAACGTTACATCTCTTAATGAAGGTCTTCATAAAGGAGGGAACCATCATGGCGCAAACCATTAAACGCCTGATTACGAAACACTTGTTGAGAAAGAAACCAAACCTGTTGTCTTAGAGTTTGGCGCAGACTGGTGACTAGCCTGTAGGACTTTGAGACCGGTCCGTCGGAGCGATTCCGGCAGAACAGGTGAAAAAGTTTGCACATTCTTAACAAAGCGGATTAATCGCCTTTAGGGAAATATCGATTCAGATAAGCCTGCTATACCGGGCAGGCTTATATTTTTTCCGCCGTCCTTTTTGAGACGCGTGTGGTATGCAACATGTGTATTTTATTGCTGCTTCAAGTATCTCCTGTCTTTCATAAACATTCTCCAGAAATAGATAAATCCAGGAGCCAGGATCAGAAAACCGACAATATAGGACGCAAATAATGCGCGGAATGTCTCGGGATGAGTAAAACCGGACTGGATGGTGACGGTCGGGTAAACGATATATGGCATATGAGAGGCGCCGTATGCGTAACTGGCGAGCAGATATTGAACTATGGCACTAACTACCGAAAGGCGCGGTTTGCCGATTAACAGGGTGATATAACCCACGGTAAACGCTGCAATCGATGCGATCAACCAGGCGGAGTGACGGATAAGATTTGTATACAGCCAGGGCGAACTGAACTTCATGGCAACCAGAATCAGAATCGCTGATAATAAGCTGATGGGACCTGCAGCCAAAGCACCTTTTCTGTAGATCGAATAAGCGGCTGATTTTTCGGACACTTTCGAGTAATCGGCAAGCAGCAAGGAAGAGAGAAACAGTGTACTTCCAAGTGCGAACGCAATATAAGTGTATGTGGAAGGGCTTGCAAACAACTTGCGCATCAGCAGCCTTTCGGCTCCATTGACCGTTTGGATAAATCCCCCCTGGGAAATGGGCAAAACAGCAATTATTAAAGCAGGGATAAACAGGCCGGTGATCCCGGAAACGATCGAAAGCAGCTTCCTGAATCCCTCAAGCGAATGGGAAAATACCATGAAAGCACTCCGAAACATGAGAAGCAATAAAACCAGACTGCCCGGCAGGAGCAAAACCGTACCCAAGGTATAGGTTGCACCGGGGAAAAAACTCACTAAAGCAACAACAATCAGAACAATAAACACATTGGTCACCTCCCAGGAAGGGGAGAGATACCGATTGGCAATATTGGTGACTTCGGTTTGCGGACGGGATATGTAAATCATGGACCAAAAACCCGCGCCAAAATCGATTGAGGCAGCCACCGCATAAATAAATACAAATATCCACAGCAGTGTGATCGCTATAACTGTATCTGTCACTCAAATCTTCCTTTCCGGTCAAATACTCAGATTGTCCTGTTCCAGCTCACTTGACAGAGGATGCCGCCTAAAGTAAAAGTACATAACTAATCCTGTTACAACGGCGAAAAACACGTACATTCCAAAAAACAGGGTAAACAGGATTCCGAGATTTCCGGATTTTGTTGCGGAATCTGCCGTCTTCATGATGTGGTATAGAACCCAGGGCTGGCGACCCGTACAGGCGAAGATCCATCCGAACTCGATCCCGAGCATGGCTAGCGGCCCGCTCGCGATAAATCCCCACATCATCCAGCGGGGGAAACCCTCTCTTTTCAGGATTTTATTCCATGAAAAACCAATAATCGAAAGCAGAATAAGCAGTATGCCGACGCCAACCATGCTATCGAAAAGAAGGTGGATGAATAAGGGAGGCCAATTTTCTTCCGGAAATTCGTTCAGACCTCTGACCACTTCATCAAAGCGGTTGCCCGCCAGGAAACTGAGAGCGCCGGGAAGCTCGATTGCATATTTCACTTGCTTGTTTTCCCGGTCAACAATACCGCCTATGGCAAGGGGGGCATGGGATTGTGTGACGAACAGCCCTTCTGCAGCAGCCAATTTTTCCGGTTGGTGCCGGTGCAAAAATTGTGCGTTGCCATGACCATTAACCGCGCTGGCCAACGAGAAAATTCCGCCGATCGCGAGCGAAAGCAGAAGAGCCTTTTGATGCAGCGCAAACTGTTTTTGTTGGAGCCTGTGTCTTATCATTTTGAAAGCAGCGATTGACGCGATGGCAAAAGCTCCCGTCATATAGGCTGTTAAAGCAACATGTCCGGCGGTAACATAAAAACCGGGATTAAAGAAAGCGGCCCACGGGTCAACCGCCACCACATCCCCGTTTTCGATCCGAAAACCGGTTGGGGTTCCTTCAAATGCGTGAACGTTTGTAATCAGAACCGCAGATGCGACGGCTCCCAAAGCAACCAGGCTGACGCTCAGGATTCTCATGGAGGAAGACAAGCGGTCATAGGCATAAACATAAATCGACATGAAAAGCGCTTCCAATAAGAAAGCGAAGATCTCGATTTGGAAGGGCAAAGCGATTACCTTTCCCACAACTTCCATGAAACCAGGCCAAAGCAAGGAGAGCTGAACACCTGCGATTGTGCCGGAGGGAATTGCCACACCCAAAAGAATTGCAATCGCTTTTGTCCATCTTTTTGCCATGATGGAATAGTCCGTGTCTTTCGTTCGCTGGTACAATACCTCCGCTGCCAAAATCATCAGGGGGATGCCCACTCCCAAGGTCGCAAATATGATGTGAAATCCCATAGTCGTTCCGAATAGCGCTCTGGCAAGCAATACATCATCCACTGGAAAAACATCCTTTCACCGTTAACGAAATTTTCCAGTATAGTTTGCTTTAGCGGCGTCCATAATATCCATCTTTTACAAAAAATACAGCCGTGCACAAAAATTTTTCTTTATTCATAGGCTGGGGTTAGAAGGGAGGTATATCATGTTTGTTTATACCGTCAAACCTGGCGATTCTTTATTTTTAATCAGTCAGAAGTATGACATACCGATAGATACCATTCGAGCTGTAAATGGACTAACAGAAAACAATGTGGTTCCCGGACTAGCCTTATTGATCACCAATCGATATTATACCGTCCAGCCCGGGGATACTTTGTATAGCATCTGACGGAAACAGGGTTTGATCCACAACTCATTCGAACGATACTAAATAATCCTTCCACTCAACAAAGGCTCATTGAAAACATTGCGAATTTGATATCTACAAGAGGATATGCAGGTGTAAACATTGATTTTGAAGGGGGGTTGCCTGAGGATCGCGACTTATATTCCGATTTCTTGCGTTTTTTAAGGGATCGGATTCGACCGCGTGGCTTGGTTTTAACTGTGGCGGTTCCTGCAAAAACGGGTGAGGATATTCCGTGGTGGCGAGGATATGATTTTGGTGCAATCGGTTCTGTAGTGGACTATATGTTCCTCATGGCTTACGATTGGCACCATCTGGCCAGTGAACCTGGACCGGTAGCGCCAATAAATGGAGTCAGACAAACGATTGAGTTCTCCTTAGAGCATGTTGCACGAAATAAAATCTTATTGGGAATCCCTTTTCATAGCTACGACTGGACGCTCCCTTATCGACCCGGATCTCCGGTTCGAGCTATTTCAAGCCAACAGGCGGTTCGTCTTGCGATAAGGCATCAGGTTCCTATTGAATATTCTGAGGAATATAAATCACCGTTCTTTTACTATACGGATGAACAAGGGCAGCGGCATGTGGTCTGGTTTGAAGATGTGAGAAGCTTGATGGAAAAGGGGCTGCTCATACGTCAATACCAGTTGGGAGGCCTGGGAACGTGGCAATTGGCTCTCAGTATAGCGCAAGCCACGTCGATGCTAAGAAGCAATGTGATTAAGGTCACTTGAAAAAGCGGGAAACGAATACGGTTCCACACAAAATCCCCCGAATTGGGGGATTTACCATAAGCATCGATTATTCTTTGCACCATACAAGATCCAGTACGACAGCGAATAAGGAAGATATAACAACGGCCAAGCTTGCAAATACCCAACCCACCCCCACGTTATCTTTGCCGGCCAAATCCCATCCGCGCTTACGAATGAAAGAAATTTTCAAGCCCGTTATCGGAGCGGCGGTTGGGAACCAGTTCCTCCCATTCGCATCTTACGATATCCTGGCATTTTACACGGTGAACCATCATCTCGAATTGTTCGCTGTAAAATGTATTGAGAATTCTGTAAGGGGTCAATTTGGGCAAACAATGGGGGCAAAAACCTTTCATAATCGCGTCCTTTTGTTCTTCTGTGTAATTGGCACATGTTTTTTCCAGTAATGTGGCGTCAAGCATACTCTTTTTCTCCTTTCTGCTCCGGTTGAGAATTGTTATAAAGAGACTACAAAACGATGTTTTTTAAGACTCCAAGCTTTTCAATTTCGACTTCTACAACATCGCCGGACTTTAGGAAACGGGGCGGCTGGAAGCCCATTCCTACGCCTGACGGAGTGCCGGTTGCGATAATATCTCCCGGTTTTAACGTAATGCCTGTGGAAACGGTTTGGATGATGGTCGGAATATCAAAAATCAGGTATTCGGTGTTCGAGTTTTGGCGGATCTCACCGTTCACTCGGCTTTGAATGTTCAGTTTTACCGGCGTCGATATTTCATCGGATGTTACCAGACAGGGACCCATCGGACAAAACGTGTCAAGACTTTTGCTCAAAAGCCATTGGGCATCTCTCCGCTGCAAATCGCGGGCTGTCACATCGTTTATCATGGTATATCCGAAGATATACTCATACGCCTCCTCCTTTCCAATGTTGGTTCCCTCTTTTCCAATAATGATGGCCAACTCCGCTTCATAATCCAGTTCTTTCGTAATTTCCGGATGGCTGTTGATTTGCTGCCCCGGCCCGATAACGGTTGTTGTTGCTTTGCTGAAAACAATAGGGTACTTGGGAACGGCTTTTGCCTCGTCTTTAGTTTGTCTGAATTCATAGGCATGCTCGCGGTAATTAATGCCTAAACAGAAAATGTTTCGTTTCGGATTTGGAATGGGAGCTTGCAGAACAATTTCAGAAACCGGAATAACGAAAGGGTGGTTTCCTTTTTCGTGAAATTTGTCATGCAGTTCGTATAAACGGTCAACTGCTTCGCGGCAACCGATTGCGTTCAGAAGGGCAGCGGGCAGCCGGGTTTCCGAAAAGGTGTATGTTTCAGCCGCCAGAACATCGACCACAAAGTTTTGGCAGTCGGTGAGAAAACCGTATGTCTGTTTGCCTTGAAATAAAAATGTCGATAGATACATATAAATTCCTCCTAGTAGCCCAGCATATTGCTTCGGACATTTTTCAGATGGTTTAAGGAGCTGTGTTTCGCCTTTCGAACATCGCGCTCTTTAATCGCTTCGTAAATTCGCAAGTGTTCCTGCGCATATAGCCGCATCCTTTCTTCGGAAAGGCTGCGTTCTTTCAAAGTGCCCCAAAATTTTTCCGAACGAACGCTGTTAATAATGTCAGTCACGCGCAACAACAGGGAATTCTTGGCGGCCAGTGCAATTTCGTGGTGAAACGCGCCGTCCAGTTCTTCAAAACGTTTGATGTTCTTTGATTTGATTGCTTCTTCCGTTTGATCCAGGCAATGTTTCAAACTCATCAGGTTTTCCTGCGTGGCATGCAGGGCCGCAAGGTATGTTTGGTAAGGTTCGATGGCGAATCGGGCGTCGAATACATCGGACGGACTCGTTTGATTGGAGATTTCCAACAACACTCCGTTCACACCGGAAAAATTGGCCGTTTTCACAAACGTGCCCTGTCCGACTTTGCTCTCAATAATATCCAGAATTTCAAGTGCCCGCAGTGCTTCTCTAACAGTAGGCCGGCTGGTTCGGAACATTTCCGCCAGTTCTCGTTCGGACGGCAGTCGGGAGCCGATTTTCAACGTTCCGTTTTCGATATGTTCCCTGATTTGCTGGGCAATCTCTAAGAAAGCTTTTGATTGCCCGACTGGAGTAAAAAACAGGTGAGTGCGATCCATGATTCTCCCCCCCCATTCATTGGTCTTACCTCCCTTTTCAGCGAGACCTGTATAAACCACAAATCGGAAGCCGGTCAAACCAATAGAAAACTGAGTGAACTGGGTGCAGGAAAGCAGTGGCTTATAACCACAGTATGTCGATGTGTGCCAATTCATTCTCAAAACAAAAAATCGGTATGACAAATCAGCGTGATTGGTATATCCGATTTTGGCCGTACATATATTCTTTCTAGCTAGCCGAAAGGGAGGTATAAGATGTTCAAACAAATTAATGGAACAACGCTGAATTACGAGGTAAAAGGAAATGGACCAGAATCGGTTGTATTCGTTCATGGCTTGGGCGGCAGTCTTAATATTTGGCATAGCCAGGTAAAAATCTGCTCTCGCTATTTCAAGACTTTAACCTATGATCTGCGGGGGTCTGGACGGTCGGATATTTCCGTGCCGGAATACTCCATCAATCTATGGGTGGAAGACTTGAAATCCTTGCTTGAGACGGAGGCAATCGAACGTGCTCATTTTGTCGGCCATTCGATGGGAACCCTGATCATCCAACATTTTGCAGTTGCCTATCCGGAAATGGTTGCGAGCCTGACGTTGGTCGGAGGCATTACGGAGATACCGGAAGCGGGCAAAAAAGGCCTGCATGACCGGGCCAATCTGGTCAAGGAAAATGGGATGGATGCTGTAGCCGATCTTGTCATTGAAGGAGGGCTTTCCGCCTATTCCAAGCACGCGAACAGCGCGGTGGCCGGACTGGTCAGAGAATTGCTGCAGAGAAATGACGCGGAAGCGTACGGCGCTTCCTGTAAAGCGCTGGCAAATGGTATGGTCATTGCGTATGAGGAAGTGAAAGTCCCCGTTTTGCTGATCGTCGGCGATGAAGACAACGTGAGTCCGATCTCCATGGCAAAGCAGCTTTACGATCATTTTCCAAATGCAAAAGTGGAGGTTTTGGCAGACTGCGGCCATTGGGCCACTGTAGAGAAACCTTCGGATGTAAACCGTGTTCTATTGTCGTTTTTAAAAGTCTAATAGAATTCCAATACGGTCCGGGAGGGGACAATCCATGCAAGCAAAACTGTTTCGGAAAGGTTTTCTGATTGACGGTACAGGTCGGGACCCGCAAGAATTGGTAGATGTTCTGGTGGAGGGCAACAAAATCACAGCCATCGGACAAAATCTGGAAATCCCCGAGCAGTATCAGCCAGGCAGCATTGACATTATCGAACTGCGCGGGAAGACCATTATGCCGGGCCTGACGGAAGCCCATACGCATTTGACCTGGCAAGATGCGCTTTATATTCAGGATATTGACTTTAAGCCGATTGAAGAAACCATGGTAGCAGCGATTTTGAATGCAAAAACGATGATAAAGTGCGGCTATACCTCTTGTGTGAGCGCTGCCGCAAGGGGACGAGTTGATATTGCGATTCGCGACGCGATAAACCGTGGCCAAATTGTCGGTCCTCGAATGTTGGCAAATGGTGCGGAGGTTACCGCAACGGGCAGTTTCACCGATCTGCATCCGAACCATGTGCAAGTCAATGGATTGAGCATTTTCGCCGACGGCGAAGACGCAGTCCGCCGGACTGTAAGAAGCTTGTTTAAGGAAGGGGCCGACCTTGTGAAGTTGAACGTGAGCGGTGAAAGTCTGACCGCGCATGCTCGCAATGAAATGACGCTGTATACGTACAAGGAAGTCAGAGCAGCGGTTGAAGAAGCACACGCGCGCGGTAAGAGAGTATATACGCACGCACGTTCTTCCGACTCGGTCAAAATCTGTGTGGAAGCCGGCGTCGATATTATCTCACATGCCGATTTTATTAATGACGAAGTATTTGAAATGGTTGTGGAGAACAAGGACAAACATTTCATCGTTCCCGGTTTGAACTGGCTTGTTTCCACACTCGAACATGGGGCCGAATACTTTGGGCAGGAAGCGATCGACGCCACAGGGTATAAAGAAGGTTTGGAATATGCTCTTTTCAACATGAATCGCTTATATAAAGCGGGAGTTCGGGTCTTGCCCGGCGGCGATTACGGATTCAAATGGTGTCCGCACGGACAATACGCGCGTGACCTGGAGCATTTTGTCAAACTGGTGGGCATGACTCCGATGGACGCGATTGTAAGCGCTACCAAATACGGCGGTCAAATTATGGAGATGGAAGATAAAATCGGAACCATTGAGGTGGGAAAACTTGCCGACATTCTGGTCGTTGACGGGAATCCGCTTGAAAACATCTGCGTATTCCAGGATCAAAGCAAGTTGAAAGTGATTTTGAAAGATGGTCAGTATATCACGAATGATCTGGAAGTTACCTACGCGATTGAAAACTCCGTCGCTTAAATAAAAAACCAAGCACTCATTCGATCAGGAGTGAGTGCTTGGTTTTTCAGTTTCACTAACGATTTTTGCGTCGGACTGACAACGCGCTGAATGAAACGGGTCCTACAATCGTTGCAGTTGTACCAACTGTTCTATTTTCAGCTGTTAAGGTGTAAGTGTGGTTCCCTGTAACATTAAAATCGATTGCTTGGAAGGTGACAGTATAATTCTGCTCTGACCCGGCAGATTCGATCCCTTGCTGGGTATTGAAAATTTCTCTTCCATCGCGGAAGATTCTAAACAAAACCTGAGCGATACCTGTAACGCCGCGCACACCAACGGTACCGAGTAATTTTACAGTAGCTCGTTGCGGCAGTGTGACGCGCAATGTTGCCAATCGCAATCTTCTTTGTGACTGGGGAATCACAGTTGCTCTGCCTAAATTGAATCTGCGGCGTGGCTCGGTGGCCCTGAAATCAACAATACGTACCATTTTTTCACACCCTTCCATTGTCAGTAATTCAAGATATGAAGGATGTGTTAGAAAGGTTTGGACATGAATCCAGAATGTAACGATTATGATTCAAATGCCGCTGCTGTTTTCAAGATTGTGCTGAATGCCAGCAATCAATTCTTCCGTCGTTTTAGCGATTATGACCTGACGATTCAGAATGGTGATCAGCCTTTGATCACAAAGCATACATAGCTTCATGCACGCGGTGCAGATCAGGTCGACTCCTGCTTGCTGTTGGGCCAGCTTTTCGGTGATCTGATCGGCCGATTTTCCGACTGCGTTCCGGAAGCAATAAAACACCTGATTTTCCATACGATCGATCCTTTTGTAGTCGATAGGAAATTGATATATTTTATCCTATCGACATAAGTATAACTAAGGCTTCGCCTTACGCGAGAGGCTTGGCGAAGCCAAGTTTTCTTTCGTGTTAGTAATTATTGTATGATCGCCACGAATGTTTAGTATTCAGCAAATCCCTTCCCTTGAAAATGTTTACGAACAGTCTCATAATAAGCTAGATAAGACTGGAATTTACGAACATTTATCAGCGATTACGCACTAGATTTTATCTGATTACGTACTATCTCCCAAAATGAATTTGTTGTAAAATACAATGGGGTGGGCTGGGTGTCCAGGGTGAAGGAACAATTTTGTGTTTTCTTGGAGAACAATCTTGAAGTTTTTTTAAGTAAATGGAACGAAATTGTTGTCATCTCAGAAAGTGATATGTATAAGGACAAAGTCTATGAAAATGGACGTTCCATGGTTTATCTGGTCCTTTCTTACATACGCGGTGAAATGTCGGAGCAGCAAATTGAGAAACTGGCTGATCAGGTTGCTTTGGAACTACTGCAGGCAAATGTAAATATCGGAGAGTTCGTCTATAACGTCAATTTGGGACGAAGTGAACTGTTAAGGCACCTGTCCGAAATCGAAGCGAGTATCGAAGATTTGCAGCCGATCATTGTCAAAATTAATAAGTGCTTTGATCTGTTCTTGTTTTTTGCTATACGCAAATATACGGAATTGAAAAACAAAGAGCTGGAAGAAAAAAATCTGTTTATCAACCAGACCCATAAAGACCGATTGACGATACTTGGGCAAATGTCTGCCAGTTTTGTACATGAATTTCGGAATCCGTTAACGGCTGTGATGGGATTTACCAAACTGTTGAAGGAAAAATACCCGGAACTTGAATACATAGACATTATCGCAAACGAGTTGGAGCAGCTTAACTATCGAATCACACAGTTTTTGCTGGTTTCAAAAAAAGAAGTGGTAACCAAGTCAAAAGAAAAGTTTTCGATTCAAGACTTAATCCAAGAGATTCTTGATTTTATCTACCCAAGCATTGTCAATGGTCAGGTTCATGTTCATGCTGACATCGATCCGGCTCTCTGGTTATATGGATACCGGGATGAAATTCGGCAGGTCATCATTAATATTATTTTAAATTCGATTGACGCGTTAGAAAATCGGCGAGGAAACAGAAAGTTATCAGTCTGCTGCAAGGTGTCCAACGGACAGCTGCAAATGTGCATCTCCAATAACGGACCCGCTATCCCCGCTCGTTTAAAGCAAGCGATATTTGAACCTTTTGTAACCACGAAGGAACTAGGGACAGGAATCGGTTTGTATGTTTGCAAACAAATTATTGAGAAGCACGGTGGTTGGATTCATTGTGACTCAAGCGAAGACATTACGACTTTCTCGATTGTTTTTGACAATCATGATTCGACTATCGAGGCAGAGTCCCCTGTACAAGTGGTATAGATCGTCTAACCCGCTGTTGCCCATATGGCGGGTTTTTTTAACAGCTTAGAAAGTATAAAAATGTGATATTCCATCACCATTTTTATACTTTCGGCTGTCGAAAAAGGCTTCCTCTATTAGACGCTGTTTTTTCTTGAATATGCTTCGGTAGAAGCCTTTTTTATGCAGACATAGAGGATGGGGTACGCTCATACAATATTGTTATGATAATTCTGAATAGTCAGATCGTGACTAAAGGAGGAATACATGTGCTTGAACTCGGCTTGTTTTTAATGCCGTCCCATCCGCCGGAAAGAAGTTTGTATGAGGGTACCGAGTGGGATTTGCAAGTGATCCGATGGGCAGATGAACTCGGATATAAGGAAGCATGGATCGGGGAGCATTTTACCTCACCGTGGGAGCCGATACCGGCGCCCGATCTGCTGATCGCGCAGGCGATTAAACAAACGAAACAGATCAAGCTGGCACCTGGTGCACATTTGCTGCCTTATCACAATCCGGTTGAATTGGCTCACCGTGTTGCTTACTTGGATCACTTGGCGCAGGGGCGTTTGATGCTTGGAATTGGATCAGGCGGATTGCCAAGCGATTGGCAACTGTATGATGTAGACGGCATGAACGGGGAAAACCGCCGGATGACCGCTGAAGCGCTCGATATTATGTTGAAAGTATGGACAGAACAGGCGCCTTTTGAATATCGGGGCAACTATTGGAAATTTAACATGATTGAACCAATGTTTGATCTTTTAAAACATCATATTTTCCCTTATCAAAAACCGTATCCGCCAATCGGCATCGCAGGACTTAGCCCAGGATCGGAAACACTTAAGATGGCAGGTGAGAGAGGATTTATTCCAATGAGTCTTGGCGGAAATGACGATTATATTGCGAGCCATTGGATCGCCGTTCTGGAAGGGGCTGCGAGAAGCGGCTTGACACCGGAGCGGACAGAATGGAGAATCACGCGCGATGTGTTTGTGGCAGAAACGGACGAAGAAGCAATCCGTTACTCGGTGGGAGCGGATATGGGACGCCAGCATCGTGAATATTGGCTGCCGCTGTTTGCCAATCTGGGCGCGATATCGGTGTTCAAACATGACCCTAACGTCCCCGATGAAGAGGTAACAGCCGAATATATGGCGGAAACCAGTTGGCTTGTCGGTTCGCCTGAAACGGTGGCCAAAAAGCTGCAAACGTTGTATGACAAAACGGGAGGATTTGGCACTCTGTTGGTGACCGGTTACGATTACTGCGAAAATCCGGAAGCTTGGCAGAAATCTCTGCGGCTTTTAAAAGAAGAAGTGGTGCCGCGCCTGCGAACTTGAACGTATATGCGAAAGACCCGCTCTGCGGGTCTTTCGTGCTTCTGTGCCAGACAGTTAAAAAGCCCTTGCATACTGTTTGGTTACTTCCGGCTTGCAGTTCAACGTTTGAGCGGCGTGATGCGCCCAGTACGGATCACGCAACATGCCGCGTCCGACGGCAATTAAGTCCGCATCCTGATTGCCGATTGTCGATTCTGCCAATGCGGGATCTTCCAATTTGCCGACAGCAATCACCGGAACGCCCAGTGCTTGTTTGATAGCACGGGCAAAAGGAACTTGATAGCCAGGGTTGGCCCCTGGTCGGCCGCCGGAACCGATAGGGCCCTCACCGCCTGACGTAATATGGAACATGTCAACGCCTGCCGCTTTAAACCGCTTGCAGAATTCGATGCTGTAATCCAATCCGTAACCGCCTTCTACGTATTCTATGGCAGATATTCGCATAATCAGCGGCATATTGGCAGGCATTTCGCTTTTTGCCGCTTGAATCACTTCTTCCCCGAATTTGAGCAGGTCTTTCCCGTATTCATCGTTTCGTTTGTTGGTTAATGGGGAAAGAAACTGTTGAACCAAATAGCCGTGCGCACCATGCAGTTCAATCGTGTCAACTCCTGCTTGCAAAGCGCGTTTAACAGCTTTCCGAAACTTCTCAACTGTCCCTTTCACCTCGTCAGTCGTTAATTCCCGGGGTGTTTTGGAGTTTTCATCAAACGGAACCGCGGATGGAGCAACAGGCACCGCTGCGTCAGTAGCTTTGCGCCCCGCATGACCGATTTGAATTCCCATCTTTGCACCATATTGATGGCAGGATTCGATGATTCGTGCGAACGCAGGTATATGATCGTCAGACCAGATTCCCAAATCAAAATCAGTAATTCGGCCGTCCGGTTCTACATCGGTCATTTCCATGATGATGAGACTCGCTCCACCGATCGCTCTGCTTGTATAATGGACAAAATGCCAATCGTTTGGAGCTCCGTCTTTTGCCTCTACTGAATATTGGCACATTGGCGGCATCACAATCCGATTTTTCAATTCCAAACTTTTTAGTTGAAAGGGAGTAAATAAAGTGGTCATATGCACGTCTCCTCGCTTCACGCTTAAATGAACATATACAGATACAATATAGTTGTATCATTTGCAGGCGTCATTTTCCAACAGAAACCTCTTTTTGTAAGATGGATTACGCTTTTAATCACACTGCCAAACTTTTCCGACCTTTCGGCGAAGTGTTACACTAATGATAGTTAACAAGAGGGGGAAGGAGTGGGGGCATGTTAAGTCACATTCTGCGGAAAGCCAGTTCGGTGGTGGTGTTTACCGGGGCCGGTATGTCCACAGAAAGCGGATTGCAGGATTTTCGTTCTGCTGACCGGGGACTTTGGAATAATCGAAATCCGATGGAGTTGGCCAGTGTAGAGGCAATGAATCGGAATCGAAGAGAATTTGTACGTTTTTATCAGTGGCGAATTCGAGAAATGAGAAGCCACCAACCGAACGTAGGACATCACGTTCTTGCAAAATGGGAGAAGGAGGGTCTTGTCAAGGGTATTATAACACAGAACGTGGAGAACTATCATGAACTGGCTGGCAGTCGGCAGATTGCCAAATTGCACGGCAATCTGGGAACGTTATGCTGTGCAGAGTGCGGTCGTCAATATCCGGCCGAATATTATTTGTCATTTGACCCGGAAAAGGGGCAACTGCCAGATTGCGAACAGGCAGGCTGCGGTGGGTTTGTGCGACCGAATGTGGTGTTGTTTGGGGAAATGCTGTCATACGATGTGATTCAACTTGCAGATAAGTTGACGAATCAGGCAGACCTGTTTCTTGTTTTGGGGTCTTCGCTGCAGGTGTATCCGGCTAATGAATACCCGATGAAAGCGAGAGAACAGGGAGTCACCCTGGTGATCGTGAATCGTGATCCAACACCGTTTGATCGGTATGCCGACCTGGTCCTGCATGAATCGATCGGTGAAGTATTATCGAAAGTTGATCAGGAATTGTATGGGTGAAAAATTGGAAAAGCCCCTCGTTACGTTGAGGGGCAATTTATTTGTCGGTTTAGAGACCTTCACCGACTTTGACGTGACCTTTAAGTAGATTCCGGGAGATAATCAGCCGCTGAATCTCATCTGTTCCGTCGTAAATTCTCCACAGGCGCGCTTCACGGTACCAGCGCTCGATCGGCAGTTCTTTCGTATAGCCCATACCGCCGTGAATTTGCAATACACGGTCTACTACATTATTTCCCATATTTGCTCCGTACAGTTTTGCCATCGATGCCTGATGGCGGTTGTCCAGGCCCTGGTCCAACATCCAAGCCGCGTTAAACACAAGCCACTTGGCAGCTTCAATTTCAACCGCCGAATCGGCAATCATCCACTGAATGGCTTGCCTTTCGGCAATCGGTTGGCCGAACGTAACCCGTTGATTCGCATAATCGATCGCCATTTGCAGCAGTCGTTCAGCAGCCCCGATGGCTCTTGCGCCGACGAGCCAACGGTTAAATCCGATCCATTCCAATCCGAGGCTGTATCCTTTGTGCAGTTCACCGAGAATGTTTTCTTCCGGCACCCGCACATTTTCAAAAATCAGCGATGCCGGTCCCCATTCCCCCATGGTATGAATATACTCGGATCGCCAGCCCATATCACGGTCAACCAAGAAACAGGTAACGCCGCCGTGGCCTTGTTTTTCTTTGTCGGTTACGGCGAATACCATAGCGAAGTCAGCTTCGTTCCCGTTTGTGATAAAGATTTTTTCACCATTCAGCACCCAATGATCCCCGTCTTTTTCAGCCTTCATGCTGATTCGTCGGGTATCGGAACCAGCTCCGGGTTCGGTCAAAGCAAAACAGGAAATTCGTTCCCCGTTAATGGTCGGAATCAGGTAACGTTTCTTTTGCTCTTCATTGCAGTAATAAAGAATGTTATCGGCAAATCCGCCAAACCGGAATGGTACAAATGTGCGTGAAACTTCCATCGAAACAATCGCTTGCATCATCTGGCCCAAGTTAGCGCCGCCGTATTCTTCCGGTGTATTGATTCCCCAGAAACCTATTTTTCTTGCTTTTTCCTGTAATTCATTGATTTTCTCCCGAGAAATTCCAGGACGCCCTTCCCGTTCATTGCGCAGCACTTCTGTTTCCAAGGGCATTAGTTCTTTTTCAACAAATTTGCGGATTGTCTGCTGGACCATTCGTTGCTCGTCAGTTAGTCGAAAATGCATTGCTTAATTCCCCCTAATCCAAAGTAAGCGTAAAAGCCTGCTAATACTGATAGTTTAACATACATGAATAGGTATTCAACGCATAAATTTTCAATCTTTTTTATTGACTGACTTTTTGGCGAGTTTTTAGGAGCTTTCGGATTGACGGATTTTGTGCAGAGGAGTAAAATTGCAGTAGACTGTCGACTGTATACTGAAAGGGGTGATTCGATGAAAGCGATTATGAGAGAAAACCCTTTATATGAACAAATTTATGAAAATTTGCGAACCGCCATTTTTTCTGGTGAAATTCGCTCTGGTGAACGATTGGTTGACAGTCGGGTTGCGGAAAAACTGCAGGTGAGTCGAAGCCCGGTGCGGGAAGCGTTCCGCAAACTGGAACAGGATGGGCTTTTAGAGAATCGCGACGGTATTATGTACGTGTACGAGCCTTCCTTGCAAGATATAGTGGAACTTTACCAGGTCAGAGCAGGTTTGGAATCAGTCGCTGCTTATTGGGCGGCGCAGAATTTGACAGATCAGCAGCTTGACGATTTAAAGCGGTCTCTGGAAGATGTGAAAAAGGCGCTGGCTGCCAATCGCCCGGATGATATTATCCGACTGAACACCTATTTTCACGAGACAATTCTGACGGCGAGCGGAAATCTTCGTTTGCAAAAGATGATGAGTCATATTCGGTCGCTTGTTTTTTTGTTTCGCAGCACGTTGTTTACCAAATATCAACGCGGCGGAGATTTTTTGCCGGAGCATGAGGCTGTTTTGCAAGCGTTGGTGGATCGTAATGAAAAGCTGGCAGCGGAAGAAATGGAGTCTCACATTTTGAAAGATCTTGCCCATTTCAAAACCGTGTTCTTGCACGATCAGCCAGCTGGGCAAAGGTCTTCTCCATCAGATATGGCTGAACAAAAAGCAAAAACGGTAGAACAAAAAAGTAAACGCAGGTTGTAAAATCAGAAGGAGGGTCCGAATTGAAAGAGAAACCATTAAAAGGGTTGAAAGTCCTGGAAATGGGACAGTTGATCGCAGGGCCGTTTGCCACCCGACTGTTTGCCGAATTTGGGGCGGAGGTTATCAAGATTGAAGGTCCGGGTGAAGGCGACCCGATTCGAACATGGCGGATTGTTGAAAACGGCACCAGCTTGTGGTGGTATGTACAGTCTCGAAACAAGAAATCGATTGCTGTCGATCTGAAGCAACCGGAAGGGCAGGAAATTGTCCGTCGCTTGGCTCAGGAAGTAGATATTATCGTGGAAAATTTTCGGCCTGGCACATTGGAGAAATGGGGGATTGGCTATGAACAGCTGAAACAGATCAATCCTCGCCTGATTATGGTTCGTATATCCGGATATGGACAGGATGGACCCTATCGGGATAAGCCGGGATTTGGCTCGATTGCGGAAGCGATGGGCGGATTGCGGTATTTGACCGGTTACCCGGACCGGCCTCCGACGCGTGTGGGCATCAGCATCGGGGATTCAATCGCTTCCATGTATGCGGTAATGGGGGCGTTAATGGCTGTTTACCATCGTGATGTGAAGGGGACTGGCCAAGGGCAGTATGTGGATGTGGCACTTTACGAAGCGGTCTTCAGTTTCATGGAAAGTTTGTTGCCTGAATATGATCGTGCGGGAATTATTCGGGAACGGACGGGCAGCACTTTGCCTGGTATCACGCCATCGAATACATATGTTTGTAAAGATGGCAAGTATGTGGTGATCGGAGCGAACGGAGACGGTATTTTCAAGCGTCTGATGGCTGCCATCGGGTATCCTGAATATGCGGAAGATCCCCGTTTTCAGAACAATGCGGGACGTTCCGAACATGCCGATTTTTTGGATTCCATTATTGAAGGATGGACGAAAACAAAAACAATCGATGAAGCGTTGAAAGTGCTGGATGAAGCGAGGGTTCCTGCCGGATCGATCTATTCGATTGCCGATATTGCGGCCGATCCGCATTTTCAAGCGCGCGGGATGATTCGGGAAGTAGAAGTAAACGGGATAGGCAAGTTGAAAGTGCCAGGCATTGTTCCGAAATTGAGTGAAACGCCGGGCGATATCGATTGGGTAGGGCCTGAACTGGGACAGCATACAGAGGAAGTCTTGCAAAAGATGCTTCATTATTCGGATACTGAGCTGCAGAACTTGAAAAACAAGGGGGTTATTTAAATGAACCAATGGCCAAAATCGATTGAAATTGTGGAAGTAGGGCCTCGCGACGGGTTGCAAAATGAGCAGGATCTTATTTCAACGCCGGATAAAATCAGGTTGATCCAAAAATTGGCCGAATCAGGCGTGAAACGGATTGAAGTTACGTCGTTCGTTTCTCCCAAGTGGGTGCCGCAAATGGCGGATGCGGCGGAGGTACTGGCAGGAATCCAACTGCCGGACGATGTTCAGCAAATCGCATTGATTCCGAACGAAAAGGGATATGAGCGGGCAAAGGAATGCGGCGTCAACGCGATTGCGCTGGTGGTTGGCGCAAGCAGTACGTTTAACCAGAAAAACATCAATATGACGACGGAAGAATCTATGCAACGGCTTCGCCCGCTTGTGGAACAGGCGAAACAAGATGGAATGTTCGTTCGTGCGTATGTGGCGACTACGTTCGGATGCCCATATGAAAATGAGGTGCCTCTTTCAAAAGTTCTGACGATGGTGGAACAGTTCCTGGCGATGGGGGCGGATGAAATTGACCTGGCTGATACGATCGGCATCGCCAATCCGAAACAGGTGTTTGAAGTGTTTACAAAAGCGAAAGCGGAATTCCCGCAAGCGAGCTTTACGGCCCATTTTCACGATACACGGGGAATGGCTCTCGCCAACACGCTGGCTGCCATGCAGGCGGGGGTTACGTCATTTGATACCGCAATCGGCGGTTTGGGCGGTTGTCCGTTTGCGAAGGGAGCTGCCGGTAACGGTTCAACGGAAGACTTAGTGTATATGCTGGAATCAATGGGGATTTCGACCGGTTTGCAAATCGGTAAACTGTATGAAGCAGTTGACATCCTGCTCCCGCTCACCAAGCGCCAGTTGATGGGGCACCTGTACAAGGTCCGCGACAATGGAGTGTGTGTAAGATAACGCTCAGGAAAAGGCGGTTTTTGAACAGCTTAGAAAGTATAGAAATGTGATATTCCATCACCATTTTTATACTTTCGGCTGTCGAAAAAGGGTTCCTTTAATAGGCGCCGCTTCATCGTTGAATATGCTTCGGTAGAAGCCTTTTTTATTGGGAGAGCGATAGAATGAAAACGATGGATATCGAAGTTGAGCAAATACAATCGTCGCCTGTCATGCGTATTTTGCCGGGAACCCGGCCTTTTTGGCAGGCGACGATCGCCTTATCGATTGCTTCTTTTTTGACATTTGCCACGATCTATTTGACACAACCGCTGTTGCCGATTTTTACTAAGGAATTTGGCGTTTCACCGGCAGTGTCGAGTTTGTCCGTATCACTGACGATTTTTTCGTTAGGTCTGGGGCTGCTGTTTTATGGACCGCTGTCGGATGCTGTGGGTCGTAAACCGGTCATGTTTTGGTCGATGGCCCTGAGTGTCATCCCCACCTTGTTGACCCCTTTTGTTGACAATTTCTATACGCTGTTGGGACTGCGCATGGTGGAAGGTTTCTGTCTCGCCGGATTACCGGCTGTTGCTATGGCATATTTGGCAGAAGAATATTCGCCGGGAGCACTGGGGCTTGCGGTCGGTCTTTATATCAGCGGCAATACGCTTGGCGGCATGGGGGGCCGGATTGTCAGCGGAATCATGGTCGATTTTTTCTCCTGGCGAGCCTCTTTTTTCTTGTTTGGCATTATTACTCTTCTGGGACTGGCAGTGTTTTATTTTTTGCTGCCCGCGTCCCGTTTTTTTAGTGCAAAGCCATTCAATCTAAAAGACGCCGTCCTGAGCATGTTTCGCCATTTGCGCAGCGAATCCCTGCGATATTCGTTTCTGATTGGTTTTCTATTGATGTTTTGTTTTGTCGGCATTTATAATTATTTGACTTTTTTATTAAGCGGCGCTCCTTATCGGCTGTCCAGCAGTCTGATTGGATCGCTTTTTCTGACCTATTTTGCCGGTACGGTAAGCTCTACCCTGACTGGACGGGTTTTGGACCGAATTGGCGGAAAAAAGACGATTTTTATGGGATTGATATTGGCGGTAATCGGATTGTGTATGCTGCTTATTCCTTCTCTTCTCGGAATTATTGCAGGATTGCTCGTATTCTGTTTCGGATTTTTCGGGGCTCACGCGTCGGCCAGTGCCTGGGTCAACCAGCATGCGACAGAGGCAAGGGCAAGCGCGTCGGGTCTTTATTTGATTTTTTATTATGCGGGCGGCAGCCTCGGCAGCACGTTGTTGGGCTTTCTATGGAAGCTGGGGGGATGGACCGGCGTGGTAGAGGGAGCGATTGCCGCTATGTTATTGGCATTTTGGGCAGCGACACGATTGCATAAATAATAGCGGTCTGAATGGACGGGAGAAGAGTACAGCCAAACGACTGCGCGCCGATTACTTGACGATTGGAAAATTGACAAAAGTTCCGCCGCATGTTTTGCGGCGGAACACGTCATATGGGGAAAACCGAATACAGGCGTCCGGTAAAGCGTTACATCGCAACGGTCGTCAGACCGGTAACTTCAGTGGTCACCTTGCTGATTACTTCCGGTGGAATTCGGAATACGACACCGGCCGGATCCGATTGCACGAGCGGCACGATGTTTTGCAGGTGGTCAGAGGAAATATTGAACTTCGCAAATGTACTCGGCAAACCGACTTGTTCCCGTAGTTTGCGAATAAAGCTCGTAACGGCAGCCAAACATTCCAGCGGATCTTGCGGAATCTGTTCCACCCCGAGTTCTTTTGCAAATCCGTGAATACGGGGCAGATAGAAGGGTGGCAGAGACTCCATAACGTTTGGCAGTAAAACAGCATTAGCAAGTCCATGCGGGATGCCAAATTTGGCTCCGAATGCGTGCGCCATATTATGGATAGGTATCGCGTTCATCGTGAGACTGAAACAGGTGATTGCCATTGTGCTGGCCATCAGCATGTTGGCGCGAGCAGCCAGATTTTTCCCATCCTGGACAGCAATGGGCAAATTCTCGACAATCATCCGGATGGATTGAATCGCGAAGGAATCGGCCATCGGATTGTTTTTTGGCGAAAAATAGGCTTCTACTGCGTGGGTCAGTGCGTCAAATCCGGTGAATGCCGAAATCGACGGCGGCAATCCCACGGTCAGTTCCGGGTCAAGAATTGCAATATCAGCATTGATGAACGGATTGATCAGATTGGTTTTGACACCAAGAAGTTCGTTATACATGACGGCAATCGGTGAAACTTCCGCGCCTGTGCCGGCTGTTGTGGGGATAGCCAGATGCGGAATCATAATATACTGGGCTTCCGGCCACATCTCAATCGTGTTGCCGAGCACCCCCTCGCGAATGTCAATGAGCCGCTTATGCAGCATCCATTTGATTCCTTTCACAGTGTCCAGTACACTTCCACCGCCAAGTGCGATCAATGTGTCACCGTTGCGGTCTTTAAAAAATTGAGCTCCCCGATTGATAATATCTGTTTTCGCATCCTGTTCAATCTCATCAAACACACCCACCAGTTGAGTGCCGGGCATGATTTCAAACAGTTCGGTGATTTTGGCTGTAATGCCGACATTTGTTAATCCTTTGTCGGTAAACAGGACAGCCCGTCTGCCACCTAATCCTTTGACCAATTCGGGCAATAAACTTCTGGAGCCTGCACCACTGTGGACGGTTGTTCGCATTGCGAATGAGAAAAAGGAATGAATCATGAGATCACCTACATTTCTAAATTATTTACCTAGTGATTCACGGCGTATGTGATACACGGTTCCGGGTCTGTCAGGAGATTTGTTCCCTTCGCAGTACAAGCCGGCTGCCGTAATCTGTTTCAATTGAAAAACTGTCGCCAAGTACGTTTGGTTCCACATCAATGACTTGCCGGAACCGGGAGCCGTCCGGGAAGACCAAGTGATTTGACAGATGTACCGCCACTTGATGATCTTCCCAAACGACGCGGGTTTCTTCACTAACCAAATAGTTTGCATACAGATAAGGGGCTGTGCTTTCGCAACAGCCGTTTGCAATCATCAAGACAAGCGGGCTTTGATAGTCATGGTAGATACGGTCAATCAACTCCCGTGCTGGTTTCGTAAAAACGAATTGGGGCAGGGGATGGGTATCGGGCAGCATAACGATCCCTCTTTTTGAATGGATTCAGTTGAACGTGATTTATTTCAAGCGGATTTAGTTAAACAGAATGTTCAACCAAGGCCTTTGTTCAATTTCAGAAGTCATTGACAGGTGAACGTGTTTGACTTGCGTGTATTCATCCAGCGCATGACGGCCCAACTCGCGCCCGAAACCGCTTTGTTTGTAGCCGCCAAACGGTGCGTCGCTGCGGAACATGTGCCAATCGTTGATCCAAACTGTACCGGCTTTTAATTCGCGGGCAATTTGCAGTGCTTTATTCGCATCACTTGTCCAAACGCCTGATGCCAGACCGTAAATCGTGTCATTTGCAATCTGGATCGCTTCTTCTACGGTGGAATAACGGATGACCGACAAGACCGGTCCGAAAATCTCTTCTTTCGCGATCTTCATATCGTTTGTCACATCGGCAAAAATTGTCGGTTCCACAAAATACCCGTTGTCAAGTCCGGCCCCTACAGCCCGGTTGCCGCCGCATACAAGCCGTGCTCCCTCTTGGATGCCCGCTTCAATATAACCAAGTACTGTGTCCAGTTGCTGTTTGGAAACAACAGGTCCCATACCGGTTGCAGGGTCTAGCGGATTGCCCAATCGAATTGATTTTGCTGCTTCTGCCAAACGGGATACGACCTCGTCATAAATCGAATCGTGAACTAATACGCGCGTACCCGATTCGCAAATTTGACCGGAATGAAGAAATACGCCAAACAGTATACCCGGAACCGCAAGCTCCAGATCCGCATCCGGCAACACAATGGATGGCGATTTTCCGCCCAATTCCAGTGTTACCCGTTTCACTGTGCCGGAGGCAAGCTGCATGATTCTTCTGCCAACTTCGGTGGAACCGGTAAACGCAACTTTATCCACTTGCGGATGTGTGACAAGCGTTTCGCCAACACTGGCACCGGGGCCTGCTATTACATTGAAGACACCGGCAGGAAGTCCTGCTTGCACCGCCAATTCGGCCAATTTTAATGTGGAAAGAGGTGTGTTGGAAGCTGGCTTCACGATAATGGTATTGCCCATGGCAAGGGCGGGAGCAAGCTTCCACATAGCCAAAATCATGGGGAAATTCCAAGCGGTAATGGCAGCCACAACACCGATCGGTTCCCGCCAGATTTGGTTGTTGTTGGAGGCAGGGAAAGAAACAACGGGCAGCGACTGAACGTAGGAATACTCCATTGCGAATTTTGCCGTCTGCTGCAATAAATCTGCTATTTGCAGGATGTCGGAGTTGCCTATCCGACGAATCGTACCGCCAGAACTGACGGATTCAAGAAATACCAGATCCTGTGCATGTTCCACAATTTTTTGGGCGAACTGCACTAAGACTTGTGCCCGTTCTTGCGGTTTTTTGCGCGACCAGACACCGGAATCGAACGTTTCCCGGGCGACTCTGATCGCTTCCTCTGCATCCTGTTTGGTGGCTTTGGCAACTTTGGCTACTACTGCACCAGTGGCGGGATTAACGACATCAAACGTTTCGCCGCTGCTCGCAGGGCGCCATTGTCCGTTAATAAAAAGAGGGAATTCCATCACTTGCATCGTTGTTGACATAGACATACCTCCAATTTTAATTACAGAACTCCTACAGATGCTTCAGTAGTTTTGTAAATTTCCTCCATTGTCTGGCCTTTTGCCCGTGCCAAGACGTCCATTCGGACCATAATCTGTTTTTGTGAAAATTGCATGGTTTCTTCAATCGGAACTTCAAACGCGCTGACTCCATTGTTTACTTCATACCCTTCCTGATTAAGGGCAAACGAGAGAGGAGCCAACTGTTCCATTCTTTTTTGGACAAGATCGAACAGATGAGGATGTTCGCAAATCAAACGCTGCAGCAGAAATGTTCCATAGCCGATATGGCGGGATTCATCCGTCTTCAGATAACCGATTCCTTTCATCAGACCAGGCATCAAACCTGCCTTGTTCAGCCCTTCGTAAAATGACCAGTAACCGGTTTCTGCCAACACTCCCTCGACAAACATATTGTAGACAACTGACGCCTCTGCAATTGCTTCCGGTGACTGGTCGTGCACCAACCGATCCATTGCCTCCGGAAGGATTTCGTAGAAAATTTTACGGTAGGTGGGTGTATGATGGTGCGACAAATCGCCCGTCTCGCCGATGGCGTTCAGGACCAAACGGAAAAATTCGGTATGTTTGGCTTCTTCAAACAGGAATGTCGTCAGAAACATTTCCTCTTCAATTCGTCCTTGTTTGGCAATTGTCATAATCAGCGGCAAAAGATCCAGTGTTACCGCTTCTTCACCCGCTTGGAACAGGGAAATCAAACGAAGCGTCTGTTCACGCTGCTGATCGTTTAATTTCTGATGCCAATCAATTTTGTCCTGGCTGAAATCGATGTCTTTCGGGTTCCATACGCCAAATCGTTTGGCTTTTTCATAGAGACGGTAAGGCAGTGAATCGGTTTGCAAACCCCTAGGACTTGTCGTGATAACTTCTGTTCTCATTGTGTACCCCTCCTTAGATTCAGTTAATTCAAAAAATAGAGAATTTTATTCGGTTTTATTTTTTGCTAAAATATAATTGCTTACCTTCATCATACGCGTCCTAGAAAAAGATGTTATCCCCCAAAAAGCAGGGAGGCGATTCATCTGATGGTCAGCGTGCAAATGAAACGATATATCGATCTGGCGAAGACCGCCGAAAATCATGAAGAAAAATTAGAGAGATTGCTTCGCGGATTCGTCGAACTGTTTCCGTTTGACCGGGCATCGCTTTATGCCTATTCTCCCTTGAGCCATTTTGGTCAAGGCTTGCTCGGAATCAACCAAGAAGGGGTATTTTCCATCGCGTTTATACAGGAAGACGTGCGAAGAATTCCACCCATCTATCGCGCCATACAGAACCTGCAGCCACAGTTTGCGCTGCATGTAGACCGGGAAAACTTGTTTCCTGATCGATATGTGCAGGAATTTCGTCTATCCTCCCTGGCAGTCGTTCCGATCAGCCATAATTCTACAGTGGTCGGCTGCGCATTGATGGATCGCAGTGACGGAAAGCTGCCAAGCGAACCGATTTTGCAATCTCTATACAATTACGGAACACTGATCGGGGAAACGGTCGGGTCTCCCGTTCGGATCGCCAGAAAAGGTTCGCTCAGCAAACGGGAGATCGAGGTGCTGCAGCGCATGTCCGATGGCGACAGCATCAAAGGAATGGCGGTTGAAATGGGCATCAGCGAGTATACGGTACGCGAGTACATTCAATCGGCGATGCGAAAAATGGGTGTACAGCACCGGGCGCAGGCTGTTGCAGAGGCGATCCGGCATGGAATGATAAGGTAGCCAGAAGCGGTTGGAGCCAATTCCAGCCGCTGGAAACTCCAGCCCTTTACTCTGCCGGAACGTATATAATTTTTGGGGGGCGTAAGCCCCTATATTTGTTGATAAAATCGTCCTGAGTGTACACGGTACGAGTACAAACTTTAGGATATCCTCTCGTGCAAAAAGGCCTGGGCTTCGTTCCAGGTTTTCTTTTTGGTTGTGCTTGCCATCCGATACTATGGTAGGATAAGAAAACAGGAACAACGCGTTGAGGTGACAAATTTGTTTAGACAATTGATTCCGTCGTTGTATGTAAAATCGATTTATGATATTGACCTGGATGCGTTGCAGGCACAGAAAATAAAAGGGATTCTGACCGATTTGGACAACACGTTGGTTGCCTGGAATTCGCCGGAGGTTTCGCCCGAGCTTGCCAACTGGTTGGCAGAACTGAAGCGAAGGGGAATGAAAGTCTGCATTGTCTCAAACAATAAACAGCCGAGGGTGGAAGGTTTTGCGCGCCAGTTGGGTCTTCCGTCGATATTTAGTGCAAAAAAGCCAATCCGCAAAGCGTTTCGGCAGGCTATGCGGTTGATCGGCACACAGCCGCATGAAACGGTTGTGATCGGAGACCAGATTTTTACGGATGTGTTAGGCGGCAATCGGATGGGATTATACACCATTCTTGTAATTCCGCTGGCCGAAAAAGAATTTATCGGCACGAAACTGCTTCGTGCGATGGAGCGTTTTGTGCTGAAAGACCTGCATCGCCGGGGGATGGTACCCTGGAAGAATTGACTGCATCGGAGAATCGTTAGCCGGAAGAATTCACTAAATGCGGGGGACTGAGAGAATGGAAGGATGGATCGAATGGACCCAGTGATCACGTGCAGAGGATGCGGCATTCAGTTGCAGACTGAGCATCCGGACAGGCCCGGTTATGCGCCTGCTTCTGCCATGACGAAGGAAACGCCGATTTGCCGCCGCTGTTTTCGAATCAAACATTACAGCGAGGTGTCGTCCGTTTCGGTTTTGAATGATGACTTTATCCGGATCGTCAGCGAAATTGGAGAAAAAGAAGCGTTTGTCCTGAAAGTGGTGGACCTGTTTGATTTCTCCGGTTCTTGGATTGACAATCTGCGAAAATACATAGGTAACAACCCTTTGTTTTTGGTGGCTAACAAAGTCGATTTGTTGCCAAAACAAACGAATCTTGAAAAGGCTTCCCGATGGCTGCAAAGGGAAGTCGAAAAAAAGGAGATTCAACTGGCGGGTACCGCGCTTGTATCGGCAGTTAAAGGAATTGGCATTGAGCGGGTGAAAACAGCCATTGAACGGCATGCAAACATGCGCGATGTGTATGTGGTCGGTACTGCAAATGTCGGGAAATCAACACTGATTAACCGATTGATCGGACTCTTTGGGGAAACGGGCGATGTGGAACTGACCACTTCACGCTTCCCGGGGACCACTCTGTCAGCTGTACGGGTTGAGATTCCGAACTATATACATCCGTTGATCGATACGCCCGGTATTCTAACAAATCACCGGCTGACAGATCTGGTTTGTGCAAAATGCTTAAAACTGATTGTTCCGGATCGGACGATTGACCCCCGCGTCTTTCAGTTGAACAGTCAACAGACGTTGTTTTTTGGCGGGTTGGCACGATTTGATTTCCTCAGCGGAGAGCGTCAGCCGTTTGTCTGTTATGTTGCCAATCAGTTAGAGATACACCGAACCAAGCTGGAAAACGCTGATTCTCTCTACGAAAAACATGTGGGCGGCTTGTTGGCGCCACCTTGCGATCAGTGTGGAAATCATTTGCGTGATTGGATTGTGCATAAACTGCAGTTGAAAAAAGGACAATCCACTGATATTGTGATCTCCGGACTCGGCTGGATTGCTGTGCACGGGGACGGCTGTCAGGTTAATGTCCATGTACCGCGCGGCGTAGATGTTTCTTTGCGACCCTCCGTAATCTGAACACGTAATTTTTTGACGAATTAAATCATAGCCGCTCGAATCTATGCATACGGTAATATACCAATCTTTTACGGGGTATGGGGGGAAAGAGATGAGCAACGTTCAGACACAGGAGTCCAAACGGTTAGTTGAGCGATGTATGGATAACGCATTTCACTGTAACCCTCTGCGTATGGATGAGTTGATCGACCGTTTGCAAAGGGAAGTTTCGTTGGTTCGTCGCGAAGACCCATCGCTTGACGGATATCATCTACACGATGTTAAAGTGTCGTTTCGGCAGGGAGTCGTACTTCATATCGATTTCCGAAGATAGCCGTCAAAATGGTTTCGAACATTTCACACTCTGTTTGTTTACACGGCCATTGCAAGACCGTGTAAACAAACAGGGTGATTTTTTATTTCTTAAAAATTTGGTATAGTAGGATGGAGTTGGGGGGGAGAACCATGAATTCGAATGGGCATTTAACTTTAATCGGTTTGTTCGGTCATCCGATACATCATTCCCGGTCGCCACTCATGCAAAATGCAGCGTTTCGCGCTAAAGGACTCCCGTATACATATGTCGCGTTTGATGTTTTTCCCGAACAACTGAAAACGGCTGCGGAAAGCATTCGGATATTGGGGATGCGCGGCGTTAACGTAACAATTCCGCATAAAGTGGATATCATGGCTTGTCTGGATGAATTGAGTCCAGCAGCGAAACTGATTGGTGCAGTCAACACAGTTGTCAATGAAAAAGGTACACTGATTGGACATAATACGGATGGGAGCGGCTATGTCCGTTCACTTTTGGAAGAAACAAGATTATCATTGCCTGATGCGAACGTTTTGGTGCTGGGAGCAGGTGGTGCAGCGCGGGCAGTAGCGGCGGCAATGGCACTGCAGGGCGCCAAACGGATTCAAATCGTCAACCGGACGCCGGAAAAGGGGCGTGAACTTGCCGAACGTCTTGGGACGTTTTGTCCGGCGGAAGCAGTTTCCTACCAGGATTTACCGGAATTGGTCAGTGAAGCAGACCTGCTGGTCAATACCACATCGGTTGGCATGCACCCAAATGAACAGGAGATCCCGCTTCCGCCAGACCTTTTGCATGAAAAATTGGTGGTATCCGATCTGATTTATAATCCGCGTCAAACTCGTTTACTGTGGGAAGCGGCCAAGCGGGGTGCAAAGACGCATGGTGGATTGGGAATGTTCATATATCAAGGGGCGGAGGCGTTCACGCTGTGGACAGGTGAGGATGCGCCTGTCGAACTGATGCGGAAAACCATCGAATCGTCGCTCTAATTTTTTGAAAGGAAGATCTGCATGCTGACAGGCAAACAAAAAAGATATCTGCGTTCGTTGGCGCACCACCTTAACCCGGTCATGCAGGTAGGGAAAGGCGGTGTGTCGGATAACATGCTGGAACAGGTGTCGCTGGCGCTTGAAGCGCGCGAACTGATCAAAATATCGGTTCTCAACAATTGTGAATACGACAAAGAGGAAGTGGCGGAACAGCTGGCGGACGGCACGAACGCCGAACTGGTCCAATTAATCGGTAAAACGGTCGTTTTATACAGGGAATCGGCCGAACAAAAGCAGATCGAACTGCCGCGCTAAAAACAGATTCGATCTGCCATACGGGAGTGATAAGGAGTGAAAATTGGGCTTTTTGGGGGCACCTTTGATCCCATCCACATTGGACACATGGTGGCGGCCCGCGTGGCGTTGGAAGCTCTGGGTCTGAACCGGGTCATTTTCATTCCAACCGGATTTCCCCCGCATAAAATGGGGGTTTCCGTCACCCCTGCTGAAAAACGGCTGCAGATGGTAGTGTTGGCTGCCGGGTACGATCCCGTTTTTTCCGTGTCTGATTGGGAACTCACACAGCAGGGGCCGTCTTATACGGTGGATACGCTGACTCATTACAGGTCTGAATATCCTGCTGACGAGTTATACTTTATTATGGGGGCCGATATGCTGCACGATTTCCCGAACTGGCGGCAACCGGACAAGATCCTGCAGTTGGCCCGCTTAGTTGGGATGGCGAGACCAGGTTTTGACCTTGATAAATGCCAAGCGCTTTTGCAAAAGGAGATTCCCGGCAGTGAAGAGCGGGTTTATTTTGTTGACATGCCCGGTCTTGAGATATCTTCCACATGGTTAAGAGAACGAATCCGCAATCGGCAGGCAGTTGATTTTTTGATTCCTGACCGGGTGATTCATTTTATCGAGGAGAATCGGTTGTATGACGGAGAGTGAAATTCGCGAGAAAGTCAAATCGGCCTTGAAAGAAAAGCGGTTTCAGCATGTAGAAGGGGTTGTCGAAACGGCTGACCGTTTGGCCCGAAAATATGGCGTCAATCCGGAACAGGCGAGGTTGGCCGCCTGGATCCATGATTATTGTAAGGAATGGTCAGAGGAAAAACTGGTTCAGGTGGCGAAAGAATTAGGTATAGACGATTCCTATTTTGAAGTGACCGAATTGCTTCACGGCCACATTGCGGCTGAAATTGCGCCGCAGGAGTTCGGAATTGTCGATCCGGAAGTGAGGAACGCCTGCCGCTATCATACATCCGGTCGGGCGAACATGACACTGCTTGAAAAAGTGGTTTACCTGGCCGATGCAATTGAACCGGGGCGTGACTATCCTGCTGTGGAGGACATTCGCAAGGTGGCAGAAGAGGATCTTGACAAGGCAGTCGCTCTGTCGATGGACAACACGATTGAGTTCCTGTTAAAACGTCGGCTCCCCATCTTTCCGCTGTCTGTCGTTGCACGAAATGATCTGTGGCGGAAACAGAAGGACAGCCGGGGACGTTGAGACTCTTTTGGCATAAAATGCAGTAAAACCATTCTTAATTTCCTAGGAGGCAAGTGCATGGGTGAAAAAACGGTGGAATATGCTCGTTTGGCTGCTGCGGCGGTCGCAGACAAGAAGGCGAAAGACATTGTTATGCTCGACATACGAGGATTGTCGGTAATAGCGGATTACTTCGTCTTATGCAGCGGAAATTCCACTACTCAGGTGCAAGCTATCGCAAAAGCGGTAAAGGAAAAGATGGGGCAGAAAGGGATTACAGTTAAAGGGATGGAAGGGTACGACGAGGCAAAATGGGTTTTAATCGATTGCGGAGACGTGGTGGTTCATGTGTTCCGGGAAGAAGAAAGGGAATTTTACAATCTTGACCGAATTTGGAGCGACGCACACGAGTTGAGTATCGTATAATAAATGATTGGCCCGGTTCTTCGCGGAATCGGGTTTTTTTAACAGCTTTAAACGGCCTTCTGCCAGCAGTCTGGACAGAAGTTTGATTTGGGGTGATGAGATGCAGGGGTCTACGTATCGCGATTTTGCGGAATTTTACGATATGCTGATGGAAGATGCTCCCTATGATCTGTGGTTGGGGCTGTTTACAGAATCGATGCAGCAGGAATTTGGCGGGGACCGTCGCTTGAAAGTCGCCGACATTGGCTGTGGAACCGGCACATTATCCATCCGTTTGATGGAGTTGGGACATCAGGTATGTGCGGTTGACTTGTCAGAGGACATGCTGGTGCGGGCGCAGGCGAAACTGAATCGCCCCACACCTTTTTTGCGGTTCTTGCAGCAGGATATGCGGCATTTGCGGCTGCCGGAAGCGGTTGACTGTGCCGTGTCGTTTTGCGATTCTCTCAATTATTTGCGGGAGGAAACCGATTTGTTGGCGGCGTTCCAATCCATTCGCTCCCAATTGAAACCGGACGGCGTTTTTCTGTTTGACATGCATACGCCGTATCATTTGGAACAGGAGTTGGGCCAAGAGACGTTCTATGATATTCGGGAGGACATTGCGTACATCTGGCAAAGTCGATTTGATGGACGGCGGTGTGAAGTAGAATACGATGTGACTTTTTTTGCCAAAACGGAAGCGGATGTGTATCGTCGATTTCAGGAAACCCATTGGCAGCGGGCTTATCCGCGAGAAGTGATTGAAGGGCTGCTTCGCCAGGCAGGATTTGAAAAAGTAACATGCGGTGCTGATTTTCACTGGAACGAACCGGGCGAAGGAGCGAAAAGGTATTTTTTTAAAGCGAAGATACGGTAAACAATTTGATTGGCAGAAAGGTTCCATTCAAGTAAACTGTTGATAAAAGCTACATGCAGGGAACCGGGTGAAATTCCCGGGCGGTCGCGCCACTGTAAAGCCAGACCCCTTATGATGCTCGGATGTGCAGATTGCCCTCGCGAATTGGGGTACACCTTTCAAGAATTGCTGGAACTCCCTCTTTCGCGATTGCTGGATGAAAGGGGGAGTTTTGTTGAGTTTACGGTTGATGGTGCAGGGAACCTCCAGTGACGTCGGGAAAAGTTTGTTGTGTACGGCGCTCTGCCGGATTTTTGCTAGAAAAGGGTACCGGGTCGCGCCTTTCAAATCACAAAATATGGCGCTCAACTCGTATGTAACGAGTGACGGCAAGGAGATTGGCCGGGCGCAGGGTGTTCAGGCCGAAGCTGCCGGCGTGGAAGCGACGGTCGACATGAATCCGATTTTATTAAAGCCCAAAGGGGATATGACATCACAAGTGGTGGTGCGCGGTGTTCCCTTACAGGATATGTCGGCTGTCGAATATCGGCAGAATTATATTCCGCAGGCTCTGCAGGTGGTTAAGGAGTCGCTGGACCGTTTGCGAAGCGAATTTGAAGTATTGATTATCGAAGGGGCAGGCAGTCCGGCCGAGATCAATTTGAAAAGCCGGGACATCGCGAATATGAAAATAGCCGAACTGGCAGACGCACCTGTGATTTTGGTGGCGGATATTGATCGGGGCGGCGTCTTCGCATCGATTGTCGGTACGCTGGAACTGCTTGAGGCGGCGGAACGAAACCGGGTGAAAGGCTTTATTATCAATAAATTTCGCGGCGATATTCGCCTGCTTGCGCCAGGCATTGACTGGCTGGAAAAACGGACTGGAATTCCGGTGCTTGGCGTAGTTCCCTATCGGCGGAATCTCTATATTGAAAGCGAGGATTCGGTTGTATTGGACAGCTTAACTGCGGCGGCCGCAGGACAAAACCAGATTGATGTAGCGGTGATCCGGTTTCCCTTTATCTCCAATTTTACGGATGTGGATCCGCTGCGGTTTGAGCCGGATGTATCGCTGCGCTTTGTAGCTGACGTTGATCAGCTTGGAATGCCGGATTTAGTCATCTTGCCGGGAACTAAAAACACGGTTGACGATCTGGTTTGGCTGAAACGATCCGGTTTGGCGGAGGCAATCCGGTGTCGGGCAAAAGATGGCCGGGTCCTGGGCATTTGCGGCGGCTATCAGATGTTGGGCAGCCGTCTGTTTGATCCCGATTTTGTCGAGTCTGACCTGCCGGAATTAGAAGGATTGGGGTTGTTGGACGTGACAACCCGGTTTTTACCTCAGAAAACAACGGTTCAGGCGCAAGGAACCGTTTTAACGCTGCCAGCCCAATCGGCTGTTTTGTCCGGTCTGCCAGTGGAAGGATACGAAATCCATATGGGGCAGTCGGAGCGGGGAAAACGGGTGGCCCCCTTTTGCCGGCTGGAAAGTGAAAATGGCCGAAAACAGGAAGAGGGAGCGGTGAACGAAACAGGCACTGTGATCGGTACGTATTTACACGGTATTTTACATAACGATTCATTCCGCAGAATCTTATTGGATCAGATTCGGATCGGGAAAGGACTCGCACCGCTTGAAACAACAGTATCCAATCACCGTCGGCGGCAGGAAGCGTTTGACGAATGGGCCGATACGGTGGAAACGGAGCTTGATATGGAACGCCTTTTTTCGATCATGAAAATGTTTGAGGAAAGAAGTGTGATCAAATGAAAATCTATACGCGAACAGGCGACAAAGGAATGACAGGCGTGATTGGCGGACGCGTCCGGAAAGATTCGATCCGGGTCGAGGCTTACGGTACCGTTGATGAGCTGAATTCGTTCGTTGGCCAGGCGATTGTTTTGATGGACCGCAGCAAATATCAAGATATGATTGCCGATTTGACGGAAATTCAGCACGAATTGTTTGATGCAGGCGGCGATTTGGCATATGTAAAAGCACCGGAAGGGTCGCAGATCACATACAAAATCAATGCAGACATGGTCACTCGTCTGGAACAGTGGATTGATCGGTACGATGCGGAGTGTCCACCCATTAAACGATTTGTTTTGCCGGGCGGGAGCCCTGTTTCGGCTGCTCTGCATGTTTGCCGAACGGTCGCCAGGCGGGCGGAGCGGCGGGTGGTAACGCTTGCGGAAGAAGAGCCGATCAATCAAGAGGTGCGTCGCTATTTAAACCGCCTGTCCGATTTTTTCTTTGCGGTGGCTCGAACCGCCAATGTTCGCGAAGGTATGGGGGATGTCGAGTACAAACGCGGCGGGGAAGTGTTCGGATAAGAAAAAATAGTTTTATGTCAACTTGTCCTCCTCATATAGTAGGTAACAGCCACGCTGTAAGGGAGGACAAATTATGTTTGTACATGTTGTAAAGGCAGGAGAGACACTTTATTCCATTGCAGAACTTTACGACGGTACGGCAGAACGAATCAGGGCCGCCAACCAATTGCAGGGAGATGATATTGTTCCTGGCATGGGCCTGATCATCCCGGCAGGCCCGAGCACCACATTAGAGCGTTATGTAATCCAACCGGGTGATACGCTGGAATCCATCTCGCAGCAAAAGAAACTTCCCCCGTTTATTGTCCGAGCCAGCAATGAGCGGTTTGCCGAACAGAGCCTGGAGCCGGGGAAAACAATCTGGCTGCCGGTTCCGGTCCGTTCGCATCGTTTGATCGATGTGCACGCGTTTCTGATCCCGACGGGAAGCGAACTTGATGAGGAGATTTTGCATGACACGGCAGACTGTCTGACATTTGCCGACCTGTTCAGTTATCAAGTGCAACGTGATGGAACCCTGAGTGATCTATCGGATGCAAAGGCGCTCAGCAAAATGCGGCAGGAAAGAGTGGGAGCGTTTGCTACCATCACCAATTTTGACGGGTCGCAGTTCAATCCGGAACTTGCCCGCTGGATCATAAAAGACCGACAGCTGCGCCGCCAAACCATTCAAAACATCTTGCATCTTGTTCAATCAAAAGGCCATTATGGGATTAACATCGATTTTGAACATCTGTATCCGCAGGATCGGGCCTATTTTACCGCTTTTGTCCGGGAATTGTCAGAATGCGCGCAGCCTCAAAAGATTCCGGTAGCGGTTACGTCCGGTCCCAAAACGGCTGACAATCCTTCTAACCCCTGGGTGGGAGCCTACGATTATCCAGCGTTGGGTCAAATCGCCGACCAGATTATTCTGCTCACGTTTGAATGGGGATGGGCGGGTGGTCCGCCGATGGCGATCGCTCCTTTGCATATGATACAAAAAGTCATTTGTTATGCGTCGTCTGTAATGCCGGCCGATAAAATTTTTATGGGCATGGCGCTTTACGGATACAATTGGCCGATGCCGTTTCGAGAGGGGCAGCGGGCGGCGGGAATTTCGCCGCAAGCTTCCATTCAACAGGCGGTCCGGGCAAACACGCATATTCATTTTCATCCGGAATCGGCTTCTCCCACATTCGTGTATCGGGGCGCTGACCAAGAACTGCGCCAGGTTTGGTTTGAAGATGCCCGTTCGATTTTGGCCAAACTGCATCTTGTTCAGGAACATGGACTGCGCGGCATCAGTTACTGGATGTTGGGACATTCGTTTCCGCAAAATTGGACAATTCTTCAGGATACGTTTAAAGTTCGAAAAGTATTTTTTCGGACTTGATTTTTTTCAATCATCAGGTCAAGTTTTAAGATTCTGGTTCCACATGGTATAAATAGGACAAGTCGTAAAAAACGGGGGATATATGATGCGGTTACAGGGAAAAGTGGCAGTGATTACCGGCGGTGGATACATATGGAAAAATTGATGTGATGTTTAACAACGCGGGCACTGGTGTCAACAAGCCGTTACTGCAGCATGAACCGGAGGATTACGACAAAGTTGTAAAAGTCAACCAGTATGGAGTCTACTATGGGATTCTGGCGGCAGGTCGCAAAATGCAGCAGATCGGTAGCAAAGGCGTCATTATCAACACCGCGTCTGTCTATGCATATGTTGGCACACCGGGTGTGATAGGGTATCATGCGGCAAAAGGGGCGGTCCGCATCATGACGCAGGCAGCAGCGCTCGAATTGGCTCCTTACGGAATTCGCGTTGTGGGGGTTGCACCCGGCGGTGTAGATACACAAATGCTGCAGGGATATAAAGATGCGGGTCTGGAAGATGTAATGGCACGCAAACATATGCGCCGCAGGCTGTTGACACCGGAACAGATTGCCAATGTGGTTGCCTTTCTTGCATCTGACGAATCGGATGTGATCAACGGCAGCATCGTGATGGCAGACGACGGGTTGGTGGAGTTCAGATAATTGTCGATTCTTGACAAAGGATTGCCCCTTTGCGTATACTTACAATCGTATATTTATAACGAAATGAAAAGGGTAATGTGTGGATGAGGAGTAGTACCCGAGTAAGAACCTTTCAGAGAGTCAACGGTTGGTGGGAGTTGACAGGTTACATACGGTGAACTCACCTCTGAACAGTTGCGGGGATTTTGGTACCTGTAAACGTCTCGTCCTCGTTATCGGACGTTCGAGTGGGCAGACAAAATCTGTCAAGCAGGGTGGTACCGCGGGAATTGACATCAAACCTCTCGTCCCTAGCATGTTTTGCAGGGCGAGGGGTTTTATTATGTGGTGGAATGGGGGCAATCCGGATGAGTGAAAGAAAATATGCTCCGGGCGAAATCGAGAAAAAGTGGCAGGAACAATGGGAAACGAACGGAATTTACAAAACGAAAGAAGCGACCGATAATCCGTATTTTTATTGTTTGGAGATGTTCCCGTACCCGTCCGGACGTCTTCACATGGGGCATGTGCGGGTCTATTCGATCGGTGACGTCGTTGCCCGTTTTAAACGGATGCAGGGATTTAACGTACTGCATCCGATGGGCTGGGATGCGTTTGGTATGCCGGCTGAAAACGCTGCCATCAAGAACAAAAGCCATCCGGCACCGTGGACATATGACAATATTGATTTTATGCGGAAACAGCAAAAAGAATTAGGGGTATCATACGATTGGGATCTGGAAGTGACCACCTGCCGTCCGGATTACTATAAATGGACGCAGTGGTTGTTCCTGCTGTTTTATAAAAGAGGACTTGCCTACAAGAAAAAAGGGGCGGTTAACTGGTGCCCCGAGTGTGCCACCGTACTGGCCAATGAGCAGGTGGAAGAGGGCTGCTGCTGGCGCTGCGGCACGGAAGTGGTGAAAAAAGATCTTGAACAATGGTATCTGCGAATTACCGATTATGCGGAGCGGTTGTTGACCGATTTGGACAAACTGTCCGGTTGGCCTGAGCGGGTAAAAACCATGCAGCGGAATTGGATTGGCAAATCAAACGGTACCGAGATCATTTTCGGAATCGATAAGCACGACGGTCTGATTACCGTGTTTACCACCCGTCCTGATACGTTGTACGGTGTAACCTATCTGGTATTGGCGCCGGAACACCCCGTGATTGAACGAATTACCCGCAAATCGAAGAAAAAAGCAGAAATTCAAGCATTTATTGAAGAAGTCCGCAAGAAGTCAGAGATTGAACGGACATCGGTGGATTCTGAAAAAATTGGCATGTTTACAGGTGAATATGCGATTCATCCCAAAACGGGTGATCCGGTTCCCATCTGGATCGCAAACTATGTATTGCCCGATTATGGAACAGGTGCGGTCATGGGCGTACCGGCACACGATCAGCGGGATTTTGAGTTTGCGACCAAATACAACCTGCCGATTCGGGTTGTGATTCAGCCGGAAGCTGGTGAATTGCAGCTTCCTCTGACGCAAGCTTATACGGAAGATGGTCGATTGGTTGACTCTGACAAATTTACCGGTTTGCCCAATTTGGAAGCGATCGACGTCATTTCCGCCAATTTGGAGCAAGAAGGCAAAGGGGAACGGAAAACTTCCTACCGTTTGCGCGACTGGCTGATCTCTCGCCAGCGCTATTGGGGATGTCCGATTCCAATTGTGTATTGTGACAATTGCGGTACGCAGCCAGTACCAGAAGATCAACTGCCGGTTCTTCTGCCTGAACAGGTCGAGTTTGAAGTGGCGGGTAAATCTCCATTGGCAACGAACGAAAACTTTGTTCATACCACATGTCCTTCTTGCGGCGGCCATGCAATCCGCGAAACGGATACGATGGATACGTTTATCGATTCTTCCTGGTACTATATGCGGTATCCGTCTGCCAAAAAGAATGACGGACCGTTTGATACCGACGTGGTAAACCGATGGCTGCCGGTTGACAAGTATATCGGTGGCATTGAACATGCTGTGCTGCATTTGCTGTATTCCCGCTTTTTCACAAAAGTGCTGTTCGACGCCGGTCTGGTCAATTTTGAAGAGCCGTTTGAAAGTCTTTTGACCCAGGGCATGGTGATCAAAGAAGGCGCCAAAATGTCCAAATCAAAAGGAAATGTGGTCTCACCGGAAGACATTGTCAACAAATATGGTGCCGATACAGCCAGACTGTTTATTCTATTTGCGGCGCCCCCCGATCGGGACTTGGAATGGAACGACCAGGCGGTTGAGGGTGCATACCGGTTCCTGGGTCGAGTATTCCGCCTTGTTGATACACATTCGGCTCTGTTTGCCAACCGGCCGGCCATAAATGTGACCGGATCTGATGAGAAAAGACTATGGCAGCAAACTCATTATGCGATTAAAAAAGTAACAGAAGACATCAGTGAGCGCTATCAATTCAACACGGCGATTTCTGCCGTTATGGAATTGGTAAACGCGGTATACGCGTATCCGGAAACAGCAGATAAAGGTGTCAAGCTGAATGCGATCCAAACTGTAATTTTGCTGCTTTCCCCGATTGTGCCGCATATTACGGAAGAGTTGTGGCGGATGGTCGGACACACGGACAGCGTGCATCAACAAGACTGGCCCGTTTTTGATCCGGCCGCTCTGGTTCAGGACGAAATCGAATACGCTGTGCAGGTAAACGGCAAATTGCGTGATCGAATTGTCGTTTCAAAAGACACGGCAGAGGACGAAATTAAGGAACTTGCGATGAAGTCCGATAAAGTCAGTGAAGCGATGGCGGGCAAACCGATCAAGAAATGTATCGTAGTCCCCGGTAAACTGGTCAACATTGTAGTTTGACAGAATTTGGGCATAATGAATGGTATCGACAACAAAGGAAGGATGAGAACATGGTTCCGAATGTTGGCGAACCGGCCCCCGAGTTTGAACTGTCTTGGACACGCGGCAAGCAGAAAGTCAGATTATCTGATTACCGCGGTCGAAAAATGATATTGCTGGCGTTTTTTCCGCTGGCGTTTACACCTGGCTGAATTACGGAACTGGCCCTCTGGAAGAGGGATTACCAGCGGATTCAAGAAGCGGGTGCGGAAGTGCTGGCTGTTAGTGTCGATCAAATTTATTCGCTCAATGTGTTCAATGCGTCACTCGGCATGCTTCCGTATCCTCTGTTGTCCGATTGGCATCGGACAACTGCCAAAATGTACGGAGTTCTGGATGAGCAGATGCAGGTGGCAAAACGAAGCGTTTTTGTGATTGATCAACAGGGCGTCATCCGTTATCGAAATTTGCAGTTCAAAGCGCAGGAACAGTCGGATTACGAGACAGTGCTGCAGCAATTGGAGCAAGTATCCGCCGTTCAGAAATAGGAAATACCGCATAGGGCCGCTGACAGCGGCCCTAACTATTAGCAAAACCAATATCCCCTAAGAATCACCAATACACTCTTCGCGTGACTCCGTATCTAGGTACAACTGCGCGGTACCCGGGCGCATATCCTCCTGCCCGGTATCCCCAGCTGCCCCAAGCCGCCGCCCAGAGACCGAGAATCAATGCCCAAGCGATTAACCACCAGGCTGCAAACCAAACAGGCGCCGCGTTTACATCATCAGGCGCAGAATTGGCCTCCTGCTGGATGGAGGCATCTGCGTGTTGCACAACCAATTCGTCTGCATTGGCGGCAGCGTGAACGGGACCCAAAGGACGGACAATGATTCCGTCATCCGTAACCGAATGGAGTACACCGTGGTAAATCTTCCCGTCCTTATGGCGGACTGCAACATTCTTTCCTACCAAACCTTTTGCGCGTTGCTGAATGTTCATTGATTGTTCACCACCTCTTCGTAAGGATGATGTATTAACAGATTTGGTTTCAATGATTTGCGTAAAGAGAAAGCCGGAAGTGGGCTTCCGGCTTTCCGGTGTTTTTCAATCTTAGTAGGCTCCTCCGCCTGCACCGTATCCGTAGCCAGGAACGAGCAGGAAGAAGAGAACAAAGATGATCAAGAATACAACTGCCCAGCGGGTATATCCTCCAAATACTCCGTACATGAAAAGCCCCCCTTTTTTTTCAAAGATGGTATACGGTATGAGGCAGATACTTGCTTCGGAACGGTATTCGTCCATCCTGCCTCCCCATTTGAGTATTTCTGTTGACGTGACATGAAAAACGCCCCCTATTTCGCTGCACGCGCCAATCACTTGTGAAGATTACCAGTAAAAAAGTGATTCTATATGTGCTACAGTTAAAGGTATGTATGCCAAATAACCTTTCATAAGATCGTTGCAGATTTTATCTGAAAATGGGCTTGGAACTTAAGTTTGACCTTTGAGCTGGAAGTGAGGGGTGATTTGATGGCTTCCATTGACTTCACTGTACTGAAGGACGATCTTTTAGAAATCCTGGCATTTTCATATGATGGTACGTAACAGACGGCCAAGGTATTACATTATATGTCAATAAAGGACTTGAGCGGAATTTTCAAGCTTCCGCAGAGGAGTTGATTGGCAGAAATGTTGCCGTTAGACCTTCGGTAGCCCTGAAGGTACTGCAAGAACGTAAAAGGGTAACGATGATCCAGGAAACGAAGTTTGGGAAACGTGTTATGGCTACTGGAAATCCCATTTTTGATAGTGAAGGAAATATTAAACGGGTTGTGTGTAATTCGAGAGATATTACCGAACTGCTGACGTTAAAAGAACAATTGAAAGAAATAGAGGCACAGGTAGAACGTTATCGTTCAGAATTGCTCGAACTCCGCGAAAATGTTACCGATATTCCGGGACTGATTACGAAAAGCGAAGTAATGAAGAGAACTGTAAACCTAATTCATAAATTGGGTAAAGTAGATTCAACGGTGTTAATTCAAGGTCAATTTAATGGACAAAGAAGTTAAGGCCGGACATGTAACGCTTGAAGAAGCTTAAGAAATTGTACGCCAAGAGATTCTTGGCAAAAAAGGGGCAGATAATAAACGCCCAATGAATCCACGTTATGTTATCGGTCAGAGAGGATATATTTTTGCTGTCAATAAGAATGCGATATCCGTAATGAACCCTTCCATTGAGGGACAAGATCTTACGAATCTGAAAACGGAAGATGGAGTCATGCTGGGTCAGGAACTTGTTCAAACAGGAACAAATGGCGGCGGGTCTTTTTCATATATGTGGCCTAACCCCATTACCAAAGCAGTAGAATCAAAAATTACTTATGTGGAAGCGGAGCCGAACTGGGGTTGGATTGTAGCCGCAGGGGCTTATTTAAGTGAGTTCAACCAGGGAGCCAATCAGGTTCTATACCTTCTTCTTATTACTTTAGGAATTGCCCTCATAATTGGGGCTGCTGTTGTTTGGCTGTTTACGAATCATATTATGAAACCGATCTCACTGATGGTGGAGCAGGTCGAAAAGGTGTCCCACGGAGATTTAACCATTGAGTCGATATCGGTGAAAATTAAAGATGAAATTGGCCAATTGGCAAATGATTTTAATACTATGACAAGCAACTTGAAAAAATTGATTCGTCAAGTGGCGCTTTGTTCTGAACAAGTAGCTGCCTCATCGGAAGAGTTAACGGCAAGTGCCGAACAGTCCAATCAAGCAGCGGAAAACAATGCGGCGATTATACAGGAATTGGCGGAAGAATCTTCTCAATCGGCCAAAAAAATAGGGGAGTATGTGGTGACCATCCAATAAGGAATCCACAAAGCGGTTGAATCCATGGAAGCGGGCACGAAAGATGTAGCCGTAGGAATTGATGTGGTGAATACGGCGGGTGCCTCATTTGAACAGATTCAACAGTCCGTAGCGGAAGTGGCGACTCAAATCCAAGAGGTATCTGCGGCGATTCAACAACTGTCAGCAGGTGCGGAACAAGTGGTTCGGTCAATAGACCAGATCACAATGGTAGCAGAAAAGGCCGCAGCCGGCACACAGAATGTATCCGCATCGACTCAAGAACAATTGGCATCGATTGAATACGATCCAGAAGGAATTCAGTTTTAAGTAAATAATGAAAACCCTCTATCAAATGTATAGATAGAGGGTTTTCTGTGAGCGGTTAGCCGGATATCTGATTTTTCTCACGGTGGCGTTCCAGTGCCAGCCCGATCAATTCGTCCAATAGGTTTTCATAAGACAGTCCGGTCGCTTCCCATAACTTCGGGTACATGGAATACACGGTAAAACCGGGGAATGTATTGATCTCGTTGACGAGCAATCGTCCGGTTTCACGTTCCAGGAAAAAATCGACGCGCGAAAGACCTGACCCATCAATCGCCCGATACGCTTGAAGCGCCAATTTGCGTACTTCCGACATCTTTTGATCGGTCAATTCGGCCGGAATTATCAACTCTGATGTGCCGTTCACATATTTCGCGTTATAATCATAAAAATCTGCCTTCGGTACAATTTCGCCCGCAACCGATGCACGCGGCTCGTCGTTGCCAAGCACGGCCACTTCAATTTCACGTGCGTTGACCGCTTCTTCCACGACGATCTTTCGATCGTATCGGGCTGCTTCCCGCATGGCCAGAATCAAACTTTCACGATCTTTCGCTTTCGAGATTCCTACAGAAGAACCTAAATTGGCAGGCTTAACAAAGCAGGGGAAACCCAACTCCCTCTCAATATCGCTTAGGATGGACTCGGAGTTTTGCTCCCAATGATGACGCAGATACACCTTGTATTTGCACTGCGGCAGTCCGGCGTGGGCAAAAGCTGACTTCATCATTGCCTTGTCCATGCCTACAGCGGACGCAAGCACACCGGCGCCTACATAAGCAACGTCCAGCAGTTCAAACAATCCCTGGACGGTTCCGTCTTCTCCATGCGGACCATGCAAGACCGGAATAATCACGTCGACTGATCGAAGGGAGGAGTCGGGCAAAAAATTGCCATTCTCCGAGGGGACCGCTGTCGATCCCACAAGAATCCTTTTTCTTAAGGAATCGGGAATCTCTGCTCCTAATTCTTCAAAAGAGCTGAGTCCCACATGCCAAACGCCCTGCTTGCTGATTCCGATTGGCAGAATATCGTATTTTTCGCTGTTGAGATTTTCCATTACAGATCGGGCCGAATGAATCGACACTTCGTGTTCGCCCGACTGGCCTCCGAATATAACACCCACCCGGATTTTTTGCGACAAAAAAAGTCACTCCTCTCCTGTTGTACAAAGAAAAAAAGCCCCACTAGGGAGGCGTACTTGCATCAGCGGCTTTCGCCGTCCGTTGCGGACAGGTCCCGCAGTTGTTGACGAAACTGCCGGTATTCCTCCAAGCATTCTGGATATTGTTCAAAAAACAGCACAAGGCTTTTCAAGCTATCCATCGTGCTCGGGCTAACGTGGTGTTCAATGCCTTCCACGTCTTTTTCGATTGTTTTCTCCGAAACGTCCAGCATGCGGAGAAACATCTCCAACATCCTATGCCGCTGCTTCATTAAATGGCCCATTTGTTCGCCGCGCTGGGTTAAAATAATGCCACGATATTTTTCGTAGGTGACATAGTTTTGTTCGTCCAGTTTTTGAATCATTTTGGTGACGGAGGAAGGCTGTACCGACAATGATGAAGCAATGTCAGACACTCGAGCATAGCCTTTTTCTTTCATCAGTTCGTAGATCTTCTCCAGGTAATCTTCCATGCTGGGTGTTAACATTGCGCTTCCTCACTTTCGAATCCTATCTCAATTCATTGTACTATGGAACTGAATCGGGTTGCAAATTCGCAACCTTTTTAAAACAAGGCATATAGTCAGAAAAACTGATGATAAGCACATCACAAAGAACGATGAGGGAAAATAAATCAGCCCCGTTCTATAGTATGAACGGAGCTCTTAAATAAACATTTCTGATTATCAGCAGTGACATACTCCCGTATCGAGCGATGGGACCACACTGATATCATATACCATGACAGTTTGCCAATCCACCATAATCATGTGAAGGGGAGATTTTGATGCTTACTTTAACAGAGAAGGCAGCAGATAAAGTAAAAAACTTGCTTGCAGACAAAGAACAGGGAGTTGCTCTCCGTGTGTTTATCAAGCCGGGAGGATGCAGCGGATTTTCTTACGGTATGGCGTTGGATTCAGCCAAGAGTGATAACCAAGTTCTGGTGGAAAACGGTGTCCGGGTACTGGTTGATCCACAAAGTGCGAGGTTTTTGAGCGGTGCCGTAGTGGATTATGTGGATTCCATTATGGAAGCCGGTTTTAAAATCTCCAATCCAAATGCTGTGTCTACGTGCGGCTGCGGCAGCTCCTTCCGTACTTCGGAGGAAGCGGGAAAGCCAGGAGCTTGCTGCTAAGCAGCCCATAAGCTTTCGATAAAGACGACTGTGCAATTCCGCAGGCCGTCTCGCGTATGAGAGATGCAGAAAATCTTGCAATAACTAATGATTATATGCTTGATAATTATTTATTATTAGGTTACGATACAGGTGTCAACCGAAATACCCAAGCGCAAGAACAGAGGGGGTTCTTGCGCCTCTTGGGTTAATTTTGCAATCCATTTACATAGGGAGGGTTACAAATGCCGTTAGTAGGACAAAAAGCACCCGATTTCAAAATGCTCACCACCACAAACTTGGAGAAGCTCAACCACGAAGTGAGTCTTGCAGATTACAAAGGGAAGTGGCTGGTTTTATTCTTCTGGCCGATGGATTTTACATTCGTGTGTCCGACTGAGATTACAGCGATTAGCGATCGTGCACAAGAATTTTTCGATCTGGACGCTGAAATTCTCGGAGTATCTGTGGACAGCGTATATGTCCACCGGGCATGGATTGAAACACCCCGCGACAAGAACGGAATTGGTCAGGTCAATTATCCGCTCGCTTCCGATATTACCAAACAAGTGGCACGCGATTATGATGTTTTGATTGAGGAAAAAGGTGTGGCGCTACGCGGTCTGTTTATTATTGATCCGGAGGGCATCCTGCGTTATCAGGTGGTGCATGATCTGAATGTCGGACGCAGTGTGGATGAAACGCTCCGTGTATTGGAAGCGCTGCAATCAGGGGGATTATGCCCGGCCGATTGGAAACCGGGACAAAAAACCTTGTGATTCCACAAATGGAGGAATATCGATATGCCAATGCGATTAGGCAGCCCATTGCCTCCTCTTGATGGCGCAACTGAATGGTTCAATGCACAAGGATTTGATCCCGCTCAGTTGCAGAATCATCCCGTGTTAGTGCATTTTTGGGCTGTATCCTGCCATATCTGCCACGAGGTTATGCCGGAAGTGGTTGCATATCGGGATACATATAAACCGTATGGACTTCAATTTGTCGGGGTGCATATGCCGAAACAGGAAAGCGACACGGATTTGGAAAAGGTGAAACAAGACATTGCGGAATATGGCATCACACAGCCGGTAGCTGTTGATAATCTGCACCAGGTTACAGATCAGTTTCAAAATCAATTCGTGCCTGCCTTTTTCCTGTTTGATAAGGAAGGCAAGCTGTTCTTCCGGGCTGCGGGAGACAAAGGATTTCAGAACCTCAAACCAAAGATTGAAAGCTTATTGGGGATTAAACAGTCTTGATAAGCTGTTGAATGAAATATGTTTTCATTTCATCAGGAGAAGCCGAATTCCGTTCGGACTTTTCCTTTTTTTGTGTGAAACAACCGGAAATGGTGGTAGCTGCTATACGGCAAATTTTTGAAAAGATTCGACCGTAATCCAAGTTTCTAAAATTTAAAATCTCAGAAGGGGATTGCCGGGCGCACATCGAAAAGGAATCAGGGGGGAGAAAAAGAGGTGGTTCCATGTATCGATTAAGCAGACGGGAACAGGCGATTCTGATCGGTTTTTTACTGGTCGTTCTGGTTGCGTCAGGCATCTATATGTACGGGCGACCCGGCTTGTCTGCGAACATACCGCTGCCGAAAACGGATGCACAGTATCGGGAGGCATCCAGTCAGACGCAAAACATAAGTCCTGCGGGGACCGGTTCAGCGGGGAGCCAGTCGGAGGTGCCGACCAAATCCGCAGTCCCCAATTCTGTGACCGAAATGAAAGTGGACGTAAAAGGGGCTGTCCATCTGCCGGGCGTCTATACGCTGCCGGTCGGTTCTCGGGTTGCGGATGCGCTGCAGGCGGCAGGCGGCGCAAACGATCAGGCCGATTTGCAAACGGTCAATCTGGCTCAAAAATTGGTTGACGGCGGTATGTTGGTCATACCCGTCAAAGGTGAAAAGGAAGCGGGCGCAAGCACCGCCAGCTCCGTGCAGCGAAAAGTAAACATCAATACGGCGACCGCCGCCGAACTGGATGCTGTTAACGGGATTGGTTCAACCAGAGCAAACGATATCGTCGCGTTTCGGGAACGGCAGGGACCTTTTCAATCGGTGGATGATCTGTTGAAGGTAAAAGGATTTGGACCGAAACTTTTGGAATCGCTTCGGGAACAAATTACGGTGAATTAAACGGAATCAAAATGTTATAATTTTCGAAAAGGGGTGTTATTTGTGACAGAACGCAAATGGGGATTGGAAACTTTATCTGTACATGCTGGACAAGAAGCGGATCCGACGACCGGATCCCGTGCAGTGCCAATTTATCAAACTACTTCTTATGTGTTCCGCAATACGGAGCACGCGGCCAATCTGTTTTCCTTGGCCGAACCGGGCAACATTTACACCAGAATCATGAATCCCACGCAGGATGTTTTTGAAAAAAGAGTGGCTGCACTCGAAGGCGGAGTCGGAGCGCTTGCCACAGCATCCGGGCAGTCAGCGATTACCTACTCGATTTTAAACATTGCCGGGCCTGGAGATGAAATCGTTTCTTCCACCAACTTATACGGCGGTACATACAATCTGTTTGCCATCACATTAAAAAAACTGGGCATTGATGTGAAGTTTGTCGATCCGGACGATCCGGAAAACTTTCGTCGCGCTATCACGGAGCGGACAAAAGCGGTCTACGCGGAAACAATTGGCAACCCGCGGATCGATGTGCTCGACATTCGGGCAGTTGCGGATATTGCCCATGCGGCAGGTCTGCCCTTGATCATTGACAACACCTTCCCGTCTCCTTATCTATGCCGCCCGATTGAACACGGTGCGGATATTGTGGTACATTCGGCCACCAAGTTTATCGGCGGGCATGGTACTTCCATCGGTGGAATTATCGTCGATGGCGGTACATTTGATTGGGCGAACGGCAAATTCCCGGGTCTGGTTGACCCAGATCCCAGCTACCATGGAATTTCCTACACGGAAGCATTGGGGAATCTCGCGTATATTGTAAAAGCCCGCGTTCAACTCATGCGCGATATGGGGGCTGCCATTTCCCCGTTCAACGCGTTTCAAATGCTGCAGGGGCTGGAGACGCTTCATCTGCGCATGGAACGTCATTCGCAAAACGCGCTTGCGGTTGCACAGTACCTGGAAAAACATGAGTACGTTAGCTGGGTCAATTACCCCGGTCTCGCGTCAAGCCCTTACCATCAACTGGCACAGAAGTATTTGCCAAAGGGACAGGGTGCCATTTTTACATTCGGCATAAAAGGCGGTGTCGACGCTGGAAGGAAGTTTATCGATTCTCTCCAACTGTTCTCTCATCTGGCGAACGTGGGGGATTCGAAGTCGCTCGTCATCCATCCAGCCAGCACCACACATCAGCAATTGTCGGAAGAACAACAGAAAGCAAGCGGTGTAACGCCGGATATGGTTCGTCTGTCGATCGGAACGGAAACGGTTGACGATCTGATTTACGATCTGGATCAAGCGCTGCGTAAAAGCCAGCAGTAAAAATCGGTCCGGTCTCGGCCGCAAGAGAAGCGGTTCAGCCGGGCGGAGGCTTGCGGTACTTTTTTTTCAGGGAGGGTCTGTGGACCCTCCTGCCCTCAAGCCGTTTATTTTTAATTCGTACGAGGTGGTGCCTTTGCGCCGAACGTTGTTTCGTTTTGTCATTTGTTTTCTCGCCGGTGTGGTGTGCGCCGGTTTTGTGCCCTCCCAGTCTCCTCCTGTTCTAATTGTGTCTGCGCTGGTCAGCTTTTCCATCGTCTGCTTCGGCTGGTGGATTACACACCGTCAGCATCGCCCCTTTCCTGTTTCGCTCCTGATGGTATGCTTCCTCTTCGCGGGTTTTCTCTACAGCCAAACGTACGACGCTTTTCACCCCAATCTTTTAACCCCTTATTATCAAAAATCGATCATCGCTTACGGAGAAGTTGTAAGCGCATCCGAGAAACGAAACGGAAAATATCACTACACCGTTCTACTTGACCATTTGCAAGCAGGAAATGAAAAAGTTTCGCTAACAGATCGAGTAGAAGTTACCGATGTGCGGACAAAAGAGCAGCTCCCGGCTTATGGCACAAGGGTAGAATTGCGCAGCATTCTGCAAGAACCCTCTCCCGCACGCAATCCTGGCGGTTACGATGATCGCAAAGTTCTGGCCAGAAAAGTAACTCATGGGCGAATCACAGTCCGAACCGAAGCGCAATGTGTAACATACGGAAAACGGTTCACTTTCTACGGATTTCTGATGGAACCGCTGCGCCAGCATACTGAACAGACGATACAAACGTTATTTCCATCCACTGAGGCGGACCTGATTGGCGGTTTGGTAATGGGATTTGCAAACGAATTGCCTGACGAATGGAAATCGGCTTTTCAATCGTTAAGTTTGACTCATCTGTTGGCCGCTTCCGGTATGAACGTTGGTTTAATTGCGGGATCACTGTTCTTCTTGCTGAAAAGGTTGCGCTTTCCGAAACGGCTTTCCGATGCGATGGTGATTTGTATAATTGTGATTTTTGTCAGTTTGGCGGGTGCTGGCCCATCGGTGGTAAGGGCCGGGCTTATGGCCGCTTTGGCTGTATTTGGTTCCGCGCACAGCAGAAAAGCCGATTTTTTTACGATGGTAGCAGTGGCCGCTTTGATTTCTGTGCTCTATCTGCCTATGGTCACAAGTGATGTTGGATTCCAGCTTTCCTTTGTCACCACGATCGGTTTGTTTCTCTTGACCCCTCGGATCGCAAGCCGACTCCCCGGTCCCCGCTGGATTCGATCCGCGTTGGCCATTACAATTGCCGCACAAATTGCTTCTCTGCCAATCCTGATCTACTTCTTCAATCGCGTATCGCCGTTTTCTTTGGCAGCCAATCTGTATGCCATGCCGCTGATGTTCGTGTTGGTTCCTGTCGGATTTGCGGTGATTGTTTTGGGATCGGTTCACCCCTGGCTGGCGATTCCTTTCGTCGGACTGGTTCGTGTGCTGGTTTGGTGTTTGATGAAGCCGATTGTATGGCTGTCGAATGTGACCGCTGAGTTTACATGGACAATCGCCAGCCCGCCGACATGGGGCGTCTGGTTGATTTACCTGCTTCTGTTGTTGCTGCTGTTCTGGCGACAGGCCGCTGCCTGGCTGGAGCGGCAGTTCGGCCAGTATTCCTTCCGCACATCAGGCTTTATTCCAGCTAAGCGGTTCAAGGGTTGGGGCAGCAAGGCTGCTATAGGGACCGGTTTTCTGCTGGTACTCCTGTTAGCCGCTTATTTGCTGCAACCTAAACCGCTTCGCGTTACGTTTCTGGATGTTGGGCAAGGGGACAGCGCGCTGATTGAAACACCTGGCGGACAGGCAATTCTGGTGGATGGCGGGGGAACACCGTCTTTTCTGGAATCCGATTTTGACCCGGGGGAAAGCATTGTGCTGCCGTTTCTGCGTCATCAAGGGATTTCGGCCATCGATTATCTGGTTGTGACACACGCGGACGAGGATCATGTAAAAGGGCTTTTGGCGGTCATCAATCAGGTACAGATCCGTCACCTGATTGTATCCGGTTATGACGATCCGGCCCGCGTGTTTCAGCAAATTTTGGGTAAAGCGAAAGAAAAAAACATCCCTGTATACAGATCTCTGGAGGGAGTCGGATGGCCAATCGAACCAGGGGTGTTCTGGCGGTTTCTGCATCCAGGAGCCATCCGGACGGGAACGAGAAGCGATGCAAACGCCAATTGTATTGTGTTTGAACTTTCTTACGGCCGACGCTCCTTTTTGTTTACGGGGGATATCGATGGCGAAGAGGAACCGGATCTGTTTCCGTACCTGCATCCGGTTGACGTACTGAAAGTGGCGCATCATGGCAGTCAGCATTCTTCCACAGAGGAGTTTCTCGCCCGATCCAGACCGCAAGTCGCTGTTATATCGGTAGGTAAACGGAATCTTTACCATCACCCTAGTCCACAGACAATCAAAAATCTGACTGTACAGGGGGCGACCGTCTTCCGAACTGACCAATCGGGGGCGGTTACGATCACGACGGATGGAAACCGGCTGCAAATTGAAACGGTCATGGGTCAAAACAAGATCAGTGTTCCTTAAAAGCATTCATGGAAAAAGGTTGGGAGAATATGACCACCGGACAGGTTGGCAAAATCGGTGGGAATATGGTCCGCAGAATGATCCGCTTGGCTGAGGATGAAATGGCGAAGCGGTCGAAGTAATTCCATCCCTGTCGATCGTCTGTGCTGCACATGCTGCCGCAGGCGGTCGGCTTTTCCATGTTTTTGCATAAGTCGGAATGATCCTTCCAATCCTAGTGAAGAAGGAGGTATCGAGATGTATGAGACATTCGTAAAGGAATTTATTGATATTATGGATGAACGGGCTCCTGTTACGTTGGTGCGCAATCGGATCGACATACCGCTTGGTTCGGTGGAAGCCGAACAGAGCACGTTGATCCATTCGCGACTGGATTTGGCAGATGAAGGCAGTCCACATGCAGATGTTGTGATTTCGCAGGGCAACGGCAGTTATAAGGTTGATTTTATCGCGCATGTTCCGACTAACGACCGGATTACAGATGAACAGTTCATTTCTCAGATCCGTGAAGTGGGGCAGGTGGAGTCTGTTTCGGTACTGCAGTCAATTGACGGACAGCATGATGATACTTATGTGGTGACGGGCCGTATGGATATCCGGCCAGGAAATGATGATCAGAATACAAATTCGGCTACGCACGATATATCCGAGAAAATTGTGTCAATAATGAAAGCAGGCGGCTATCAGTTGGATGACACCGCCAACGCGAACGATCTTGTTTTGTGGTCGCCTGAATAATCGAGAATGACAGGAGGTGGCGCAGTGCGGCAAATGACAAGCGGAATCGCAGCCATCTGCCTGATGGCGGCACTCCTGCTGCAGCCGACACCGGCCGTAACGCAGGGCAAATCTTCCGCTCCTCAAAACGATTGGAGCACCTGGACGCATATCAAAAAATTAAGTTATTAAAGTGTATTAAAGAAGGCCGCCGCAGGGGGCCTTCTTTAATTCATAGTTAGAACATTGACACTGGCTGCGGGATGATCCCCGCGAAGGGAATCGGATTATGACCCCGATGAATCTGTCATTAAAATAGATAGATTGCATATCTTCTACTAGATGATGCAGGGAGGGAAGTGGAATGTTTGCAAAACGGAAATTTTGGCTGGTCGGACTATGCACTCTCGTTGCGACAGTCGTTGTATGGGCAGCGGCCGGTGGACAAGCTTCCCGATTCTGGAAAATGGGAAGCGGCACTGCGGATACCGATCCGGTGCGGAAATCAGCTGCCATTTCATTTTTGCAAAAGGAATTACAAGTGAATGACGCGACAAACATTATAATCGGGGAATGGCAGAAATTGCCTCCGCAGAATAGAGCCCCTTCTGCTGCTGAAATAAAACAGGAACTGTCTTCGATCGAGCAGCAAATCGAAACGATAGCGGCCCAAAAAGCGCAGGCAAATGCCATACGCGAAGACAGGCAAAGTTCAATTCAGGCAGTGGAAAACGATTTTTCCAATGGACGGCTTACGGCCGATGATGCGGCCATGCTGCGCAGCATGTTTCAGCAGAAAGTGGACAAGCAAGTCCAAGAGTATAACAGATTGGACGAGCGACAGAAGCAATTGGAAACACGCAAGCAGCAATTGATTTCGATTCAAAATGGGGAAGCGCTTCAATACGCGGAGGCGGAAATAGAAAAGGGGCTGATGGCTTACAGAACGACAACCGTTTTTTATGATCCGAAACGGCAGCACATTCTGACAGCCGAAGAGGTGCGGGATCATCCGGCCGCTTCCGAATGGAAAGCCAACCATCCGGATCGTACGGCAAATCGGATTTCAAGAAATGTTATCGTTGCGGGGAGCGGTTCGATTTTACTGATTGGCGGCACTGCTTTGCTTTCCGTGCTGTACAGACGGAGACAAACATTGAAAGTGCTGCATCCGCACACCTAATGCTTTCATAAAAATCAGGTCTGTTGCTATGAAAACTGCTCGTATTGCCTTTTGTCAAGGGGAAACAATATTGGAGGTGAAGGTGATCTGCAAATCACAAATTCCTGATGGGGGGTACTTTCTTGGAAAGTCCATTCGAACATACAGTTATTCCGGTAACAACCGTAAGAAGCGGGGCTTGAACTGTAAACATTGATTCTGCCTAAAACTGACTGTATACTATCAATATGGACAGATTAGTAACGATAGGCGAAGCTTCAAAGGTGTTGGGAGTATCGATTACAACACTCCGGCGATGGGAAAAAGAAGGCCGTTTGCAACCGGATGAAATTACCCCCGGCGGCCATCGGCGATACGATCTTGTGAAACTGCGGCCTGAATTGTTCCGGCTTCAGCGCAGCGACAGAACAACCGTGGCCTATGCCAGAGTATCAAGCCACGATCAGAAAGAGGATTTGGAGCGACAGAAACAAGTCCTTGAAATGTACTGCGCTTCGCAAGGGTGGACGTTTGAAGTGGTTTCTGACCTTGGATCGGGAATGAACTACCACAAAAAAGGTTTGAAACGCCTCTTACACGCCATCTTGCAGGACGAAGTAGGCAGACTGGTCATCACACACAAAGATCGTCTCCTTCGTTTTGGTGCGGAGCTGGTCTTCGCCATTTGTGAGGCGAAAGAGGTGGAAGTGGTGATTCTCAACCAGGGCGAAGACACTACGTTTGAAGAAGATCTTGCCAAGGATGTTTTGGAGATTATCACGGTGTTTTCTGCACGGCTCTACGGTTCGCGTTTACGCAAGAACCAGAAGCTCATAGAAGGGATGAAGCGGGTGGTTGAGGATGCTGAGAAGCCATAAGATTGCGCTTCAACCGAATAACAAGCAGTCCACCTACTTCGCAAAAGCGTGTGGTGTGGCTCGCTTTGCCTTCAATTGGGGCTTGGCAGAATGGAAGCGACAGTATGAAGCAGGTGAAAAGCCGACAGAAGCGTCACTTCGCCGTCAACTGAACTCGATTAAAAGAGATCAGTTTCCGTGGATGCTCGAAGTGACGAAAAACGCCCCGCAAATGGCGATCATCCATTTGGGGCAGGCGTTCAGGAACTTTTTTTCTGGTCGCGCGAAGTATCCCACATTCAAAAAGAAAGGCGTCCATGACAGTTTTACGTTGACCAACGATCAGTTTGCGGTCAGTGGCAAGCGAATCCGCATCCCGAATCTTGGTTGGGTACGGATGCAGGAAGCGTTGAGGTTTTCCGGCAAAATCATGTCCGCCACCATTTCGCGTAAGGCGGGCAAGTGGTTTGTCAGTATTACGGTAGACACCGAAGACGTACCGCCGATGAGCGAAAGCCAAGCCATCGTCGGTGTGGATTTGGGAATCAATCGTCTTGCCACCTTGTCGGACGGGACGATGGTGTCGGGAGCGAAGCCCTATAAGACTCTTTTGAAACGGTTGCGCCGTCTGTCCCGCTCTCTATCGCGTAAGCAAAAAGGTTCAAAGAACAGAGCGAAGGCGAAACAGAAATTAGCGAAGCTCCACGTGCGGATCGCCAACATTCGCCATGATGAGTTGCACAAGCTGACGACCAACCTGGCGAGCCAATATGGCGTGATCGTGATCGAGGACCTAAACGTCAAAGGTATGATGACGAATCATCGCTTGGCGCGAGCGGTTGGCGACATGGGTTTTCATGAATTTCGCAGGCAGTTGGAGTATAAGACGGCGATGCGAGGCGGACGGGTGATTGTCGCAGACAGGTGGTTTGCATCGAGCAAGGCATGCTCAGATTGTGGCACAAAGGAAGAGGACATGCCACTGTCGATACGCGAGTGGACATGCCCTGAGTGCGGAATCCATCATGATCGAGACTTGAATGCTGCAAGGAATCTGATGAAATTGGCCGTGAGTTCCACGGCGACAGCCTGTGGAGAGAGCGTAAGACCTGCTAACACAGGGGCAGCCTCGACGAAGCAGGAATTCAACGTCAAAGCTACCTATGTGTAGATTTGAGTAAGTTTGGAGGAACGGATGGTGAGGCAGTTGCACCGGACATATTTCCTTGTTTCGTGAAAAAGATCGAGCTCTTATTGCAGGAGACGCATTTATTACGGTGAAGCAGGAATCGCCTTTTAAAGTGATCATCCAAGACCAGGAATTACACGGCCCCCCTGCCTATTTCACAACCGATTGGCAGGCGTCGCGGGAATCGGTAAAAAACTTGCCGCGTTAAAACCGTCAATTGCGGTGACCGGACATGGCCGACCGATGTCGGGGGAAGAGTTGACGCGCGGTCTGGAAAATCTGGCACGTGATTTTGATCGTACGGAAATTCCCAAGGAAGGACGTTATGTGCATTAAACGTCATCTTCATCAAATGACGCCATCTTCAGTAAACGAAGATATGTGCAGGAATGAAAGCAAAGGGCTTAACCCGTGAGTAATGTTCATTACTTTTTCGGGGCAGGCTCTTTTTTCGGCCTGACAATAGATTAGAATAATTATTGAGAATAATTTTCAGTATCAAGTAAATGGCCAAAAATGACAATGATAAGCGTTTTCAGACTAAATAACAAATCTAACTTAAATTTTTGTGCCATTTCTTAGTTTTTCGTGGTATATTAAAGGAAGCAGACATATGGAGGAGAAGCGCATGCAGACACAGACAAATACGGAAAACATGCAGGCGTATCAGACGGTTGCCTTATCGTCGGAGAAAATTATCAGTTACGGGATCCTGCTTACCTTCCTTGTTTTTTTACTAAAAATGATCGGCGGATATTTAACAGACTCTCTCGCCTTAACTTCAGACGGGTGGCATTTGGCGGGGGATTTGGTAACTCTCCTGCTAAGCTGGTGGGGAGTGAAACAATCGGTAAAACCTGCCACGAAACGGCGCAGTTTCGGCATGTATCGAACAGAGATTTTGACCGCATTCCTGGCAAACCTGATTCTTGTAGGAGTCGGATTGTATATCATCTATGAGGGGTACCGGCAGTATCTCGAACCGCATCCCGTATCGGGCGGTTGGGTATTCTCGATCACGCTCGCCGGACTTGTAATTTATTCCATACTCGCTTATCTGATGGGGACAAAGAAAGAAAACATGAACGCCAAAAGCGCCTGGCTCCATTTCTTGGGTGATGCGATGTCATCCGTTGCGGTTTTGGTCGGGGCGACGGTGATTTATTTTACCGGCTGGTATCAGGTGGATGCCATATTATCTGTCTTGATTGGTCTGGTGATTGCCGTTGCGGCGGCTAGAATGGCGTGGGACGGCGTACACATTTTGCTTGAATTTACTCCTCGTCAGATCGACCCGGAGGAAGTGGAACAGGCGATACTCTCTATTCCGGAAGTGAGTGCGGTAACCGATCTTCACATCTGGTCGATCACAGAGAGCCAGATTATGATGTCCTGTCATTTGGCAGTCACGGTTACAACGATCGAGCAGGGGGAACAGATCATTCAGCAGGTGCAGGATGCGATGTGGAACCGGTTTGGCATCGGACATCCAACAATCCAGCTGGAAAGCAAATCGTGCAACACCTGTTACCATCATGAAGCGCAGATGCAACACCTGTGTTCTTCCTGTTCGGCTAACAACCCGATACTGATAGGATGACCCGATTGATGGCGAGGCGGATTGATTCCAGCGAATTCGCAAATGGGACTCCTCCTCACGTTTGCGGGGCGCATAATACGTGCTGCGAGGCTGCAAAAGCCTGTTGCAAAGGCCGATTTTAAATATTTGTGAAAAAAGTTACAAATGTGTAGTACATTTATGAACGGTCTGTGATATAATTAAGTAAGTTCATTTTTTCACAAAATACATCTGCATATGTTCCATTCATCGAAATCGGATTGGTGTATGGCTTTCGCCACTTATTCGAACACTAGGAACAACAAACAGAGATGTGGAGTGCGAGGAGGAAACAACAAGATGGCAAAAGTATTATTGCTGGGTGCCGGTTATGGTGGTATGGCGGCAGCCGTGAATATGCAAAAAAGGCGTATTCCTTTTACAATTATTAACAAGCATTCATATCATTATTTCACCACTTTATTGCATGAACCGGCTGGCGGTCGGAATGATTTTGATCCCTATTATGTAGAGCTGTCCGATATTTTGAACAGTAAAGAGGTAACCATCGTAAAAGATTTGGTGAAGGAAATTCGTCCCAAGGAGAAGAAAGTAATAACAGAAAAAGGCGAATATGAATTTGATTATCTGATTTTTGCATTGGGGAATGCCCCTGAATTTTTCGGAATTCCTGGCTTGGCAGAACACAGCCTGCTGCTCCGCAGCTTGAACACCGCCAAAGAAATTCGTTCCCACATTGAAGAAATGTTTGCCGAATACGCAGCAGATAAAGATCCTGCCCGTTTGCGGATTGTAGTGGGCGGAGCGGGATTGACCGGGGTTGAACTCTGTGGCGAACTGGCTGAGTATTTGCCGCATTTGGCGAGCAAATTCCACATTCCGGATTCGAAAATCGAGTTGATCAATCTGGAGGCGGCTCCAACCATTCTTCCTATGCTGGATAAAGGTTTGCAGGAAGAAGCCCTTCATCAATTGTCCAAGCATGGAGTGCAAGTCCGCACCAATGAAAAAATTGTCCGTGTTGATCAAGATTTGGTTGAATTGGCGACCGGTGAGCAAATTCATGCCAAAACCATCATCTGGACAGGCGGCGTACGCGCCAACCCGCTGCTGCAGGAAGCCGGATTTGATTGCGATCCGCGCGGTCGGGCTAAGGTAAATGAATATCTCCAATCGGTCAATTATTCGAATATTTTTGTGCTGGGAGACTCCGCTTGTTTTGTTGGAGAAGACGGCCGTCCGCTGCCTCCCACTGCCCAATTGGCGCAGCAGATGGGACAACATGTGGTAGACAATATTGTGGCCATCACAAACGGTCAACCGCTTAAGCCGTTCTCCTTCCACTATATGGGAACCCTCGCTTCGCTCGGATCGGATATCGGCGTAGGAAACGTTAAGGGAATGCGGATAAAAAGATCTGTTGCCGCTTTGATGAAGGAAGCATCGAAAGCGAAGTGGTTGCTGACGATCGGCGGAATCGGTCTTTTGGCGAAGAAAAACAGGCAGTTCACCAAATCGGTATAAAATTCGGGCCGTGTTTCTCGGAAAGGGAAACGCGGCTTTTTAGGAGTTAAGGCATGTCGTATTCACAATTGGTACAGGAAATTGAAAAAGGGATCATTCATCCGGTTTACCTGCTGTATGGAACGGAAACGTTGCTGATGAAAGAAGTTTTGGAAGCGCTTGAACAGGCGGTTGCCGCAGACGATCCGCTTGGCACGCAGCGTTTTCACTGTGACGAGGTGCCAATCCAAACGGCTGTAAGGGAGGCGGAGACGCTTCCTTTTTTGAGCGAGAAACGGCTGGTGGTGGCGCAGAATGCGACCGTTTTTACAAGCGCCAAATCATCCCTTGAACACGATACGGATGCGCTGCTGCATTATTTGGAAAACCCCTCTCCCACATCTGTGTTTGTCTGCACGGTGACGGCTGAAAAGCTTGATGAGCGGAAAAAGATTTTTAAGGCGGCACAAAAAAACGGGAAAGTGGCCGCTTTTCTGCCGCTTAAGGAACAGGAACTGAAAGCCTGGATGGCACAGGCAGCCCGCAGGAAAAAGGTAACGATCACATCGCAGGCGGTGGATCGGCTGCTTTTTATGTGCGGATCAAACCTCACCTTTCTTGATACCGAATTGGAAAAACTTTCGCACTATGCGGGAGAGAACAATACGATCGATGAAGATATGGTAAACACACTCGCTTCCCGTACGTTGGAGCAGGATATATTCGTGTTTGTCGACGAAGTGGTCCGCCTGCGGACGGAACAGGCGCTGCGGATGATGAGCGATTTGCTGAAAAATAAACAGTCGCCTGTCTACCTGTTGTTTATGATCGCCAGACAAATCCGCATCATGCTGCAGGTCAAAATTCAAACTGTCCGCGGTCTATCGGTTCAGCAGGTTGCCGGGCAGATTGGTGCGCACCCATATGCCTGCAAAATCGCGGCGGAGCAGGCGAGACGATTTTCACGCCAGGATTTGGAACGGTTTCTTATGGAACTGGGGGATATTGACTATCAGATTAAAACCGGGCGTATCAGGGACAGGCATGCGCTGGAAATGTTCCTGTTAACCATGCAGGGTAAAATAGGGACGGCAGGATAAGTGATCTATGCGGCATTCGGCCACACATGTGGTGGCGAATGGCGGGGCATCCTAGAAAGGTAGCTTCTTATTCTGGGGTACCGGAGGTGCAAGCTGTGGCTCGCAGACGCAATCGGTTGTTGGTGCCTGAAGCGCAGGCCAGTTTGGATCGTCTAAAATGTGAACTGATCCGGGATACGTTCGGGTCTCCAAGTGCCTCCTGCGCTATAAATCCGAATGATGTGAAATATGAAGCGGCAGAGGAAGTGGGTGTGCCGCTCGTACATGGCGATAATGGGGATCTGACCGCCCGGCAGGCTGGCAAAGTGGGAGGCAAGTTAGGCGGTGCCATGGTTCGTCATATGATTGAAATGGCAAAACAACAGATGGCAGACACACAGCAAACCCCCGATCGGTGATCGGGGGTTTTGAATTTCCGTTAAGCGCCCAGTTTGTTGAATTTTTTGGTTAAACGGGATTTTTTGCGGGCAGCCGTGTTTTTATGAATAATGCCCTTTGTTACCGCTTTATCCAAAGTACGGGTTGCGTGGCTCAACAATGCTTTTGCGTTTTCCAGATCATTGTTTGCAACCGCAGCCTCGAATTTTTTAAGCGCCGTACGAAGGGTAGATTTTGCCGCAGCATTGCGAAGGGTACGCGTACGAGTAATTTTTACCCTTTTGATAGCAGATTTGATATTCGGCACTCTGTTCACCTCCTTACAGCATAGATACGATCCTACTTGACGGACAATGGATATTTTATCATGTCGGAATCGGCAGTGCAACTTAATTTTTCATTATTTTTAGGCCCGTTGCGAATCTGTTTATCCTAAACCGTATAGATGGCTCGCCTTTTGCAAAATCTAGCCGAAAGGACAAATGTTGGGGTGAGAGGATGGAACAGACGGAACGGAACGAACAGACAGAACGTACAGATGCATACGAAGGATATTCGGTTCGCACCGATTTGGCATTGGAAGCGCATCAGATGGCGGGAGCAACACACGGAGCGGCGACCATCCCTGGTGTCGAAAGTGAAGAGGAAGAAGCGGACGGATTTCGCATTACGAAAATGCGGATCACCGATCAAGTGGCCGCCAAAATGCTGGGCAAGCAGGAAGGCAGTTACCTGACGTTTGAAATTCCCGGATTGCGGCAGAAAGACCCTGAACTGCACCAAAACGTGGCGAAACGGTTTGCAGAGGAACTGCAGAAATTCATTAATCTGCCGGATAAGGCGAGTGTTCTTATTGTCGGCTTGGGCAACTGGAACGTAACTCCTGACGCTTTGGGTCCTTCCGTTGCAAAGAAAGTGTTTGTAACGCGCCATCTCTATGCGCACATGCCCGAATTGCTAAACGACGGCTTTCGTCCGGTGGCAGCCGTATCGCCTGGAGTGCTCGGCATCACCGGAATTGAGACAAGCGAAATTGTAAATGGAATTGTACAGCATATGAAACCCGATCTGGTGATCGCCATTGACGCACTGGCTTCCCGCTCGCTGGAGCGGGTGAACACGACCATTCAGGTGGCGGATACGGGCATCAATCCGGGGTCAGGTGTCGGAAACAAACGGAAAGCGTTGAATAAAGAATCGCTGGGAGTTCCCGTTGTGGCGATTGGAGTGCCGACCGTCGTCGATGCGGTGACGATCGCGCATGATACAATGCAGCATCTGATGTCACGGTTATCGCAAATTGTACCGGGCAACGACTGCGCCAAGCTGTTTGACAATTTCAATGATCAGGAAAGAAGACGACTGATTCATGAAGTGCTGCAGCCGCTCGGTCAAAATTTGATGGTAACGCCAAAAGAAATTGACCGGTTTATCGATGATATTGCAGCGGTAGTGGCAAACGGGCTGAATATGGCCCTGCATCAGTCGATTACACCGGAAGATGCGCCGATGTTTCTGCAATCCTGACAAACTTTGAATCTAGTAAAAAAATGTCCGGACAAGCGCCGGACATTTTTTTTTGCCTTAAAAAGCCCGTCATAAAGCCAACTCTCGCAACATATCATTCTGGTAGACACAGGATGAGAGGGGCATTTTTTATGAATATACCACACTTGCGGTCGCGAATGAGACCCGAAACGATGCCGCGCAGCAGACAGTTTCGAACTGTCACGATCAATATAGGGACAGGCAGAATGCGTGCTCTGGTGGTGGCGCTAAGCGTGACGATGGCGATTCTGTTTTTTGTCATGAGCATATTTGCGGCCCAATTGATGGAGGCCAAAAATCAAAATACAGTTGCGTCCCGGTTTCTGCATTCCATTAGCAATCAGTCACTTAATTCGATCATTGGTCAGGAAATCCCACTTTACGCGTCAGCCGATCCGAATCACGCCGGGGGGTCGAAAGAACCGCAGGAAAGTTTCAGTTCGTTGCTGTTTTACCTGTTTACTGACGTAAATGTGGAACATCCGGAAACGATGCTGGGCGGATCGATTGCTGCCATGGCAGTCAGCCATTTTGAACCGTTGACGGAAGACTCGAAATATCAGCCAGGTGATGAAGTGCCGCCGAACCAAAAGCAAGGGGATGGCCAGCCTCCTTCCACACAGCCGGAACCGGTGCCGACAAAAGGAAAGCCGCTTGTCTACGTATATCATTCACATAACCGGGAAGCGTATCTGCCTGACTTAAACGGCGTAAAGGATTTCAATATGGCTTACGATAAAGACAAGAATATCACGCTTGTCGGCGAAGAGTTGGTCAAGAAACTGGAAGCCAAACAGATTGAGACAATTCAAACGAAAGTGGATTATTGGACGATGGGGAACTTTGACAATGCGTATGATTATTCAAGAAAAACGGTGCAAGACGTACTGGCCAAAAACAAAAGCATTCAAATGGTATTTGATATTCACCGTGATTCGCAGCCGCGCGACAAAACAACGGCGGTTATTAACGGACAGCAAGTGGCCAGCGTCTATCTGATTGTTGGCGGTTCCAACAAAGATTATCAGAAAAATGAGGAGTTTGCGAAGAAACTGCATGAAAAAATGCAGCAGATGTATCCCGGATTGTCAAAAGGCGCCTATACGAAGCGGAGTACGGCTTATGACACACGATACAATCAGGACCTCCATCCGCAGTCGATTTTATTTGAAATCGGCGGACCGGAAAATACTTTGGAAGAAGCAAAGCGAACTGCCGATCTGCTGGCAGACGTGATCGCCTCCGTGTTGGCGGATGAGCAAAAAACGTCCCAACAGGGGAAATAAAGCAAATGAGACAAACAATGGTATAGAAGAAGGGCCTCCCGAACACACTAAGGATAGTAGATTTGTAGAGCGGATACAGGGAGGACCCGAAATCATGCGGATATTTAAAAGGTTGCTGTTGTACGCCAGTCTGCTGGCGTTGACGGTAACGATGATCGGTGTCGGCTTTCAGACGGCGGAACGGGGAATGCAGGCGTTGGTGGGAACGGGAGGTCCCCCCCAATCAGTGTACCTCGATGCGAACCGGCAGGCCGTACAAGTCACTGTGTTGGGCAAACAGGTCGTATCGGCGCCCGGCACATTGGGAGACCGGTGGAGCCGCCAGTTTGAAGCGGCCAAGCTGCAGGTGGGAAGTTCGTTTGAACAGGCCAGTGTTGGAATGGGACACACGCTGCAGACTGTTTCGGCAGAATTGATTCGATGGGTGACAGCCGTTGTCGATAAGATAGCGAAATAGGGCAGAAGAGCGACAGCCAGTGTGCTGCCGCTTTTTATATGTTATAATGTTCGATAGCATTTTTTGAAAGTGGGAGAACATGCGATGGACGCCAGAGAACGTCAAAAAATGATACGGAATTTCTCGATTATTGCACATATTGACCACGGCAAGTCGACGCTTGCCGATCGCATTTTGGAGTTTACCGGCACGTTGCAGGCGCGTGAAATGCAGCAACAGGTGCTCGACAACATGGATCTGGAAAGAGAACGGGGCATCACCATCAAACTGCAGTCGGTCCGGTTAAATTACCGGGCGAAAGACGGCAAGGACTATATCCTGCATCTGATCGACACACCGGGTCACGTCGATTTTACATACGAAGTGAGCCGTTCGTTGGCCGCCTGCGAAGGGGCGTTGCTGGTCGTCGATGCTGCACAGGGAATTGAAGCGCAGACGTTGGCAAACGTTTATTTGGCATTGGAAAACGATCTGGAAATTTTGCCGGTCATTAACAAAATCGACCTGCCGTCCGCCGAACCGGAACGGGTCAAACAGGAGATTGAGGATGTGATCGGGCTTGACGCGTCAGAAGCGGTGCTCGCTTCTGCCAAAGCCGGCATCGGCATTGAAGAAATACTGGAACAGATTGTGCAAAAAATACCGGCGCCAACCGGGAATCCGGATGAACGTCTGCAGGCGCTGATTTTTGACTCTCATTTTGACCCGTATAAAGGCGTTATTGTCTATGTTCGGGTGGTCAACGGCTCGATCAAGCCGGGCATGAAAATCCGGATGATGGCGACTGGCGCCGAGTATGAAGTGGTGGAAATCGGAGCGCTGAAACCGCGCATGACGCCGGTCGACGAACTAATGGTAGGCGATGTCGGCTATATCGCCGCTTCGATCAAAAACGTCAAGCATACACGTGTGGGCGATACGGTAACAGATGCAAAAGCACCGGCAGCAGAGCCGTTGCCCGGTTATCGGGGCATCAACCCGATGGTGTTCTGCGGGCTGTATCCGGTCGATACAGCCGATTACAACGATTTGCGGGAAGCGCTTGAAAAATTGGAGTTAAACGACGCGGCCCTGAAATATGAACCGGAAACGTCGTCTGCGCTCGGATTCGGTTTTCGTTGCGGGTTCCTGGGACTTCTGCATATGGAAGTGATTCAGGAGCGGTTGGAGCGGGAATACAATTTAACGCTGATTACGACGGCGCCGAGTGTGGTGTATCGCGTATACGCGACCAACGGTGAAGTGATTGAGATTGACAATCCAAGCAAAATGCCGGACACGGGCCGCATTGACCATGTAGAAGAACCGTACGTGAAAGCATCTATTATTGTACCGAAAGATTATGTCGGTCCCGTGATGGAACTGTGCCAGGAAAAGCGTGGCGTTTTCGTCGATATGCAATATCTCGACCAGACACGCGTCACCTTGATTTACGAGGTTCCGCTCACCGAAATCGTATATGATTTCTTTGACCGCCTGAAATCGAGCACGAAAGGGTATGCGTCGTTTGATTATGAATTGATCGGCTACCGGACGTCGAACCTTGTGAAGATGGATATTTTGCTGAATGGTGAGGTGGTGGACGCACTGTCTTTCATCGTTCACCGTGATAAGGCATATGACCGGGGGCGGATTTTGTGCGAAAAACTGAAAGAGTTGATTCCCCGTCAGCAGTTTGAAGTGCCGATTCAGGCAGCGATCGGAAACAAGGTGGTTGCGAGGGAAACGATTAAGGCGATGCGTAAAAATGTATTGGCCAAATGTTATGGCGGCGACATTTCGCGGAAACGGAAACTGCTTGAGAAACAAAAGGAAGGCAAGAAGCGGATGAAGCAGGTCGGTTCGGTGGAAGTGCCGCAGGAAGCGTTTATGGCCGTTTTAAAAATGGACTAGTGGAAACCGGAGGCTATGATGGAGCAGGAGACAAACAGGCCGGAAACAAATGTGATCGAACAGATTCTTGCCAGCGCCGAACAGAAAATCGATTCGGAAGAGTATGAAGAAGCGCTGCAAATTTTGCAGTTCGCTTTGCGTCGTCCCGAATTTGACGTTCGCGTTTATGAAAAATGCGCTTTTTTGCTTCGCATGTTGGAGCGGGATAAAGGAGCGGAAATGTTTGAAAATGTGGTGGCTGACGTAAACGACCCGGAAGCGTTTTTTTCGATTGGGTTACGATTTGGTGCAGGAAGGATTGTTCGGTCCGGCTCTTGGCCCTTTGTGCCGCTGCGTGGAACTGGCTCCTGAGGCTCCGGCCGCCAATTATGAATTTGCTTATGTATTGATGAAAGAGTTTTATCATGAGGAAGCGCTGCAGTTCTTTGCAAAAGCGTTTGAATTGGAACAAGCGCCAAGCATTGCGTTTTACATGGCACAGTTGCTGATGTTTCTCGGCAGGTTGCAGGAAGCGGAGGCAGTTGTTCACAAATTTGCCGAACTGGTCAATGAAGCGAGCGGTGAGGGGCGCCTGCAGCTGGTCTATTTGAGCCAGATGCTGCAGCGTCTTCAGACGTACGGCGCGGACACGATTCGCGATTGGCATTTTGTACAGTATGGCAACATTCTGCTTCGTTTGTTTGAAGAAGACCATCCGAATGAACCGAACGATTCAGAAGGCCGTTATACGTTTGTCAATTTTGATTACCAACAGGTGGCAAATGTTCTGGTCGGACTGCAGACCCTGATTGAGCAAATATCCGTTTTTCCAAAATATCAGTATGTAGCGGCGGCGGGAGCGGGCAGTGAACCCTTGGCCCACGCGTTGGCCGCTCTGTTGCGATTGCCTGTCCGTTCGTTTGCGGAAATGGTCAAATCGGGTAAAAACGGAATTGTGATTGCTTCGTTTAATGACGAAGTAGTGGAAATTGCGGCTGATGTATGGGAGCGCAAAGAACTGCTGTTTTGTTCGTTTGCTTTTTCCTGGACGGTTGAAATTAATATTGTTCCCGATGCAATTGGTTATTTGGCGCAGTCGGCGCGGCTTCCCTGGCAGGAACGGGCAGAGTTTGACGCCAATGGACAACCTTTCCGGGCCGAATCGGATCCACGCTCTGCCGAGCAGATTGCTGGAGAAATTTTGCGGCTGGTGCCGACCGTCGACCAGGTTTGGCTGCATCGGTTGAAACAATATTGCCAGAAACGGACGGAACATCTGATGATTGGCGAGCGGATGGAAGTCCCGCGCAAAAAGTTTTTTGTTCATACCGCATTAGGAGGCACCCGTTATTAAGCAGAATCTGCGCTTGGGAGACAGTTGGTTCGCGGCAGCTTGAAACGAACGGAGATGTTTTTTGATGATAGCCAGTTCTCTTTATATTCATATCCCGTTCTGCGCCAGCAAGTGTTACTATTGCGATTTTAATTCGTATGTATCAACCGGAGATGTGATGGATCGTTATTTGGACGCACTCGAACAGGAGCTGCGGCTGATGGCGGAAGAATTGCCGTGGGAACCGCTGCAGACCGTGTTTTTTGGCGGCGGTACACCGACTTTGTTTGACGTTCGGCAGACGGAACGGATGTTGGAACTGCTGCACCGCTATTTTCGATTGGCGGATGGGGCGGAAGTTTCGGTGGAAGCAAATCCCGGCACGGTGAATCTGGAAAAGCTGCGGATGCTGAAAGAAGGCGGGGCGAATCGCCTTTCGTTTGGCGTGCAGTCGTTTGACGACTCGATTTTGAAAAAACTGGGGCGGCTGCATGACAGCCTGACTGTGTATCATAGTTACGAAAAAGCGCGTCAAGCCGGATTTTCGTCAATTAATCTGGATCTGATGTTTGGGCTGCCGGGGCAAACGGTTGACATGTTTGCGGACAGCTTGCGAAAAATTATCGATCTGCAGCCGGAACATATATCTGCCTATTCGCTTAAGGTGGAGGAGGGCACTCCGTTTGCTGTCTGGCAGGAACGAGGCAAGCTGCAGCTGCCGCCGGAAGAAGACGATTTGGCCATGTATCTGCTGTTGATGGAAACGTTGGAAAACAAAGGCTATGGGATGTATGAGATTTCCAATTTTGCAAAAAATGGTCATGCATGCAGACATAATCAGGTGTACTGGCGAAATGAACCGTATTTAGCGGCAGGCGCCGGGGCGCACGGGTATGTCGGCGGAGAACGCTATGTGATTCGCCACAGCGTACCGGAGTATATCGAAGAAAGCCTGGCCGGCAGGCGGCCGATTGTCGAACGGGAGCAAATTTCACCGGAAATTCAGCAGGAAGATACAATGATTTTGGGGCTTCGTTTGATTAAAGGCGTTGAGCACAAACGTTTCCGGAAGCGGCACGGGATCAGCCTGTACGAAGCGTTTGGCGATGTGATCGAACAATATGTACAAAAACAGTGGCTGCAAGACGATGGAACGAACGTTCGGCTGACCAGACAGGCGCTGCCGCTTGCGAATGAAGTATTCATGGGGTTTTTGGTCAGTTGACAGGGGAAGCGTGATTTGATATTTTTTAGGTAGCGATTAGCACTCGGCTTCAAAGAGTGCTAACAAAAGGGGGCGTATGTGATGTTGACAGAACGTCAGCAAATGATCTTACGCATGATCGTTGAGGATTATATTCGATCGGCAGAGCCGGTTGGTTCACGCACGATCTCCAAACATACGGAAGTCAGCTTTTCTCCGGCAACGATCCGGAATGTAATGTCCGATTTGGAGGATATGGGCTTTTTGGAACAGCCGCATACGTCGGCAGGCCGTATACCCTCCCAAAAAGGATACCGTTTCTACGTGGATAATCTTGTTCATCCGTTCCGGTTGACGCGGGAAGAGATACAGCTTCTAAAGAAAACGATCATTGATCAGATTGATGTCATGGAGCAAACGGTGCAGCAGACGGCGCAAATTTTGTCCAGCCTGACCAACTACACGGCGCTGGTGTTGGGGCCGCAACTGCAGGAAAATAAACTGAAACATATTCAACTGATTCCCCTGTCGGAACGTACGGCTGTAGCGATCATTGTAACCGACAGCGGACATGTGGAAAACAAGAAGGTGTCGGTGCCGGATGGAATTTCAACGGACGACATCCAAAAATTTGTCGCCATCTTAAACGAAAAACTGATCGGCATTTCCCTCAATCAGTTGAAAGCGAAGCTGTACAGTGAGATTATGGGGGAACTGAACCGCTATATTCACAGGTTCGAAGGCGTCATGACGATGTTGGATCAAATTGTTCCGCTTGAAAAAGATGATCGCCTGTATCTCGGCGGAACCACCAAAATTCTCAATCAGCCCGAGTTCCAGGATGTGGAAAAGTTGCGTCCGTTGCTTGATATGTTGGAAACGAACCAAGATATTGTGCATCTGCTGACCCAAAACGATATGCCTGGCATTCAGGTGCGAATCGGCATGGAGAATGATCTGGAACAATTGAAGGATTGCTCGTTGGTGACCACCAGTTATTATATAGATGGGAAACCGGCCGGAACGATCGGAGTATTGGGGCCGACGAGGATGGAGTACGGGCGGGTGATCGGAGTTATGGACTATCTGACGATCCTTCTGTCCGATCTGATGACACGTTTACATCGACAATGACCCGTCTCGATTGACCAGCACGAACGGGTTAACATCCACGCAGGGAGGGACCTTATGAACCAGGATCAGAAACAAATGGAAGAAACCGAGCAGGAAGCAGCGGCAACTCCCGAAGCTGCCGATGGGGAAAACGCGGCGGCGGAAGATTCCCGTTCGCGAGAGGAACTTTTGGCGGAAGTCGACCGTTTGACGCAGGAAGTACAGGATTTGCAGAATCGGCTGCTGCGGACCGGAGCCGATTTTGACAATTTCCGTAAGCGGGCCCGACAGGAAAAAGAGGATCTGGGCAAATTCGGGGCTCTTCGCTTTGTACAGGAAATTCTGCCTGCATTGGACAATTTCCAGCTTGCTTTGGCGGCGGATACATCAGATGCTGAATCGCTCAAAAAAGGTGTGGAAATGGTCTACCGCCAACTGCAAAGCAGTTTGGAAAAAGAAGGTTTGAAAGCGATTGAGGCGGTGGGTCTGCCGTTTGATCCAAATCTGCACGAAGCGGTCATGCAGGTGCCAAGCGATGAACACGCATCCGGCACGGTCGTGGAAGAACTTCGCAAAGGGTATTTGATGCATGAGCGGGTTATACGTCCCGCAATGGTGAAAGTGGCAGAGTAGATGGCGCTTCTCGAATTCCTTGCTGCTAGATTTGATTTATGTATGTGTGATTACTAATTGCTGTAGGAGGCTTATACGATGAGCAAAGTAATAGGCATTGACTTGGGGACAACAAACTCTTGCGTTGCCGTGATGGAAGGCGGAGAACCGGTTGTCATTCCGAACGCGGAAGGAGGCCGCACCACTCCGTCTGTTTTGGCGATCAAAAATGGCGAACGAATGGTAGGTGACGTGGCAAAACGGCAGGCTGTCACCAATCCGGAAAATACGGTCATCTCGATTAAGCGTTATATGGGCACCAACCATAAAGTAACAGTGGAAGGCAAAGAGTACACGCCGCAGGAGATTTCGGCGATGATTTTGCAAAAACTGAAATCGGACGCAGAAGCGTATCTGGGTCAAACGGTTACGCAAGCGGTGATTACCGTTCCGGCATACTTCAACGATTCGCAGCGGCAGGCGACAAAAGACGCGGGTCAAATTGCCGGTCTGGAAGTGCTGCGGATTGTCAACGAGCCGACGGCAGCCGCTCTCGCTTACGGTCTTGATAAAGAAGAAGAAGGCACGATTCTTGTCTACGACCTTGGTGGCGGTACGTTCGACGTTTCGATTCTCGAATTGGGTGACGGCGTGTTCGAAGTGAAGGCAACGAGCGGGAACAACCGTCTGGGCGGAGACGATTTTGACGAGCGCATTATGCAATATTTGATCGACACGTTTAAACGTGATACGGGAATTGACCTGAAAAACGATAAAATGGCGATGCAGCGTTTGAAAGATGCGGCGGAAAAGGCGAAAAAAGAGCTGTCCGGTGTTTTGACGACAACGATTTCGTTGCCGTTTATCTCGGCTGACGCAAGCGGCCCGAAACACCTGGAAGTGAATTTGACGCGTGCCAAATTTGAAGAATTGACGGCTGATTTGGTGGAGTCGACACTCGGCCCGACACGCCAGGCGTTGAGTGACGCGGGCTTGTCGGCATCGCAGATCGATAAGGTAATTCTGGTCGGGGGTTCGACGCGGATTCCGGCTGTACAGGAAGCAATCAAGAAATTGATTGGCAAGGAACCGACAAAAGGAGTTAACCCGGACGAAGTGGTGGCGGTTGGAGCTGCCATTCAGGCAGGCGTGCTGACGGGAGAAGTAAAAGATGTACTCTTGCTTGACGTGACGCCGCTTTCACTCGGAATTGAAACATTGGGCGGTGTAATGACCAAGCTGATTGAACGCAATACGACGATCCCGACTTCGAAGAGCCAGGTGTTCTCGACGGCGGCAGACAATCAGACTTCTGTGGAAATTCACGTTCTGCAAGGGGAGCGAGAATTTGCTCGTGACAACAAAACGTTGGGCCGCTTTACGTTAAGCGATATTCCACCCGCACCGCGCGGCATTCCGCAGATCGAAGTGACATTCGATATTGACGCAAACGGAATTGTAAACGTATCGGCGAAAGACCGTGGAACCGGCAAGAGCCAGAAGATCACGATCACCTCTTCGTCCGGCTTGAATAAGGATGAAATCGAGCGGATGGTAAAAGAGGCGGAAATGAACGCCGACGCCGACCGCAAACGGCGGGAAGAAGTGGAAATTCGGAATACGGCGGATACGCTGGTTTATACCACTGAAAAGACACTGAAAGATCTGGAAGGAAAAGTGGATCAAGCGGAAGTCGACAAAGCAAACGCAGCGAAAGATAAATTAAAAGAAGCGCTGAATGGCACCGATACGGAAGCGATCAAGAAAGCATCGGACGAATTGAGCCAAGTGGTGCAGCAACTGTCAATCAAACTGTACGAACAGGCGGCGCAGGCACAGGAGGCGGGCGGCGCTGATGCGGGCGCAAACGCAGGCAAGAAAGATGATACGGTCGTTGACGCCGAATACACAGAAGTGAAAGAAGAGAAGTAAGCGTAGAGAATCAAATGCAAGCGGCCCCGCCAAAGCGACAAGCACTTTGGCGGGTGTAACTTTGGCTTCCGCCTGCGCCAGAGGCTTGGCGGAAGCCAAGTTTTGTTTTGTTTATGTATAGGGTGAATCACAGTTGCGAGTAAGGGAGGGGCGTCCTTGAGCAAACGGGATTTTTACGAAGTGCTTGGTGTAAGTAAAAACGCCAGCGAGGACGAGATAAAGAAAGCGTACCGAAAATTAGCCCGTAAATATCACCCGGATGTGAATAAAGATGATCCGAGCGCGGAAGCCAAATTCAAAGAAGTGACGGAAGCGTACGAAGTGCTTTCCGACCAGGAAAAAAGAGCTCGCTACGACCAGTTCGGTCACGCGGATCCGGGTGCCGGGTTCGGCGGCGGTGCAGGTGCGGGAGGATTCGGCGATTTTGGCGGCGGGTTTGGAGATATTTTTGACATGTTTTTTGGCGGCGGTGGGCGGCAGCGAGGGCCGCGCCGTGGAGCCGATTTGCAGTACAACCTGCAGATCAGTCTGGAAGATGCGTTCCGTGGCATTGAACGGGAACTGGATATTCCCCGTACGGAAGAGTGCCCGACCTGCCATGGTTCGGGTGCCAAACCGGGTACGCATCCGCAGACCTGTTCAGTCTGCCGGGGGACGGGTATGCAGGAACAGGTGGTGAATACACCGCTCGGACGGATGGTCAACCGACGTCCCTGTACCGCCTGCGGCGGCGATGGTCAAATCATTAAAGATCCTTGTAACGAATGCCGGGGCGAGGGCAAAGTCAAGGTACGGAAACGGATCAACGTCAAAATCCCAGCCGGTGTCGACACGGGTAATCGCATTCGCATCAGCGGCGGCGGAGAGGCGGGAGACAAAGGGGCTCCGCCGGGCGATCTGTATATTGTGATCTATGTGCAGGAGCATGAGTTTTTTGAGCGGGACGGAGATGATCTGTTCTGCCGGGTGCCGATCAGCTTTGTACAGGCCGCGTTAGGGGATGAGATTGAGGTGCAAACGCTTGACGGTAAAGTGAAACTTCGCATACCGGAAGGCACCCAGACCGGTACTTCGTTCCGTTTGCGCGGCAAAGGGATGCCTCAACTGAACAGTTCCCGGCATGGCGATCAGCATGTTCGTGTTGTCGTCTTGACGCCAACCGATCTAACCGAAAAACAGAAAGATCTGTTGCGCCAGTTGGGTGATGAAATCGGCGTCAAACCGAACGAGCAGCAAAAAACCTTTTTTGAAAAAGTGAAAGACGCTGCCAAAGACGCGCTGAATTGGGATTAGCAACGTGTGACCAATGGCGTTGGAGGATACGGTTCGGGTTATGCAGGCGGGCAATTTGCATTTGCTGAGGCTTGTGATAAAATACGTGTTAAATACAAAGATTAAAAAGCGCGGATGTTGCAGTACCCGCGCCATCATACAACAGTCGCCCCTGCAAGGGAGTCGGCTCATTTTCAGCTGAGAAGTAGACCACAGTCATGAGGTGAAGGGTCTGCTTCTTTTTGTTGAAGAATGCACAGTATAGCAACAAGTAGTGTACCGAACGTTACCATCAACGACAACACTTCGTATACTGTCATGGCATCACCCCCTTTCCTATTGGGAATGAGGATGAGCGACCCGCCCCATGGAGCCGATTCTGTTGTACAAGCATAGAATATCATAAAAACGACCGGATGCGAATGTGTGTTCTGACTATGCACTTGCCTCAGGACATCGGATGAGGATCTGCTAAAACACATGCATTCAAAAGGCGGTCGAAGATTTCGTTCGGATTAAATCGACGGTTAAACCGAAAACAGAACTCATCGAAATACGACTGAATGTATGCCGGCCCCAGTCCGTGATACGTCCCCTGAATGTAGGCTTTCACATTGCCAATGATATTGTGAAGCATCTTGAGAAAATCTTCTTTGTCTTCTTTGTAATAAGCTTTTGACTCATGGATATAGCCGATTTCCGCCAGCGGTTTGTAGGAACTGTGGCCGTCTGAAACAATCGTAGTCCCCGGCTCTATGCAGTGTATTTGTCAACTGAAAATTCCGCCATTCGCTCATTTAAAATTCCCCCACCTGTGAAAATTGGAACTTAGCTTGGGTGAGGGAATCAACCATAGAATCAAAATGGTAACTCCGGTTCAAGCCCCAGCTTGACGCGCCATTCGATTTCCTTCATGCTTTTACGCCAGTTGCTGCTTGGAGAGCCACTCCTTCGTTTCTTTCATGCGGTACGAATTACCGTTCATGTTCACGATGTAGGATTGGTGCGTCAGTCGGTCGATCATCGCAGCGGTCATGACCGGATCCTGAAAAATCTCACCCCAGCGCTCAAATGACAGATTCGTCGTAATAATCGTCGACTTCCGGCCGGCGCGGAGGGATAAGTGGGTAAACAGAAGTTCCGAGCCCTCTTTGTCGAACGAGATATATCCCATCTCATCGGCGATCACCAGATCATACTTCTCAAAGCGGTTCTGAAACACGCGCAGCGTTTGTTCCGCTCGGCATTCCTTAATCCGGTTGACGAGCAAGGGGATGGTTGTAAACCACACTTTGTAGCCTTCCAGACAGGCTTTCATACCAAGCCCGATGGCGACATGAGTTTTGCCAGTACCCGGATTTCCTGCCAGAATGACGTTGCGTCCTTCCGGGATAAACTCCAGGGTCTTGAGCAGCTTGAGCTTCTTCTGCGCGTCCTCGGGCAGATCCTGGATCGACAAATCCTCCAAATATTTCTTGTGCGTGAATTCGGCGATCCGAATCCGGTTGTACCGGGAAGCCTCCCGCCGGGCATCACATTCTTTCTCCAAGAGCTGCGCCAGAAACTCTTCGTAGCAGGCGTCCCGCTGGTTAGCCTCTTGGACGTGCTCATCCAGATGCTTGCGAATCATCGGGAGCCGCAGTTCTTTGCTGTATTCCAAAATGGCTTCTTTCCACGCTTTGCGCGGTGCATGACTCATGCGATGGCCTCCTCCGGTGCAGATATATGGGTTTGAAACAGGTCGTCGTATGCACGCAAATGCGCTTTCGCACGCTCCGCAATCTCTTGCGCTGTCTGCGAAAGCGTCGCGGCAGGCGGAGCCGTTTCCCGGCTTCTGGCGCATAGGACTTTAATCTTGTCGGTCGTGACATGGCTCGGGTGGATGTGGCACAGTTCATCGATCGCGTGCTCTACTTCCGCTAAGCTTGCACTGGTTTGCATAAATTGCAACAACTCTACAAATTCCTTCTCGCGTCTGGTATAATGCTTTTCGTACATCGTTTTAATTTTCTGTGGGGCCTGCTGCAGCGCCGCGCTACCGGCGAACGCACCAGGCTTCTTCTTTAACGTGTTCAGGTAGTGATCAAGTTCCAGCCGCCATTCGTGGTTACCGGTAAGCCTGATGTGTTCCGCGACTTTGTAGTCTTGGTAGAAGCACTGGATACGGTTCGAGTAAATCTTGACCAGGACCAGCTTGCCAACCAGATGATCCGGCACGGAGTAATGGTTTTGGTCCACGACGACGGTAGCATACTTATCTACCCGGGCATGTACGGTACGGGCTGCATCGAACATTGGCGGCAAGGCCAGCAGGGAGGGACGCTCTTGTTCGAAACACTCCGCAGCGGTGCAGCCGTCCCGGGTATCTTGCGGTTTACCGTTCAGTCTTATGCAAACCTCATGCACATACCGATTCGCATCGCCCAGGGTGTCGAAGGTGTCCCGGAAGGCGAACGCTTTGCGGCGAACCACTTCCACACTCCGTTCCACATGGCCTTTCTCGTTGCCGCTGTGGATATTGCAAAATCGAAAACGGAACCCGTAATAAATGGACAACTGTAGAAGCCCGTCGGTCGGTTGTTTTTCCGTACCGACAAAGCGTTTCACCGCGACTTTCATGTTGTCATACACCATCGTCTGGAATACGCCGCCTACCTCTTGAAAAAACAGCGCATGCGCCTCTTGAAAGCATTCCGTCGTCTGTTTGGTAAACAAATAGGCATATCGGTAGTTGCTATAGGCCGGCGTAAATACCGCCATCTGAAACGTCTGCAGCTTGCCATTGACTGTCAATTTCACTTCGCCCCAGTCGAATTCGCACACGTTGCCCGGCAAGTAGCGCTCCTTGATGAAGGCTTCCTGTGGTTTCTCCACCTTTAACCGAATGAAACGCTTGACGCTGCTGTAACTGATGTCCATGTTTTCGGCAACCAACGCTTCATAAATATCAATCATTTTTTTGACTTGTTTATGTTGGCCTCGCCTCCGCTTCTCTTCGTTTTCGTCCAGGTGTCGTTGAATTTCCTTTTCGATCTCTTCGGTTAACTTCCGTGCGGGTCGATGTCCTACCGTATACTTCGGCGCTTCCACGATCGCTCGAATCAGAACTCCCGCATCCTCCGGATTCCCGCTTTGTTCCAACTCCCTTCGCTGCTTCTCATATTGCTCAATGTATTTTCCGATCGTTTTCCGATCGACGCCTGTTAATCTGGCAATCTCACGTTGGGACTTCCCCTCCCGGTAGTACATCTATAGGATATTCTGTTTCTGAATCAAGGTGATCATCTCTCCCGGCTCCTCACGTCGCTAATTTCTGCTTCGTAAGGTTTATCGGTTGGGGTGGGGGAATTTTCAATGAGCGCGGTGGCGTACTTTTAAGTTAGCAGATACAATGCAGGATTGAGCAACGCGGCTGATCTCTTCGATGGTGACCTGATCGATCACCTCAATACGCAGATAGGCCGGATGGTTGTTTCCGTCTTTCGAGAGAGCAATGACGGCTTTCGTTTTGCTTGTTCCGCGGCCGTCTTTTCCTTTGCGCGGGGCACCGAAGTAGGCATCGTCCATTTCGACGACGCCGGAAAGCAGGTAACCCGAGTCCCTGTCCTTCATCGCAGCGCGGATCTTTCGCAGCATATGAAGTGCCGTACGGTAATTCAAATCGAGCACGCCGGCCAGCGATAAAGCGGATCTTCCCCGCTTGTCATGCGCCACCAGATAGATGGCCCAAAACCAGACTGTCAAAGGCAGTTTAGTCTTATGCATAAGTGTTCCGGCAGTGATGGATGCCTGGTAATGGCATTTGCTGCACTCGTAGAGTTTGCGTGTTTTGATGTAGTAATAGCTGCTGTGCTCACATTTGGGACAGGAAAATCCATCCTTCCAGCGTTTATGCATCATGTAGGAGGCGCAGTCTTCCTCCGTACCGAACAGCTTTTGAAATTGAATTAAGGAAATCGCTTCTGCTTTAGCCATCTCTCAATCACTCCGAACATTCGTTTGGTAATTTTAGTATACCACACATATGTTCGTGTTTGAAGGGCAGACTGAGCAAAGTGCATAGTCAGAATGTGTGTTCCGTTTTTGTTTTTGTTTTGTTTATTTTTCATGATTAGAGAAGGAGTTTAATAGAGGGATATGGAAATGATGTGCAAAAATAAAATTTGAGAGAGGACTGGGAGTTGCAATGAGGTTTACGATTACACTGACTTCTGACAACGAGTTTGTCATGGATCGGCTACACTTAACTGGACAGAAATTTTAAGGTCAAGTAGATTTATACTATTACATGATAGGGAGTATCTACATGACACGATCAGAACGAAGAACGTTTACAGACGAATTCAAAAAACAAATGGTACAACTGTACGAAAACGGGAAACCCAGGAAGGATATCATTCGGGAATATCAACTCACTCCCTCCGCTTTCGACAAATGGATTAAACAAAGCCGTTCATCAGGTTCTTTTAAGGAAAAGGACAACCGGTCCCCACTTGAAATTGAAGTAGCAAAGCTTAGAAAAGAAAATAAGCAACTATTGATGGAGAACGACATTTTAAAGCAAGCCGCGCTGATCATGGGACGAAAGTAAATGTGATTCGGAACAACCAACACAATTACTCGGTATCAGCAATGTGCAAAGTCCTACAACTACCAAGAAGCACGTTTTATTATGAAGCAAAAGAAAAGCAGTCGGAAGATGAACGGGTTCAGTTGATCGAAGAGATTTTCCAAGCGAGTCGTATGAACTATGGAACAAGAAAGATCAAGGTCGAACTGAAAAAGCTAGGCCATACCGTTTCCAGAAGAAAAATCGGTAAAATAATGAAGGAAAATGGCCTTGTCTCGACCTATACGGTAGCCCAATTTAAACCGCAGTCTAAGCCTTGTAATGAATCTGCAATCGCAAATGAACTGGATCGTGAGTTTCAGCAAGAAGAACAATTGAAAGCGGTAGTGAGTGATTTAACATACGTGAGAGTGGACCAGAAATGGCCATACGTATGCTTATTAGTCGATCTGTTTAATCGTGAAAATAATTGGATTTAGTGCTGGCCCAAATAAGGATGCACGGCTTGTTTATCAAGCTTTTGCATCAGTCACATGCGATTTGAAAAAGAGGGTTCGGAATTTTGGCTCATAACCTTTACAGAGCGGCAATCATACTCAAAAAGGAAGCAAAATAAGGAATAATTTAGGAAAACAAACACTCCAGGAAAATGACGAGAGAACACATTCCCTCAAATATCGACTTTTTCAGGGGAAACTACCTAGACTATCTGTTCCGAATATTCCAAGCTTACAAGAGCTTAATTACCTTACCAGCACGTCCTTATAAACCAAAACATCACCGAAAGCATCTTGCTGTTATTGGTTGCGGTTACATTGTCCAATTGTTACACGTCTGTCACATGTTTGTCACATGTTTGTTACATGTTACGTGTAAACTTTATTTGCGGATCTATTAACTCAAATGTCCAGTTTCTGAATCAGTTTCCGCTAACGAAAACTTAAGTCAAAACTTATGGGTTTGAGGACGCGTTACCAAAAAGTGGTTATCTTAATCGGCAAACTATTTCATCCAATCAATAAAACAGGCAATGAAACGAGGGTATTGAGGCACAAATTGTACCATGAATGGGTCCTTTTTGGTCTCGAAGGGTATACATACTATGATACTGAAGTTTCTTAATCAATTTCAAAAATTATTTAAATAAGTAGTTTGCTTTTTTATGTCCGTTTACCTTTCAGTGGTAACATACTAATCCCCATGGTTACTTCATCTTATGACTTACTCCTCAGACACCTTTAAGGGTTATTCCACTGGATTTAAATACTGCATCTGTTTTCGAACCGATTGATGTGAAGGAGGGAATGACGATAAATTTAATCGTTAATCAGGAGCAATGGTATAAGTACTTATTTGAGCAGTATCCCGACCCTATATTTTCCTTAGATTTAAACGGGAATTTTACAAGTATAAATCCCGCCGGTGAAAAACTGGTCGGATATACAAAAGAAGAAATACAACAAATGTCCTTTATGACTTTGCTTCAGTCAGATCTAAAAGAAGACATAATGAGGGTTCTTCAAAAAGCTATCCAAGGAGAATCTCAGCACTATAGGTCTGCGATCAATAATAAAAATGGCGATGTTATTTACCTGGATATTACCAATATCCCTATCGTTATGGATGGAGAAATCGTTGGAGTTTACGGGATTGCCAAAGATATCACCGAAAGGAAACAAATGGAGGATCAATTAGCTGCATGTGAAGAAAATTATCGGTTGATTTCTGAACATATGAAAGACCTTATTATAGTACTTGACGTAAACGGAGTCGTACAGTACGTCTCCCCATCTCACAAAACACTTCTCGGGTTCGACATCAATGAAATAGAAGGAAATCTTGCCCTTGATTTGGTTCACCCTCCCGATATTGCGGAACTGATTACCAAATTCAAAGAAATGTTTCAGACAAAAACGTCAATCCAAGTTATATTTCATTACCAATGCAAGGATGGCTCTACAATTCCGGTTGAAGCTACTGCAATCCCCGTTTTAACCGATGAAAATAAGGTGGAAAATGTTGTAGTTGTTGCCAGAGATATTCGAGATCGAATTGCCACTCGACAGGCATTGCAAGAGAGTGAAAAGCAATACCGCCTTATCGCTGAATATTCAGCGGATGTAATACGAGTAGTAACTGTGGATGGTGCTATTACGTATGCGTCTCCAGCCCACCACTCTGTGCTGGGTTTCGAACCTGAAACGTTTATTGGAAAATCCATCTATTATATGATTCATCCGGAGGATTTCCATATCGTAAAATCTAGGTTTGAAGAATTATTTAGTGAGAGACAACCAGTTTCCTACGAGGTACGCAGAAAACATTCAAACGGAAGTTATATATGGCTAGAGACATATGTCACACCCGTTTTTGACGAACAAGGAAATATCTTCGAGGTTGTCGGTGTTAGTCGCGATGTATCTCAACGCAAACATGCTGAGGAACGCCTTTTGCATTTAGCGTATCACGATGCCCTTACGGATCTTCCTAACCGCCGACTTTTCAAGGACCGAGTTGATCAAGCAATCAAAAACGCAAAACGAAATCGACTCTCTCTTGCGGTTTTTTATCTGGATTGTGACAAGTTTAAAAGTATCAATGATACTTTTGGCCATGATGTGGGAGATCAGATTATAATGGGATTTGCAGAACGGATTCGAGCATGTGTACGGGAACAAGATACGGTTGGACGAATTGGGGGCGATGAGTTTGTCGTTCTCTTACCAAACATTCAAACCCCAAACGATGCAGTCCAGGTTGCAAACCGAATACTAGAGTCCATACAGGAACCCTGGCAAATTGAGGATAATGCTTTCAATAATACTACAAGTATCGGCATCTCACTTTATCCGACCGATGGGGAAGATCCAGAAACTCTTATTAAACAGGCTGACAGGGCCCTTTATATGGCAAAACAAGCAGGAGGAAACACATTCCGATTCTACACTTCGTAAGTTCTCAGCACACGGCTTTCTGAGCATATCACTATGAGGTGAAAAAAAGAGGTCGCTTAACGGCCTCTTTTACTCTATATACGGTAGATTCGAGCCTCGTTGCTCTACTTCGCCAAGGGCAGGCTCACAAAATTATCATCTAAATCAGCCTGTTGAGAAACTCAACAGGCTTTTTTCTTATTCTTAACTTCCAATATTTTACATTTATGCTATAATAATAGGTATATTAGGGGGGGTTATATGTTTCGTACACATACTGAACGTCAGAATTCATACGAACTGGTTTGCATTGAAGAGCTTGTTCCGCAAGACCATCTGCTCCGGTTTATTGATAAGTACATCTTTACCAAAAGAGAAAAGAAATGATTGAGCGAAGCTTTGCGGATGCCAAAGAGCTCCATGGGTTTCGCTATTGTCGTTTCCGCGGAAAGTCCAAACCGTTGGAACAGGCGTTACTTACAGCCGCCTCCCAGAACATGAAAAAGATTGCCCTCCACCTCGCCAAGAAGGCATAAGGGGAGGGTATTGTTATTTTGTAAAAAGAATCTACCCTCAAACTTAGAAAAAGAGTTACCCATGACTCAATAAGTTTTTGAGACATGGGTAACTCAACAATCTGATCTAAATGGTATTTATTAGCGTCTAGGTAAATATCAAGTAGCAATTGAATACTAACCGAATCTAGAGTATTCAATAAAAATCGCTCTAGTGAAGATGATGTTCTGGTCAGATACACGGATCAGACCAGATTATGTAAAGAATTCTCTGAAAACATTGTATTCTATTAATTTGACCATTGTGTTACATTAAAGTGACCATTGTGTTACATTAAAGTGACCATTCTATGACATTGATGTAACATTCGTGTAACAAAATTAGTTTCTATAGATTTTAACTTGTCAGATTGTATATGATTCATGATAAATGGGTGTGTTTTTATTATTAAATCCTTCTTGTGGGGAGGTTACTAAGTCTGAAATCCGACGAAGACGAAGATGGGTCGTCCCACGTATCCCATCGAAAAATATTTGTGCCTTATGGTGCTGAAACGCAAGTACAATCCGGGCTACGAGTCTCTTGTCAAAGAGGTTGGGGACCAAGTCGTAGAGCAGATCAACGAAGCGTTACTCCAGAAACTGAAAGAAAAAGAAGTTCTCAAACATCGCAAGCTACGCACTGATACTACAGTTGTGGAATCCGACATTCATCATCCAACCGATGCTACGCTCCTGCAGGATGGTGTCCGGGTCATCACTCGTCTGGTCCAGAAGATTCGGAAAGTCGCTTCCCATGCGGCGCAGGACTTTGAAGACCGGACCAGCGAGATTAAGGAAAAAATCCTGTCTATCGCCAAGGTACTCCGCCGCCGCACCCGTAAGTCTTGGGAGGAAGTGGATAAGATCACCCAAGAAGTCATTGACGTGACGGAAGCCGTCTGCGACAAAGCGAAATCCGTGGTTGAAAAGATGCGGGACGAAGGCAAGAACGCCCTGAATCAAAGCAAACAAAAGGTAACGGATGCGATTGCCTTGACCGAAAAGCTGCTGAACCAAGCCAGGCAGGTGGTCTCGGGAACCAGAGTGATTCCAGATCGCATCGTTAGCTTTTTTGACCGGGAAGCTCGCCCGATCAAAAAGGGCAAACTGGCGAAAGCGACCGAATTCGGATACAAAGTCCGTATCGACGAGACGGAAAGTGGCTTTGTCACTGGATACGCCGTGTATAAGGGAAACCCATCGGATGACGAATTGCTGGTTCTGGCTGTTGAAGAACATATCCGGCGATTCGGGAAAGCGCCCAATGCCGTAGCCACAGATCGCGGTTTCGGCAGCAAAAAGAATGAAACGGAACTCACCGACTGTGGGGTAGTCCGCGTCAGCACTCCTTGGGCCGCAGCAGGTATCGGGGCCTTGTTGGCTCAAAAAGCTGGGAAGCTGGGTCGGGTTTGGAATTTTGGCACATAACCTCAACAGAGCGGCAATCATGCTCAAAAAGGAAGCAAAATAAGGAATAATCTAGGAAAACAAACGCTCCGGGAAAGTGACGAGAGAACACATTCCCTCAAATATCGACTTTTTCAGGAGAAACTAAACTAACTAGCTAGTTAAATAGCGACAAATTATTAAAATTAAGGATGCAGATAAGATCAGACCTTTTGTAAGATGGAGTATATCCTAGTATAACATTGATTTTGTGATATGAAACAGGGGCTAAACGAATGAAGAGAATACTTTGGTTAAGTGCTTCAATCGCAATAGGTGTAGGAATATGGTTGACGTACTTTGTAGGAATGATGAACTCCCAAAATCAAACTGGGCAAGCTCCTTTAGACAACACCCATTTGGCGATAGCGCTTGGAACGGGAGCATTCCTCATCTTGGTACTTTTGAAATGCGGTGTATGTATCGCCAAAAAAATGTCTGCCAAAACAAAACAATTAAAAACAATGGAGCAGTATTATAAGTCGCTCTTTGATCAGAATCCGGATCTTATACTGACGTTTGATTTGGAAGGCCGTTTTTTAAGAGCAAACACCGTGATAGAGATATACGGATATCGAGCGGAGGAGCTTCTTTTCACTTCCTTCATCCCGTTTGTCCATCCAGATCAACTGGATAATACAATGAGTCACTTTCTTGCTGCAGCAAATGGGACGACTACAAATTATGACACAACGGTATTCCGGAAAGACGGGCAACTAGCCGAACTGAATGTTGCCAATGTGCCTATTATTGTGGACAATGAAATTGTCGGTGTATATGGAATCTTAAAAGATATTACAAAACGTAAGCAGACAGAACTGGATTTGATGGAAGCCGAGTCCAAATACCGCAGTTTGATCGAAAACTCTCTCGTTGGAGTTTATAACATTCAAGACATGAGGATCGTCTACGCAAATCCAAGGCTGGCTGAAATGTTTGGGTATGAGCAAACGGAGTTAATTGGGTTAGAACCATCTGTTTTGGTTCATCCGGAGGATTGGCCGATGGTTTCCGAAAAAATGCGCGAGCAACAGGAAGATGAAGCTTTAGGTTTGCAATATCAATACAGGGGTGTTAAAAAAGATCAAAGTATTATTTATGTAGAGGTTTTTGCCTCAAGAACCGTATACGGTTCGAAAGATGGAACGATTTGTACTATCATTGATATAACGGAAAGAAAAAAATCAGAAGAGAGGGTATCCTATCTGGCACATCATGATACCTTAACGGATCTGCCGAATCGGTATCTTTTTCATAAGAACCTTTGTATGGAAATAGAAGAGGCCAGCTGTAGAAAGCAGGAATTTGCAATATTATATATTGATCTTGATCGGTTTAAAGCCATAAACGGTACCGTAGGATATGATACGGGCGACACATTAATTAAGAAAGCAACAGAAAGAATTAAAAACTGCTTGCGTCCGGAAGACCTCCTTTCCAGACAAGGAGGGGACGAATTTATTGTCTGGCTAAAAAATAGCGGTAAAAAAGATGCCGCAGAAGTTGCGCAGCAAATCCTTAATGAACTGGTTGCCCCTTTAACATTGGATCAGTATGAAGCCTATATTACTGCGAGTATCGGAATATGCTTATACCCGTTTGATGGAGATAGTGCACAAACATTGATCAGAAACGCGGACTCCGCGATGATATATGCGAAAAGAAAGGGGAAAAACAACTTTCAGTTTTACACTCCCGATCTTAAACAAATATTACAAGATGAATTGCA